>NZ_JBFWIB010000010.1:0-164725 GCF_041300785.1 Luteimonas salinilitoris
AGGAATCGCCAGTGTGGGAGCGACGGAAGTCGCGACGCTTTCGGCGACAGCGGGTCGCGACTTCCCGGCGACGACATGCCGCCGCCACTCCCACATTCGGAACGGGGTGCATCGCTGCGATCAGGGGATCGCCAGCGCTCCTGCAGCCATGGGTTCGCCGGCCTTCCGCGGCCTGGCCTCGATGACGGCATCGGCCGGCAGCGCACCCTCGCCATCGAGGTGCGCCGCCACCCGGTCGAGCGCCGCGTACACGTACGGCAGCAGCGGCACGTAGCGCACGCCGTAGTCCGGCAGCCCGAGGAACGCGTCGAAATGCTGCGCGTTCCGCACCTGCCAGAAGCGGACGTCGCGCCCGGCGGACCGCGCCGCGGCGACATAGGGCGCGCTGCTGAAGGCGAGCGGGATCAGGCCGTCGTCGCGGCCGTGGACCACCAGCACCGGCAGCCCCGCGCGCGGCAGGCCGGCGCGCACCGCCTCCACGCCCTCGCGGACGCGGTCGGCATCGGCGCCGTTGCCGTCCCAGAGCGCGCGCAGGCATTGCAGGCCCGGGAGAGTCGGATCGGGCGGCGCCAGCCGGGGATCGACGATGCCGACGCCCGCGCCCGGCGGAATGCCGCTGGCGTCGCTCCACCAGGCGCCGCGCTCGGCCGCGGTGGCGGCGCGCGGCGTGAAATCGGCGTTCTGCGCGGAGAACCCGAAACCACAGGGATGCTCCCCGGCACGGTAGCGACCGTAGGCCGAGGCGTAGGTCACCGCCACCGCGCGCCACAGGTCGAACTCCACCGAAAGCGTTCCGGCGCGGATCGCCGCCTCGCTCCAACCGACGTCGCGCAGCCGCTGCCAGGCCGAACGCGCCTGCGCGGCGGTGTCGTCGCCGTCGACCAGGCCGGCCTGCTTCAAGGCGGCGCAGCGCGGCACGCGCTGCGGCTGGTTCACGGCCGTGAACGGCGACTGCGGCAGGTCGTCCAGGTGCGCCAGCGCGCATGGCATCAGCAGCGCGGCTTCGGTGGTGTAGTCGTACAGGGCGCGCGCGCCGTCGCCGCCGGACAGCACGCTCGGCGCGCCGGCGACCACGGCATCGAGCCAGTCGCCGTCCAGTTCCGCCGCGCGCAGGACCGCACCACCGCCGTTGGAGATACCGACCGCGATGATGCGGGTGTTGTCGAAGGTGAACGGCGCCGCCTGCGGCAGCGCCTCGTCGAGCGTGCGCAGGGCGAACTCGGCCGCCTGGCGCACGTGGCGACCCCAGTCGGCCTCGGGATTGTCCTGCGAATGCGCATGCTTGAAGGCGACGCCCGATGCCGACGCCGGCGCGTCCGGTGCGAACGCCATTGCCTGCCCGCGCGGAACGACGGCGCCGTCCGCACCAATCCCGAGCCCGGCGTCGAGATCGAAGTAGTCGCTGCCTGCACCCTTGTCGGTGTACGCCACCGCGCAGCCCTTCGGCAGTCCCCAGGCGCCCGCGACCGCGATCGCGCCGTAGATGCCGCGCGAGCCGGACGAGGCGCTCACCAGCACGCAGCGGCGCCCGGCGTCGAAGTCGTCCGGCAACTGCAGCAGTACGCGGTGCGGATGGCGCGCACCGGGCAGCGTGGCCAGGGCGTGGAACTCGCGACCGGGCACGGCCGCGACGCTGCCGTAGACATCGCCGTAACCGCCGCCCGGCACCAGGTCGGCGATGCCGCGCCAGTTGCTCCAGATCGCACGGCGGCGCCGTTCGGCCGCGGTCGACCGCTCCGGATCGGCGAATGCCGGCGCCGCCATCGCGCGCAGGCCGCCGAGCCCGAGCCCGGCGCTGAGCAGGTCGTCGCTGTCACGGTGCGTGCTGGCGTGCCGGTCGGTGAACATGGCGGGCTCCGATGATGCGCGTTGCTGGCCGGTGGCGCAGGCAGCCAGCAGCACGGCAGCGGCCAGGACGACGGTATTCGCGGGATTTCGGCTCATGCCGCCGACCTTAGCAGCGGCGACCGGCACCGGCATCGTACTTTGGTACACCTGCACGCTCTCGTAGGAGCGCGCCATGGGCGCGATACCGCGGGTATCCGGCTGCAGGCGCGTCGCCCTGAGCTTAGTCCAAAAGGCGCCCGGGTCGATTTTCATCCGGGCAATTCCAGCATCCGCGGCATCGCGCCCATGGGGCGCTCCTACGTGCGTGTTCCGCGTGCCAGGCGGCTCTCCTACAATCCGTCCATGCCGATCCTGCTGATCGCCGACGACCACCCGCTGTTCCGCGCCGCGTTGCGCGGCGCGGCGGCGGAAGCCGTGGCCGACATGCACGTGGAGGAAGCCGACACCTTCGACGGCGTCATCGCCGTGCTCGATGCACGCAGCGACATCGACCTGGTCCTGCTCGATCTGCACATGCCCGGCAACCACGGCCTGGCGGGGCTGGCCGCGATCCGCGCGCAGTTCCCGGCGGTGGCGGTGGCGCTGGTTTCGGCCAACGAGGATCCGCAGGTGATCCGCCGTGCGCTCGACCACGGCGCCGCCGGCTACATTCCCAAGAGCGCCGGCCTGGACGAGATGCGCCAGGCCATCCGCAGCGTGCTCGCCTGCGAGCAGTGGCTGCCGCCGGCGCTGCGCGGTCCGGTGGAGCGCGCCGACTCGCTGCCGCACGATGCCGATCTCGCCGCGCGCCTGGCCAGCCTCACCCCGCAGCAGTTCCGCGTGCTCACCCTGGTCGCGCAGGGGCTGCTCAACAAGCAGATCGCCGATCGCCTCGACGTGCAGGAGCGCACGGTGAAGGCGCACCTGTCGGCGATCTTCGAAAAGCTCGGTGTCCGCAACCGCACGCACGCGGGCGTGATCCTGCGCGAGCTGGAGATCGGTGATCCCGCGCGGCGGGTCGAACCCGATGTCGCGGATCGGGCAGACGAATCGCGAACGGGAACTTCGCCGACACAATGATAGTCTCCGGCATCGCACCCTCCCCGACCGGAGCCCGCCGATGCCAACCGTGTTTTCCGCACCCCGATTCCTGCGTTCCCTTGCGCGCATCCTCGCCCCGCTCATGCTCGTCGTGGCGCCGCTTTCCGCCGGCGCCGCCGTGCAACAGGCCGGGCCGATCCAGCAACTGCGCATCTACGAGATCTTCGACGACACCCGCGATGCGTTCCACGACCGGTTCCGCGACCACGCCGCGCGCCTCATGGAAAAGTACGGCTTCGAGATCGTCGCGATATGGGAATCGCGGCGCGAGGACCGGCTCGAGTTCGTCTACCTGCTCGAATGGCCGGACGAACGGACCATGCGCGACAGCTGGGAGCGGTTCATGGCCGACGAGGAGTGGGCGGAGATCAAGCGCCAGACCGGGCGCGAGCACGGCCGGTTCGTCGGCGAGATCGAGGAGCGCACGTTGCGGGCGACCGATTATTCGCCGGCCCGGAGCTTCGCGGACTGAGCACACCGCACCGGCCCCGCGGATTCATCGGGCGCCGCTGGATAACCTCCATCCCCCCCGTAGGAGCGCGCCATGCGCGCGATGCCGCGAGCATTTCGCCGCCCGCAAATTCCGGCGATCGGCGCGCCTGCCGGTCCAGAATCGTGGCATCCGCCGGATTCTGTCGACACCCGCGGCATCGCGCGCATGGCGCGCTCCTACGGAGATGCCGCCGGGCCCATGCGCCCATCCCCGGCTCAGATGCGCGAGTACGTCCACGACAGCATGCCGCCGTCGCGATAGGGCATGACGCCGTGGAAGGCGCGCGGGTCGGCGTCGAACACCAGTGGCAGGAAATGGCGGTCGCCGTCCCATAGCGGCAGTTCCAGGATGCGTTCGACCGGCACCCATTCCAGCGTCCCCTCCGGATTGCTGGCGAGCGGCGTGCCGCTGAAGCGCGTCACCAGGAACAGGAAGCCGAACCAGTCCTCGCCCGCCTTGCCGAATCCGGGCCAGCTGATGGTGCCGCGCAGCTGCAGTTCCTCGCACTCGATGGCGGCCTCCTCGCGGATCTCGCGGCGCATACCCGTCACCACGTCCTCGTCCGGATCGAGCTTGCCGCCCAGGCCGTTGTACTTGCCGAGATGGTGGTCGTCGTCGCGGGCGTTGCGGTGGATCAGCAGCACCTCGCGGCGATCCGGCGACAGCACGTAGCCGAGGGTGGCGACGATCGGGGTGTAGGGCATGACGTTGGCTTGGACGCGAAAGGCGCGATTGTAAGGGAGCCGGGGAGCGGGAGCCTGGGGAATCGGGAATCGGGAATCGGGAATCGGGAATCGGGAATCGGGAATCGGGAATCGGGAATCGGGAATCGGGAATCGGGAATCGGGAATCGGGAATCGGGAATCGGGAAAGCGTAACGCCTTTGCTCGTCATCCCAGCGGCTTTCAACAGCCGAATGGCTGGTCAAGCTGGGATCCATCACGGAGATCGCGAAAAAAGCAAAATGGATCCCAGCTTCCGCTGGGATGACGAGCGAGGGAGTCGGAACTGCTGTCCGCCGGAGAAACGACGCCCGGTTCTCTCAACCCCGCCGCGCCAGCAGGCGATCCAGTACCGACTTCAACGCCAGCGGCCGCACCGGCTTGTTCAACAGCGCCAGGCCGTTGTCGAGCACGTCGCGGCGGAGGCCGCTGCCATCGTCGGCGCTCAGGATCAGCGTCGGCCGCGGCCCGAAGTGCGCGGCCAGCCGTGCATGCAGGCGAACGCCGGTGTCGCCGTCGTCGAGGTGGTAGTCGAACAGCCACAGTGCAGCCGGATCGGCCCGCATCGCATCCGCCGCGGCCGTGCCGCCGGCGGCTGCGGCGATCGTGCAGCCCCAGCCGCGCAGCAATCCGGCCAGTGCCTCGAGCGCGTCGGCATCGTTGTCGACCACCAGCACCCGCGTACCGGACAGTGCGTGACGCGCGGCACCCATCGGTAGCCCTTCCCGAGCCGGTATCCGCGGCTGCGTGAGCGAGAACACGGTGCCGCGCCCGACTTCGCTGCGCAGCCCCAGCGGCGCCGCCAGCAGCCGTGCGATCCGGTCGGCGATCGCCAGGCCGAGGCCGAGCCCCTGCCCGCCGACGCCTTCGCCGCGACGGAACTCCTCGAAGATCGGCGCGCGCTGCGGCGCCGGGATGCCCGGCCCGGTGTCGTGGACCTCCACCCGCAGCGCGCCGCCTTCGCGGCGCACGCCCAGCAGGATCGCGCCGGACCGGGTGTAGCGCACGGCATTGGCCAGGAAGTTCTGCAGCGCGCGGCGCAGCAACTGCGGATCGCTGCGCGTCCATGCCTGCGTCGGCCGGTAGCGGAAGTCGAGCCCCTGCTCCGACGCCAGCACGCGGAATTCGGAGGCCAGCGGATCGAGCACTTCGGACAGCGGGAACTCGCGCGGCTGCGGCGCCAGGCCGCCCGCCTCGAGCCGCGACATGTCGAACAGCCCGGTCAGCAGGTCGCTGGTGGAATCGAGCGCACCGCGGATCTGCCGCAGCTGGCCGCGGCGCGACGCGTCGTCGAGCTGTTGCGCGAGCGAGTCGGTGAACAGCTGCGCGGCATGCAGCGGCTGCAGCAGGTCGTGTCCGACCGCGGCGAGAAAGCGGCTCTTGGCGTCGTTGGCGCGCTCGGCCTCGCGCCGCGCCTGGTCGAGACTGGCGGTGCGTTCGGCCACGCGCTGCTCGAGGGTCTCGTTGGCGGTGCGCAGCGCGTGCTCGGTGCTGCGAAAGGCGGTGACGTCGGTGAAGGTGGCGACGAAGCCGCCGCCGGGCATCGGGTTGCCGCGGATTTCTACAGTGATGCCTTCGACGGTGATGCCATCGACGACACTGCCGCCGGGCGCACCCGCGTCGGGGAAACGGCGCTCGGCGACGTACGGCGTGCCCGCGCGCATGTGTCGCAGGCGTTTGCGCAGCTCGTCCTCCAGCGAGACCGCGCCGAGCAGGCCGCGATCGAGATTGAAGCGCACCAGGTCCGCCACCGGCACGCCCACGCGCAGCAGGTCCGGCGGGTAACCGAACAGTTCGGCATAGCGCGCGTTCCAGGCCACCAGCCGCAGTTCGGCATCGACCACGCTGATGCCCTGGCTCATGTTCTCCAGCGCCGCTTCCAGCACGCGCTGATTGAAGCGCAGGTCCTGTGACGCCTCGCCGACGATCGCGGCGACGGTGTCGAGGTCCGGCCCGGCTTCGCGTCGGGCCGCATCCAGCAGCAGCCGCGCCGAGGCGCTGCCGAGCACCGCCGACAGTTCGCGCTCCATGCTCGATTCCAGCGCCGCCGGCACCGGGCCTTCGGACGGGGCGTCCTGCAGCAGCGCATCGACCAGGTGCTCGGGCAGGAACCGGCGCCCGGCGTTGCGCAGCGTCCGCAAGTCGGCGCGCCGATGCGGGCCGCTCCGTTCGCGTCGGTCCAGCGCCGCGACCAGCACCGTGGCCAGGGTGCCGGTGAACAGCGTCGCCCCGACTGCACGTCCCAGCCGGCTCCAGCCGGTCAGGCCGAACAACGCATCCGGCGCCAGCCACTCCAGTCGGAGCGGGCCAGCGGCCAGCCACGCGGCATCGGCGCGCGCGAACGCCGGTACCAGCATCACCCAGGCCCAGACCGCGAACGCCGCCAGCACCCCGGTGGTCGCCGCGCGCGCGGAGGTCTGCGGCCGCCACACCGCGAACGCCAGCGCCGGCGCCAACGTCGCCAGCGCCGAGAACGACACCGCGCCGATGTCCGCCAGCGCATCGCTGTCGCCGACCAGGCGGCTGTAGGCCCAGGCCAGGAGCATGATCACGACGATGCCGGCACGGCGCAGCAGCAACAGGCCGCCGCGATGATCGTCGCCCTGCCCGCGCGACCACGCCCCGCGCAGCAGGCCCGGCGCGAACCAGTGGTTGCCGATCATCAGGCTCAGGGTCAGGGTGCTGACGATCACCATGCCGGTCGCCGCGCTCAACCCGCCGAGGAACGCGAACAGCGCGATCCCCTCGCCGCCCTGCGACAGCGGCACCGCCAGCGCGTACATGTCCGAGGGCACGCCATCGTCGAGCAGCGCCATGCCGGCATGCGCCAGCGGCAGGCCCGGAATCGCGATCAGCAGCAGGTACAGCGGGAACTGCCAGCGCGCCGTGCGCACGTCGCGTTCGTCGCGGCATTCCACCACCGCGACGTGGAACTGGTGCGGCAGGATGAACATCGCCAGCCCGCCCAGCAAGACCAGCGGCACGAATCCGCCGACATCCTGCGGCGGCGGCGCCGGCACGCTCGGCAACGGATCCAGCGCGAACCAGACGAACGCGCCCAGCGCCAGCATCGCCGCCAGCTTGAACAGCGACTCGAACGCCATCGCCAGCACCAGGCCGCGGTTGTGCTCGGCGGCACTGGCGCGCCGGGTGCCGAACAGCATGGTGAACAGGGCCATCGCCAATGCCACGTACAGCGCGCTGTCGCGCCACGGCGGCACTTCGGTCAGATCGCCGGCCGCGGTCCCGGTGAGCGTCGCGAAGCTCATCGCCACCGCCTTGAGCTGCAGCGCGATGTAGGGGATCAGCCCGAGCGCCGCGACCAGGGTGATGGTGGCCGCCAGCCACGCGTCCTTGCCCAGGCGGGTGGCGATCAGGTCGGCAAGCGAGGTGGCGTTGCTCTCGCGCGCCAGTCGCACCAGCCGCGTCATGAAGGCGAACGCGACCGTGTAGAACACGATCGCGCCGAGGAAGGTCGGCGGCAGCGGCCAGCCGTAGCGCGCCGCCTGGGTGACCGTGCCGTAGAAGGTCCACGAAGTGCAGTGCACCGCCAGCGACAGCGCATACACGTGCCGCCAGTGCTTCGCGAACACGCCCGGATGCCGCTCGCCGAACAGCGCCGCGGCGAACATCAGCCCCAGCCATAGCCCGGCCGCGAGCACCACCACGCCGACGCTCAGCATCGGCGCTCAGGTTCGCATTCGGTCCCCTGCCCCATCTCGTCCCGGCCCGCGTTCGTCACGCAGGCGAGCATAGCGCAGCGGCGCATTTGCGACCTGCTCAGAACTCGTAGCGCGCGCTCAGGCTGTACTGCCGCGGCGCGCCGTAGAACCCGGTCAGTACCCCATAGGAGGCGATGTTGTAGCCGGTGGTGCGGTATTCCTCGTCGGCCAGGTTGCTGCCCTGCAGCGACAGCGACCAGGCATCGTCGATGCGCCAGATCACGCCGGCACCGACCAACCCGTAACCCCCCTGCCGGATCGCCGGACTCAGGTCGGTGGTCGGCCACACTTCCGACTGGTAGCTGTAGCCGACCCGCGCCGAGAGATTGCCGCTGTTGGCCAGATCGGTGCGGTACTCCACGTTCAGCGCGCCGGAGAACTCCGGGGCGTTGGTGAACTCCTGCGTGTCGGCGACATCGACGCCGCCGCTGATGAACTCGTCGTACTTCGCGTCCAGCCACGACAGGTTGCCGCTGACCAGCCAGTTGGCCGTCGGCAGGAACTGGTATTCCACCTCCACGCCCTGCACGGTGCCGCGACCGGCATTGGTGAAGTCGCCGAAGAAGCTGGAACTGCCGTCGGGCAGCGTGTAGGACGTGAACACCGACAGCTGGATGTCCTTGTACTTGTTGTGGAAGTACGCCAGGTTGAGGAACAGGCGCTGGTCGAGCAGCGCCATCTTGCTGCCGATCTCGTAGCTGTCGACCTGCTCGTCGTCGAACGGCTCGCCGGAACGCGGGATCGACGTGGTGTTGGCGCGGATGTTGTAGCCGCCGGACTTGAATCCGCGCGAGGCGAGCCCGTATACCATGATGTCCGGCGTCACCTCGTAGTCCAGCGACACCTTCGGCGAGACGTTCTTGAAGTTCACGGTCTTGTCGAAATTGGCGGCCGTGCCCCATGACGTGGCGTAGGTGTCGTCGGTGTAGAATCGGTTGAGGGCGATGGCATGCTTGTCCTCGTCGGTATAGCGCGCGCCGACGTCGAGCTTGAGACGCTCGCTGAGATCGAAGGTCCAGTCGGCGTACAACGCGTAGCTTTCGGTGAATACCTTGCCCTGGGTATCGCCGAACAGCGGGTTGGTCAGCGATGGCGGCAGCAGCGGATTCTCGAAGCGGTTGAGCACCTGGCCGCCGGCCTCGCCGTCGAAGTAGTAGAAGCCCATCACGCCGCGCGCGCGGCCGCCGCCGTCGAAGTTGGCCTGCAGCTCGTGGCTGACCTGGCTGTCGCTGTAGAAGGCGAGCACGTCGACCAGCTGCAGCGGGGTCTCGTCGAAGTCGATGTTGGTCTCGGTGTCGGACTCGCGCTTGGCGACGATGTACTTGAACGCCCAGTCCAGGTTCGGCCGCCAGTTGAGCGTGGCCGATGCGCCCTTCATCTCGGTGTCGTTGACGTTGGGCATGCCGCTGCGGATGTCGTAGCGGTCGTCGAGCGGCGGATAGGCCGGCGCCAGCGGGTTCGGCGCCAGCAGCCGGGCGCCGCGCACGCCGGACTGGTCGTCCATGTAGTCGAGCGCGAACTGCACGTCGAACTGCTCGCTGGCGAAGGCGCCGAGCTGGAAGCGCGCGGCGTTGATCTCCTTGTCGCTGACCTCCTGGCCGTTCTCCCGGTTGGTGCCGAAGCCGTCGCGGTTCATGCTGGCCAGCGACAGCCGTGCGCGCAGCGCCTCGCTGCCGCCGATCGGGCCGCCGATGCCGCCCTTGACGTCGAGCTGGTTGTAGTTGCCGACCGTGACCTGTGCGAAGCCGTCGAGCTCCGTGGGCAGCTCGCGGCCGATGTACTTGATCGCGCCACCGATGGTGTTCTTGCCGTACAACGTGCCCTGTGGCCCGCGCAGCACCTCGATGCGACCGATGTCGAATACGTCCAGCAGCGCGCCCTGCGGGCGGGCGATGTAGACGTCGTCGAGATAGATGCCCACGCCCGGATCGACGCCCCACAGCGGATCGGCCTGGCCGATGCCGCGGATGTAGGCCGTGGCGGTGCTGGTGGAGCCGCGCGCGGCGTAGATCGTCAGGTTCGGCACCTGCGCATCAAGGTCGCCGATATCCTGGATGTTGAGCTTGTCGAGCGTCTCCGGCGTGAACGCGGTGACCGCGACCGGCACGTCCTGCAGGGTCTCTTCGCGCTTGCGCGCGGTGACCGTGATGGCATCGAGCGTGGTGGGCTCCGCCCGGGCGGCCGCTCCAACGGCCTGCTGGGCGGATTGCTGGGCAAACGCAGCAGCAGGCGACGACAGCCCGAAGGCGATCGCGAGGCTCAAGGCGGTGTGCTGGATCGTGGCGCGCTTCATCGGGCTCCCCTCGCGGATATGGCAATGCGGGCGGCCGGTCGCCGCCGGGGAGAAGCTTAGGTAGAACGCACCGCGGCGGGCATCGTACCTTCGGACAATGGGCCGTCCGCGGGCGGCCGGCCACACTGGCCGCCGGCATTTCCGCAACCGGACCTGCGATGGCCCTGCTGATCGTGCTCGGCGCGCTGAGCTTCCTGATGTACGTCGCCTACCGCGGCCACAGCGTGATCCTGTTCGCGCCGGTGGCGGCGATGGGCGCGGTGCTGCTGACCGATCCGACCCTGGTGGCGCCGATGTTCACCGGCCTGTTCATGGAGAAGATGGCCGGCTTCCTCAAGTTGTACTTCCCGGTGTTCCTGCTCGGCGCGGTGTTCGGCAAGCTGATCGAACTGTCCGGCTTCTCCAAGTCGATCGTGGCCGCGACCATCCGCCTGTTCGGGCCGCAGCGCGCGCTGTTGTCTATCGTGGTGGTCTGCGCGCTGCTCACCTACGGCGGCGTGTCGTTGTTCGTGGTGGTGTTCGCGGTGTATCCGTTCGCCTCGGAGCTGTTCCGCCAGAGCGAGATTCCCAAGCGCCTGATCCCGGGCACGATCGCGCTCGGCGCGTTCACCTTCACCATGATGGCGCTGCCGGGCACGCCGCAGATCCAGAACATCATCCCGACGGCGTTCTTCGGCACGGACTCGTGGGCGGCACCGGTGCTGGGCACGGTCGGCTCGGTGCTGATCTTCGCCTTCGGCATGCTGTACCTGGAGTGGCGCCGCCGCCGCGCGGTGGTCGCCGGCGAGGGTTACGGCACCGAGCTGCGCAACGAGCCCGAGGCCTTCATCGGCGGGCATCTCCGGCACCCGCTGCTGGCGGTGTTGCCGCTGGTGCTGGTGGGCGTGGCCAACAAGCTGTTCACCGTGCTGATCCCGCGCTTGTACGGCGACAGCCACGCGTTCGTGCCGGCGGTGATGGGCGAGGCCGCCCCGGTGGTACAGGAGGTCTCGCGGGTGACGGCGATCTGGGCGGTCCAGGGCGCATTGCTGATCGGCATCCTCAGCGTGCTGCTGCTGGCCTGGAAGCCGGTGACCCGGCGATTCGCCGAGGGCACCCGCGCGGCCATCGGCGGCGCGTTGCTGGCGTCGATGAACACGGCGTCCGAGTACGGCTTCGGGGCGGTGATCGCCGCGCTGCCGGGTTTCCTGATGGTGGCCAATGCCCTCAACGGCATCCCCGACCCGCTGGTCAACGAGGCGGTCACGGTGACCGCGCTGGCCGGCATCACCGGCTCGGCCTCGGGCGGCATGGGCATCGCGCTGGCGGCGATGTCGGAGAGCTTCATCGCCAACGCCGAGGCCGCCGGGATCCCGATGGATGTCCTGCACCGGGTCGCGGCGATGGCCTCCGGCGGCATGGACACGCTGCCGCACAACGGCGCGGTGATCACCCTGCTCGCGGTCACCGGGCTCAGCCATCGACAATCCTACGGCGACATCTTCGCGATCACGGTGATCAGCACGCTGACGGTGTTCGCGGTGATCGGGCTGTATTATCTGACCGGTTGGACGTAGAGCGGAGCTTGCTCCGCTATGCGGCTCCGGAGCCCGGGGCAGCGGAGCAAGCTCCGCTCTACGCGACCGGCTGGGTGTAGAGCGGAGCTTGCTCCGCTATGCGGCTCCGGAGCCCGGGGCAGCGGAGCAAGCTCCGCTCTACGCGAGAGGGAGCCTCGGGGCTTGCCGGGGGAGCGGTTCAATCCGCCACCACCTCGAACGTGGTCTCGCTGGTCTCGGCCGAGCTGCCGCCGGCGAACACGGTGAACGTTCCGGGTTCCACCACCGGGCGCAGGTCGGCGTCGAGCAGCGCCATGGCCTCGGGCTCCAGCCGGAACCGCAGCGTGCGGCTTTCACCCGGCTGCAACGTCACGCGCTGGAAGCCACGCAGTTCCTTCACCGGGCGGGTGAAGCTGGCGACATCGTCGCGCAGGTACAGCTGCACCACCTCGTCGCCGGCGCGGCCGCCGGCGTTGGTCACCGTGACCTCCACGTCGACCGCTTCGCCACGGCCGATGCGCGGCGTCTTCACCCGCAGATCGTCGTAGCGGAAGCGGGTGTAGGTCAGGCCATGGCCGAACGGATACAGCGGCGTCCAGTGCACGTCGAGGTACTTCGAGGTGTACTTGTCCTCCGCATCGGGCGGGCGCCCGGTGTTCTTGTGGTTGTAGTGGATCGGCACCTGGCCGACGTTGCGCGGAAAGGTCACCGGCAGCTTGCCGCTGGGGGCGTGATCGCCGAACAGCACGTCGGCCAGTGCGTTCCCGGCCTCCACGCCAGGGAACCACGCCATCAGGATCGACGGCACGTTGTCGTGCAGCCAGTTCACCGACAGCGGGCGGCCGCCGAACAGCACCGCCACCACCGGCTTGCCGGTCGCCTGCACCGCCTGCGCCAGCTCCTCCTGCACGTCGGGCAGGTCGAGCGTGGTGCGATTGTTGGCCTCGGCGCTCATCTCCTGGTCCTCCCCGAGCATCAGGATCACCGCATCGGCCTGGCGCGCGATGCGCACCGCCTCGTCCAGGCCGGACACGTCGTCGCCGTCGATCTCCGCGCCCTGTGCATGCAGCACGCGCACATCCGGCCCGAGCGCGGCGCGGATGCCGTCCAGCGGCGTGACCGCATCCTCGGGACGGCCGGCGGCGGCCCAGTTGCCCAGCATCTGCCGACGGTCGTCCGCCAGCGGGCCGATCACCGCCACCGTGCGCAGCCGCTTCGACAGCGGCAGGGTGTCGCCGTCGTTCTTCAGCAGCACGAAGGACTTGCGCGCCAGCTCGCGCGCGGCCTCGCGGTGCGCCGGGGTGAGCGTCATCGCCGCCTCGCGTGCGGGATCGCTGTAGCGGTACGGGTCGTCGAACAGGCCGAGCCGGTACTTGGCGCGCAACACGCGGCGCACGGAAGCGTCGACCAGGGCTTCGTCCAGGCGGCCGTCGCGCACCGCCTCCGCCACGTCCTCGAGATAGATGCCGCTGACCATGTCGATGTCGACCCCGGCCTCGAGCCCGAGGATGGCGGCGTCGGTGCGGGTCGCGGCGACGCCGTGCTGCATCAATTCCTGGACCGCGTTGTAGTCGCTGACCAGCACGCCGTCGAAGCCCCACTGCTCGCGCAGCAGCGTCTCGATCAGCGGCCGATGGGCGTGCATCGGCACGCCGGCGACCTCGTTGAACGCCGGCATGATCGACTGCACCCCGGCCGCGACGGCGGCCTTGAACGGCGGCAGGTAGACCTCGTGCAGGGTGCGCTCGGACACGTCGACGGTGTTGTAGTCGCGGCCGCCTTCGGCGCCGCCGTAGGCGACGAAATGCTTGGCGGTGGCGAGCAGCGTGTCGGGCGCGGTGAGATCGGTGCCCTGGAAACCGCGCACGCGCGCCTCGGCCATCCGCGAACCCAGGTAGGGATCCTCGCCCGCGCCCTCGACGATCCGTCCCCAGCGCGGATCGCGCGCGATGTCCACCATCGGCGCGAACGTCCAGTGCAGCCCGTGCGCGGTCGCTTCCACCGCGGCGATGCGCGCGGCGTTCTCCACCGCCTCGAGATCGAAGCTCGCCGCCTCCGCCAGCGGCACCGGGAAGGTGGTGCGGAAGCCATGGATCACGTCGTGCGCGAACAGCAACGGGATGCCGAGACGCGACTCCTCCACCGCCACCTGCTGCATCTGCCGGCTGTAGTCGGCGCCGTAGACGCCCAGGAACGATCCGATCTGCCCTGCCCGGATCTGCGCCTCGCCGCCTTCCGGAACGCGCGGGCCGGTATCGCTGCCGCGGCCGCGGGACTGGGTCAGCTGGCCGAGCTTCTCCTCCAGCGTCATCCGCGCCAGGAGCGACTCGACCACCGCGCCTTCATCGCCCGAGGCCGGGTCGGACGCCGCCGCCTGCCCCAGCGCCAAGGCCGGCAACAACAGCACCAGCCCGAACAGCACCCGACCCGCACGCCACGCTTTCATCGACACGCCTCCAGCAAAAGGGGCACCATGCTAGCAGCAGCATCGATCGCTCCGCGTGCGCGCAGAGCCGTGATGTCAGGTCGATCGGATCGCAAGGCACGATGTAACGTTTCAACGCGTATTGGCGTGGTGCCTGGAACACCGTTCTGCGCCGTTGGTCAAACCCAGGGGAATGCCGCCGACGATATATTCGCGATGTACGTCAACTATACGAATCGTGACTACCGGGACATCGAACACGTCAGCCGATGGTCGCTGCCGCGATGCAGCGGCAATGGCCATCGCATGGCCGCAACGCGAGAATGCGATCGCCTATGATGTCGGGCCTGCCAGTGGAGGACGGCCCCAGCCGTGATCGAGGCGCTGCACAGCACATGCCGGACCCGCGCGCCACGGGCGCCGGCACGCGAACCTGCGCGGAGCTGAGGCCTGCATGGTCGAAGGCCTGTTCCGCGACGAAGTACTGGAAGCCCGCAGGCAGGACTGGCTCGGCAGCGTGCACCTGTCGACGTCGAGGCTGGGTTGGCCGATGACCGTGGTCGCCGCACTGGCGATGCTCGCCTTGCTGCTGATCCTGGCGTTCGGAAGCTATACCCGGAAGGAGCGCGTGCAGGGCCGGCTGGTACCCGAGGGTGGCCTGCAGACGGTGGCCGCACCGGCCGCCGGCGTGCTGGTCCGCCGCTTCGTCGCCGAGGGCGATGCGGTGACGCGCGGACAACCGCTGCTCGAGATCTCGCCGGACATCCACACGCCGCAGTCCGACGGACCGGTCGGCGAACAGCTTGCCGCCGGTCTCGACCGCCGGCACCTCCGCCTGCAGCGGGACCTTGCCGAAATGGAAAACGCGGTGCCGCGGCAGCGCGATGCGCTGACCCGGCGCATCGAGTCGCTGCGGCACCAGTTGGCGTCGGCCGATGCCGAGTTCGAACTCAGGCGCAGGCAGGCGGAAGGGGCGCGGCGCATGCTGGAACGCCTGCAACCGCTGACGGAGCAGCAGATCGTCTCCGAAGTGCAGCTGCAGCAGTACGAGGAGCAGGCGCTCGGCACCGAAGCGCAGCGCGAACTGGCGCGGCGGACCCGGCTCGAAGTCGAGCGCGACCTGGCCCAGGCCCGTCAGGAGCTCGACGAGCTGCCGCTGCGAAACCGCGAGCGACGCAGCGCGGTCGAGCATTCGCTCGCCGAGATCGAACAGTCCTTGGTGCGCAACCAGGCACAGCGCTCGGTCCTGGTCCTCGCCCCGGGGCCCGGCACCGTCTCGGGCCTTGCGGCGGATGCCGGCCAGGCCATCGCGGAGCGCCAGCGCCTGCTGTCGATCGTGCCGCGGCAGGCACGACTGCTTGCCGAACTCTGGGTGCCGTCGCGCGCCGTCGGCCCCCTGTCCCCGGGCGACCGGGTCGCGCTTCGGTACGACGCCTTCCCGTACCAGACCCATGGGCAACGGTACGGCCGCATCGTCGAGATCGCCGGCAGCACGTTCGCTCCGGACGAAGTGAGGACGCGGACGGGCATCGACCTCGACGGACCGGTCTATCGGGTGCTGGCGGCGCTCGACCGGCAGGACGTGACCACCGGCGACCGCGCCCTGCCCCTGCGCGTGGGCATGCGCCTGGATGCGGACCTGCTGCTCGAGCGCCGGCGCCTGTACCGGTTGGTGCTGGCGCCGCTGGGCGACGGCGATACCGAAGCGGCGCCGTCGGGACGGCCATGATGACCCGAGGCAACGACGCGACGGCCCGGCGGTTACCGGTGATCCAGCAGAACGAGATCGCCGAGTGCGGGCTGGCCTGCCTGGCGATGATCGCGCGCTACCACGGCCACGACGTCGACCTCGCCGGGCTGCGACGGCGTTTCCCGATCTCGCTCAAGGGCACCGGGCTGTCGCGGCTGATCGCGATCGCCGGCAACCTCGGCTTCGACACGCGTCCGTTGCGTGCCGAGGTCGGGCACCTGCGCGACATCCGCACGCCGTGCATCCTGCACTGGGACCTCAACCATTTCGTCGTGCTGCGGCGGATCCGCGGCAACCGGGTCGAGATCCACGATCCGGCGCGCGGTGCGGTCACGATGTCGTTGCAGGAATTCGGCCGCCATTTCACCGGCGTCGTGCTCGAGCTGACGCCCTCGCCTTCGTTCGCGCCCGTGCGCGAGCGCCGCCGGCTGTCGCTGCGCGCCCTGGTCGGCCAGGTGTTCGGGCTACGCCGCGCCGCGGTGCAGGTGCTGCTGCTTGCCCTGGCGCTGGAGCTGTTCACGCTGGCCCTGCCGCTGGCGCTGCAGTGGGTGATCGATCTGGTGCTGGTCTCGGCCGACCTCGGACTGCTGACCCTGATCGGGATCGGCTTCAGCCTGGTGGTGCTGTTCCAGGCCGCGATCGCGATCATGCGCGGCTGGCTCGTCGCCGACCTGGGCGCTTCGCTCAATGCGCAATGGATCGGCAATCTCTTCGGCCATCTGCTGCGGTTGCCGCTGGAGTTCTTCGAGAAGCGCAGCGTCGGCGGCGTGCTGTCGCGC
The DNA here is from genome assembly GCF_041300785.1 of Luteimonas salinilitoris. Lineage (NCBI taxonomy): Bacteria > Pseudomonadati > Pseudomonadota > Gammaproteobacteria > Lysobacterales > Lysobacteraceae > Luteimonas > Luteimonas salinilitoris. The sequence continues at coordinate 16,648 of NZ_JBFWIB010000010.1, forward strand.
TTCCTGTCGGTGCAGTCGATCCAGCAGACCCTGACCGGCAGCTTCATCGAAGGCATTCTCGACGGCCTGACCGTACTGCTGGTGCTGGTGCTGCTGCTCGCCTACAGCCCGCCGCTGACGCTGCTGGTGCTGGCGGCCTTCGCGCTCTACACGCTGCTGCGCTGGATCAGCTACCGGCGCCTGCGGCAGCTGAAGGAGGAGCAGCTGGTGCATATCGGCCGCCAGCAGAGCCAGATGATCGAATCGATCGAGGGCGTGCAGACGATCAAGCTCGCCAACCGCCAGGCCGAACGCAGGGCACGGATGGCCAACGCCACCATCGAGGTGGCCAATCGCGAAGCGGCGATCAACCGGGTCGCCGCGACGTTCGCCTCGCTGTCGAAGCTGATCTTCGGCCTGCAGCGCATCGCGCTGATCTGGATCTGCGCCTGGCTGACCCTGCGCGGCGAATTCACCGCCGGCATGCTGGTGGTCTTCGTCGTCTACGCCGAGCTGTTCGCCGTGCGCGGCGGCAGCCTGATCGACAAGCTGGTCGAACTGCGGCTGCTGGAGATGCACGGCGCGCGCATCGCCGACATCGCGCTGGAACCGCCCGAGGCGCATCTGGATAGCGGGTACGCCGGCCCCGTGCCGGCCGCACGGATCGAGGTGGAGGACGTCGGCTTCCGTTATGCCGAGGACGATCCCTGGGTACTCCGGAACTGCTCGCTGCGCATCGAGCCGGGCGAATGCGTGGCGATCGTCGGCCCTTCCGGCTGCGGCAAGACCACGCTGGCCAAGCTGCTGCTGGGACTGATGCGCCCGGCCGAAGGCCGCATCCGCATCGACGGCATCGACATCGAGCGCTACGGTCTTGCGCAGTATCGCGACCGGTTCGGCGCCGTCATGCAGGAGGATGCGCTGTTCGCCGGCTCGATCGCCGACAACATCGCCTTCTTCGACGGCGACGCCACCGCCGAGCGCATCCAGGCCGCGGCGCGCACGGCCGAGATCCACGACGACATCGTATCGATGCCGATGGGATACGAATCCCTGGTCGGCGACATGGGCTCGGCGCTGTCCGGAGGACAGAAGCAGCGCGTGCTGCTGGCACGGGCGCTGTACCGCGAGCCGTCGATCCTGCTGCTGGACGAGGCCACCAGCCATCTCGACGTGGCGCGTGAGCGTGCGATCAATCACCATGTTTCCGCGATGTCGATCACGCGCATCGTCATCGCCCATCGGCCCGAGACGATCCGCAGCGCGGATCGCGTGATCGCCCTGCGCGACGGCCGCATCGTTCCGTCCGATGGCGGTGAATGGGCCGATACGGATGAACGATCCGCAAGCGCACGCTCGAAATAAGACGGCGGTAACAGACCCGTGCGCGCGATCGGCTAGCATCGGATCGATGCCGGAGTCCGGGAAGACACGACCGGATTCCGGAGAGCCGGTGGAAGCGATCGATCGCCCGCACCAGCGGGCGATGGCGGAGAAGCTCCAGACGCCATCGTTCGATTCCATCGTCCCGTCCCGGGTCCCTCCGGATCCGGATCGAGCATCGGACGGCACGCCTGCCCGGGCACCGGGCAACGTGCCGTCCCTGCCGCAGGGCCGTGACGCGGACAATGCCGCTCCACGGCCGTCGTTCCATCCCATCTTTCCGTGACCAAGGAGTTCCCTATGAAGCATCAAGCCGAAACGGTGACCGCCGATACGACCGACGCCACCCGCCCGTTTGCGCGTCAGGTTGCGCGCGAACTGACACAGGACGAGATCGCCGCCATCGCCGGCGGCAAGGGCGATACCACCCATGCGACCGGCCCCAACGGCGACGATCCGTCCGATCCCGGCGTCTGAATCCGGCACGGGCCGGCTTCGAAGCACCGGCACGAACGGGCCGCTTTCGTCAGGATGATCCCGCGCGGTCGGCCCGACTGCCGCCCTGGGCGGCACCCGTCAAGGCAAACACGCCCCGCATCTGCGGGGCGTGTTTCGTCAAGGCATCCTGCGGCCGGACGCCGCCCGCATCCGATGCCGCCCCCTCCCCTCGACCGCCCCACCGTCGCCCATGCCTGATCGCCAGCCGCTGATCCTGTCCGCCCTCGCCCACGATATCCACGCCGCCGCCGTCTGCTGGGGTCTGCGAAAACATGGCCTTTCGCCGCGCTGGATCGACTCCTGGGCGGATCCGGCGATGCCGCCGCTATCGATGTGCTGCGATGCGGAATCGGGCCTGCGGGCAACGGGCGGTGCGGCCGACGCGGGGGTGGGCAGCGTCTGGTTCCGCAGGCCGCGCAATCCGGAATCCTTCCCACGGGCGTTGGAGGCGGACCTGCCGTTCCTGCGCAACGAATGGGCTCGCTTCGCCAACAACGTGCATGCGCTGGCCTCAGGACTCACCGATGCGCTGTGGGTGAACCGTCCGTCGGCGGCGATCGATGCCGAGAACAAGATGGTGCAGCTCTGCGCGGCGCGACGCGCGGGCCTGCGTTTCCCGGCGACGTTGATGTCGTCGGACCCGGCCGAGATCAGGCGCTTCGCCGGGGCCCATCGCCGCGTGGTGTACAAGCCGTTCCAGACCCACTCCTGGCAGGACGCGGCGAGCGGCAAGATGTTCAGCACCTATGCGCGGATCGTCGACGCGGAAATGCTGCGCGACGATGCCAGCCTGCGCCAGTGTCCCGGCATCTACCAGGCGGTGGTTCACAAGCGCTACGACGTGCGGGTGACGATCATCGGCGAATGCTCGTTCGCGGTCCGCCTGGACTCGCCGCCGCAGGGCGATTTCATCGATTGGCGGATCGCTTCGCTCGCCAGCACCATGCAGGCCCGGCCGGCCGAACTCCCGGCCGGCTACGACGGTCGGCTGCAGCGCCTGATGCGCGAACTCGGCATCGTGTTCGGCTGCGTCGACCTGGCGGTCGACGCGTCGGGCGAAGCGCACTTCCTCGAGGTCAACCAGGCCGGGCAGTTCCTGTTCCTCGAGCAGGCGGTGCCCTCGATGCCGATGCTGCGGGCGATGTGCGCGCTGCTGGCGCAGGGCCGCACCGACTATTCGCCGGAAGCGATGACCGCCGTGGGCTTCGCCGACTATCTGGCGAGCGACGAACACCGGCAGTGGTGGGAGCGCGTCGGCGGCGGGATCAAGGGCAAGGACGGTTCGGTTCCCGGCGTCAGCGTGGAATGAAGCGCGGAAACGGAAAAAGCGGGCCGAAGCCCGCTTTTTCAGCTTGCACGACGGCGGCGGCGAATCACTCCGCCGACACGCCCTCGCCTTCTTCCACGGCCTTCATCGACAGGCGGATGCGGCCCTGCTTGTCGACCTCCAGCACCTTGACCTTGACCACGTCGCCTTCCTTGAGCTTGTCGGAGACCTTCTCCACGCGCTCGCTGGAGATCTGCGAGACGTGGACCAGGCCGTCCTTGCCCGGCAGGATGGTGACGAACGCGCCGAAGTCCATGATCTTGACCACCTTGCCCTCGTAGATCCGGCCCGGCTCGACGTCCGAGGTGATCTGCTCGATCCGGTCCTTGGCGGCCTGCGCGGCGGCGGCGTTGACCGAGGCGATGACGATGGTGCCGTCGTCCTGGATGTCGATCTGGGTGCCGGTCTCCTTGGTGATCGCCTGGATCGTGGAGCCGCCCTTGCCGATCACCTCGCGGATCTTGTCCGGGTGGATCTTCAGGGTCAGCAGGCGCGGCGCGTACTCGCTGAGCTCGCCACGCGGCTCGGTCAGCGCGTTGCCCATTTCCTTGAGGATGTGCTGGCGGCCCTGGTTGGCCTGCGCCAGCGCGACCTTCATGATCTCCTCGGTGATGCCCTGGATCTTGATGTCCATCTGCAGCGCCGAGATCCCCTCGGCGGTGCCGGCCACCTTGAAGTCCATGTCGCCGAGGTGGTCTTCGTCGCCGAGGATGTCGGACAGCACCACGAACTCGTCGCCTTCCTTCACCAGGCCCATGGCGATGCCCGCCACCGGCGCCTTGATCGGCACGCCGGCGTCCATCAGCGCCAGCGAGCTGCCGCAGACCGAAGCCATCGAGGACGAGCCATTCGATTCGGTGATCTCCGAGACCACGCGGATGGTGTAGGGGAACGCTTCCATCGTCGGCATCACCGCCAGCACGCCGCGCTTGGCGAGGCGGCCGTGGCCGATCTCGCGGCGCTTCGGTCCCATCATGCGACCGGCTTCGCCGACCGAATAAGGCGGGAAGTTGTAGTGGAACAGGAAGTGCTCCTTGTACTCACCGCCGACCGCGTCGATCACCTGGCCGTCGCGCGCGGTGCCGAGCGTGGTGACCACGATCGCCTGGGTCTCGCCGCGGGTGAACAGGGCCGAGCCGTGGGTACGCGGCAGGATGCCGACCTTGCTGCTGATCGGGCGCACGGTGTCGAGCGCACGGCCGTCGATGCGGACCTTGGTGCCGAGCACGGAACTGCGCAGGGTCTGGTATTCGAGTTCACCGAATTCCTTGGACAGCGCCGCAGGCGACCAGCCGTTGGCCTCGATCTGTGCGGCAAGCGATTCGAACACTTCCTTCTTCAGCGAAGAGATCGCATCGCGGCGCTTCAGCTTGTCGCGGATCTGGAAGGCCTGCTCCAGGCGGTCGCCGACCGCGGACTGTAGCGCCGCGACCATCGAGCCGTCGCGCGCCGGCGGCTGCCACTCCCACTTCGGCTTGCCGGCTTCGGCGACCAGCTCGTTGATGGCGTCGATCGCGCCCTGCATCTCCCGGTGACCGAACATCACCGCGCCGAGCATCACGTCCTCCGAGAGCTCCTTGGCCTCGGACTCGACCATCAGCACGGCGTCCTTGGTGCCGGCGACCACCAGTTCCAGGTCGCTGTCCTGCAGCTCGCTGGTGGTGGGGTTGAGCAGGTACTGGCCGTCCTTGTAGCCGACCTTGGCGGCGCCGATCGGGCCCTGGAACGGGCAGCCGGTCAGCGCCAGCGCCGCGGATGCGCCGATCAGCGCCGGGATGTCGGCGTCGACCTCGGGGTTGAGCGACATCACCGTGGCGACGATCTGCACCTCGTTCCTGAACTCGTCCGGAAACAGCGGCCGGATCGGGCGGTCGATCAGGCGCGAGATCAGCGTTTCCTTCTCGGTCAGGCGCCCCTCGCGCTTGAAGAAGCCGCCGGGAATGCGGCCACCGGCGTAAAACTTCTCCTGGTAGTCGACGGTCAGCGGGAAGAAGCTCTGGCCTTCACGCTCGGTCCTGGCGGCGACCGCCGCGACCAGCAGCGTGGTCCCGTCGACCGACACGATGACCGCGCCGCCAGCCTGGCGGGCGATCTCGCCGGTCTCGAGGGTCATGGTGCGACTGCCGTACTGGAAGCTCTTGGTAACTTTCGACACGTTTGATTTCCTTGGATCTCTTTACGATGAACCGGACGGGACCCCTGTCCAGACCGGGTGGCCGCTGGGCGGCGCAGGAGGGTGACTGACAGGAACGGGCATCCGGCCCATCCCGATCGATACCGCCGCAGACCTCGTCCGACGCGGTTGAACGGTCCGGGGGATTCCCGTCCCGCGCGTGGCATCCCTGCACCGCGGTGTTGGCAACGGCCGAAGGCCGGAAAAACAAAACCGCGGCGCATCGCTGCGCCGCGGCATGGGTTCGTTTAGCGGCGCAGACCGAGCTTTCCGATCAGGGCCTTGTAGCGCTCGGCATCCTTGCGGTGCAGGTAGTCGAGCAGGCTGCGGCGCTGGTTGACCATCTGCAGCAGGCCGCGCCGGCTGTGATGATCCTTCTTGTGCGTCTTGAAGTGCTCGGTGAGGTGCGCGATGCGCGCGGTCAGCAGCGCGACCTGGACTTCCGGGGAACCGGTGTCGTTGTCGCCGCGCTTGTGCTGGCCGATGATTTCGCTGGTGTCGATGGACATGTGTCGCCTCTGTGATGCGCGGCCTGCAGGAACGGCGCACCGTGCCGAGTGGCACGGGCGAAGCACCGCATGGCCCGCCGCTTGCTGGAATGAATGCGTGAAATGCTTGGGAAAAGCCGCAAAAGTGTAACCTCTGGCCGCCCTTGCGACAAGGCTCAATGCGGCCCCGGCGGCTGGCTGCAGGCCCAGGCGAACAGCCGCTGCGGGCGCAGCTGCCCCGACTCGTCGACCTGGCCGAGCCCGAGGGCGCGTCCGGCGCGATCGAAGGCCGCCACCGCGCCGCGCGCCGTGAACCCGCCGTCCACGCCCTGGCCGTACGCGAGCCGCCGGGCCTGCTCCTCGTTCAGGACCACCACCGGCCACGCGGTCATGCCGGCTTCGATCGGCAGCAGGCAGGCATCGAGGCAATGGCGGCCGCGCTCGGCCAGCGCCTGCAGCGCTTCCAGGGTCCACAGCCGGGGCTCCCTGAACGGATCCACCCAGAGTCGCCGCAGTTCCGCGACGTGGGCGCCGCAGCCCAGCACCTCGCCGAGGTCGCGCACCAGGCTGCGCACGTAGGTCCCCGACCCGCACTCCACATGCAGCCGCAGCAGCGGCTCGCCGCGGTCGAGCAGGTCTGCCGCGGACTGCAACCGGAAGGCGTGCACGTCGACCTCGCGCGGCTCGACCTCGATCGTCTCCCCGCGCCGCGCCTTGGCATACAGCGGCTCGCCGCCGCGCTTGAGCGCCGAATACACCGGCGGACGCTGCAGGATCCGGCCGGTCAGGCCGGTCAGCGCCGCGTCGAGGATGGGAATGTCCAGCAGCGGCACCGGCCGTTCGCGCAGCGGCTGCCCCTCGGCGTCGTCGGTGTCGGTGACGATGCCCAGCCTGGCCACGGTGTCGTAGGCCTTGCGCGCGCCGAGCAGTCCGCCGGCGATCTTGGTCGCCTCGCCGAAGCACACCGGCAGCAGGCCGGTCGCCAGCGGGTCGAGGCTGCCGGTGTGGCCGGCCTTCTCCGCCTGGAACAGGTGGCGGACGCGCTGCAGCGCCTGGTTCGAACTCAGTCCGCGCGGCTTGTCGAGCAGCAGGATGCCGTCGAGCTTGCGAAAGCGTGTGCGTGGCCGGCGGGTCATCTATTCATTGTAGAGGCGCGGGAAATGGGAACCTGAAACCTGGACTCGGACCCGGTCCGACACTTGGATTGGGACTTGGGAATGGCCAAGAAGCTACCGCGCCGTCATCCTGGCGAAGGCGGATCCATTTGTTTCCCGGAGCCACGTCAACAGATGATCCCGGCTGTTCATTGACACCGCCCGTGGCGACGGGTCCGACCTCACCGCAACGGATACGGTTGCCTGGCGCGGCTTGCGCCGGGATGACGATACAAGGCGCTTCCGGCTGTCGACTGTCACCTATCGGGCATCGGACGCCGATACCGGCGATCAACTGCCGCTGCCGGCCACCAGCTTTAACGTTCAGGCAGCATCCCCACCATGGTCGTCGCGCAGCAGGTTGTCGATCCGCTCGCCACGGTCGACCGAGTCGTCGTAGTGGAAATGCAGCTCCGGCACGTGGCGCAGGTTCACCGCGCGCGCCAGCCGGAAGCGTATCTCGCCGGCGATCTCGCGCAGGCCCTTCACCGCCTCGCCGGAGCGCTCCGCCTGCAGCGCGGTGACGAATACCTTGGCGTGCGCCAGGTCGCGCGTCACCTCCACGTCCGACACGCTGACCGACGGCAGTCCGTGCTCCTGCACCGCCGCGCGGACCAGCGCACCCAGCTCGCGGCGGAGCTGTGCGGAAACACGGTCGGTACGATGGAAGGACTTGTTCATAGGAGTGAGTGAAGAGGAGTGAGAAACGAGTGGAGAAGCGGAAGCCGGCGAAGAATCGCTCTCACTTCTCACTTCTCTCCACTCACTTCTGCCTTTAAAGCGTCCGCTGCACCTCGATCCGCTCGAAGCACTCGATCTTGTCGCCCGGCTTGACGTCGTTGTACGCCTTCACGCCGATGCCGCACTCGGTGTTCACGCGCACCTCGTCGACGTTCTCCTTGAAGCGCCGCAGCGACTCCAGTTCGCCTTCGAAGATCACCGTGTCGTCGCGCAGCACGCGGATCGGCTTGTTCCGCTTGACCACGCCCTCGACCACCATGCAGCCGGCGACCGCGCCGAACTTGGAGCTGCGGAACACGTCGCGGACCTCGGCGGTGCCGATGATCTCCTCGCGGATCTCCATGCCGAGGATGCCGGAGGCCACCTGCTTCACCTGGTCGATCACGTCGTAGATGATCGAGAAGTAGCGCAGGTCGAGACCGTTGCTCTCGATCACCTTGCGTGCGGAAGCATCGGCGCGGACGTTGAAGCCGATGATCGTCGCCTTGGCCGCGGCCGCGGAGTTGGCGTCGGACTCGGTGATGCCGCCGACGCCCGAGACGATGATGTTGATGCGGATCTGCTCGTTCGACAGCGCGATCAGCGCCTGCCGCAGCGCCTCGGCGGAACCCTGCACGTCGGCCTTGATCACCAGGTTGAGCGACAGCTGCTGCTCGCTCTGGCCCATCTGCGCCATGATGTCTTCCATGCGGTTGCCCGCCGCCTGCACCAGGCGTGTCTCGCGGCGCTTGGTCTCGCGCTGCTGGGCGACTTCCTTGGCCAGGCGCTCGTCGTCGACGACCACGAAATCGTCACCGGCATCCGGCACGCCCGACAGACCCAGCACCTGCACCGGAATCGAGGGGCCGGCACTGTCCACCGGCTTGCTGTTCTCGTCGAACAGCGCGCGCACGCGGCCGAACTGAATGCCGCAGACCAGGTAGTCGCCCTTGTTCAGCTTGCCCTGCTGCACCAGCACGGTCGCCACCGGGCCGCGGCCCTTGTCGAGCGAGGACTCGATGACGGTACCGACGGCGCGGCCTTCCGGTGGCGCGCGGAGCTCGAGCACCTCGGACTGCAGCAGGATCGCGTCGAGCAGGTCGTCGATGCCATCGCCGGTCATGGCGGACAACTCCACCATCTGGATCTCGCCGCCGAACTCCTCGGCCACGACCTCGTGCGCCAGCAGCTCGTTCTTGATCCGGCCCGGATCGGCGCCGGACTTGTCGATCTTGTTGATCGCCACGATCAACGGCACGTTCGCGGCGCGCGCGTGCTGGATCGCCTCGATCGTCTGCGGCATGACGCCGTCGTCGGCCGCGACCACCAGCACCACGATGTCGGTGAGCTTGGCGCCGCGCGCGCGCATCGACGTGAACGCGGCATGGCCGGGCGTATCCAGGAAGCTGACCACGCCCTTCTCGGTCTCGACGTGATAGGCGCCGATGTGCTGGGTGATGCCGCCGGCCTCGCCGGAGGCGACCTTGGTGCGGCGGATATGGTCGAGCAGCGAGGTCTTGCCGTGATCGACGTGACCCATGATGGTGACCACCGGCGGGCGCGCCTCGCCCTCGCCCTCGGCCGCGCCGACGTGTGCGATCAGCTCGCTCTCGACGTCGTCGCTGTCGGCGCGGACCGCCTTGTGGCCGAGCTCCTCGATCACCAGCACCGCGGTGTCGTGGTCGATGGTCTGGGTGATGGTCGCCATGACGCCCATCTTGAACAGCGCCTTGACCACGTCGCCGCCCTTCATCGCCAGCTTCTGCGCGAGCTCGGCCACGGTGATCGCGTCGCCGACCGGCACTTCGCGCACCACCGGCGCGGTCGGCCGGGCGAAGCCGTGCTGGCCGCCGCCGGTGCGTGCCTGCTCCACCTGGCGCCTGGACTTGGGCTTGCGCACCGTCGAACGACGCGCGCGCTCGGAGGCGCTCAGGTGCAGCTGGCCGGCGAAGCGCGCGGCAGCGCCGTCGTCGTCCTCGACGCCCGCGACCATCACATGCGAACCGCGATGATGCTTCTGCTTGTGTCCGCTGCGATCGTCACGCGCGGGGGCCGGCTTCGGATGGCCGTGGCCGTGACCGGGCTTGCGCGCGGCGGCGGATTCTTCCTCGACCGGTGCGGCCGCGGCGGCGACGGCCAGCTCGGCCTCCTTGCGCAAACGCTCGGCCTCGGCCTCTTCCGCGCGCTTGCGCTGCTCGGCTTCCTCGGCGCGACGCTTGTCGGCCTCGGCCAGGCGCTGCTGCTCGGACAGGTTGCGCTGCCGCGATTCCTCGAGCTTGCGCAGGATCTCGGCGCGCTCGTCGTCGACCGGCGCGCCGCTGTTCCCGGCCGCTTCCTCGGTCGGCTTGACCAGGGTGACCTTCTTGCGCACCAGGACGTCGACGGTGGCGCGGTTCTTGCCGCCACCCACCGTCAGCTCCTGCTTGCGGCTGCGGTTGAGCGTGATCTTCTTCGGCGCAAGGCTCTCGTCGGCGGCCTTGTCGGCCTTGCCGTGGGTCCGGCGCAGGAAGCCCAGAAGCTTGACCTTCTCGGTGCTGGTCACGACCTGGTCGGGATCGCTGAACGGCATGCCGGCCTCGGCCAGCTGCTCCAGCAATTTCTCGACCGGCGTGTTCACCAGTGCGGCCAGCTTGCGGATCGTGGTTTGTTGCGACATTCGGGTTCCGGTTCCTTGGGCGTCGGCGAAATCGCCGCGCTGTGGATTGAGCCAATTGTACCGTTTGCGGACGGACGCTTCGGGCCGGGGGCCAGGAGGCGTCGTCGGCCTCCGGCGCTCAACCCGCGTTTAACGCCATCTCAGGCCTCCCGCTCGAGGCGGGCGATCTCCTCGGCGCGAGCGGCGAGGATCAGGGCGGCGGCGCGCTCCTGGTCGATCCCCTCGACGCCGAGCTCCAGCAGTTCGTCGGTGCCGAGATCGGACAGGTCCTCGCTGCTGCGCACGCCGTGCGAGGCCAGCGCATAGGCGGTGGTGTCGTCCATGCCTTCCAGCGCCAGCAGGTCCTCGCCCGGCGCGTTCTCGTCGAGCTCCTCCTCGACCGCCAGGGCGTCGTTGAGCAGGGCGTCGCGGGCGCGGGCGCGCAGTTCCTCGACGATGTCCTCGTCGAAGCCCTCCACCGCCAGCAGCTCGCCGACCGGCACGTAGGCGATCTCCTCGACGGTGCTGAAGCCTTCCGACACCAGGATGCCGGCGATTTCCTCGTCGACCTCGAGCTTCTCCTGGAACAGCTCGCGCGCGGCGATCTGCTCGGCCTCGGACTTCGCGGTCACCTGGTCCTGGGTCATCACGTTCAGCTGCCAACCGGTCATGCGGCTGGCCAGGCGCACGTTCTGGCCGCCCTTGCCGATCGCCTTGGCCAGCAGCTCCTCGGCCACCGCCAGGTCCATGGAGTGCTTCTCCTCGTCGACGATGATCGACTGCACCTCGGCCGGCGCCATCGCGTTGATGACGAACTGGGCAGGGTTGTCCGACCACAGCACGATGTCGACGCGCTCGCCGTTGAGCTCGTTCGACACCGCCTGCACGCGCGAGCCGCGCATGCCGATGCAGGCGCCGATCGGGTCGGTGCGGTTGTCGTAGGCCACCACGGCGATCTTGGCGCGGTCGCCCGGGTCGCGCGCGCAGGCCTTGATCTCGACCAGGCCCTGGCCGACCTCCGGCACCTCGAGCTTGAACAGCTCCATCATGAATTCGGGCGCGGCGCGGCTGATGAACAGCTGCGGGCCACGGGGCTCGCTGCGCACGTCGAACAGGTAGCCGCGGATACGGTCGCCGGCGCGGACCACGTCGCGCGGGATCGCCTTGTCCTTGGGGATGAACGCTTCCGCGTTGCCGCCCAGGTCGACGTAGACGTTGCCGCGCTCGACACGCTTGACGATGCCGGTGACCAGTTCGCCGATGCGGTCCTTCCAGGCGTCGACCACCTGCGCGCGCTCGGCCTCGCGCACGCGCTGCACGATCACCTGCTTGGCGGCCTGCGCGGCGATGCGCCCGAACTCGGCGTTCTCGATCGGCTCCTCGATGTAGTCGCCGACCTCCACGCCCTCGGCCTCGTCGACCGCGTCCATCAGCCGGATCTGGCGATGCGGCGACTCCATCACAACGTCGTCGGCCACGACCTCCCAGCGGCGGAAGGTCTGGTAGCTGCCGTCCTTCGGGTCGATCGCGACGCGCGTGATCACGTCCTCGTCGTGGTAGCGCTTCTTGGCGGCGGTGGCCAATGCTGCCTCCATCGCCTCGAGGATCACCGATTCCGGCACGCCCTTTTCGTTGGCGACCGCGTCGACGACCATCAACAGTTCCTTGCTCATTTCTGGATCACTCCGAACTCGACGGCCCATCGGCCGTACGCTTGTTGGCTTGTGGTGGCTTCACCTGCTTGTCGGAACGCGAATCGCGCCCCGACGGCTTCTTCTGCTTGCCCGGACGGGCGTCGCGGCCGGAACGGTCCTTCGCCGGCGCCAGGCCGAGCGCGGCCCAGTCCGGGACCAGCCGCGCCTTGTCGATGTTGTCGAACGCCACCGTGAACGGTTGGCCGTCGACCTCGAACGCGATCGTGTCGCCCTCGACCCCGGTGATCCTGCCCTGCAGCCGGCGGCGCCCGTCCTGCGGCAGCTTCAGCCCGACCTTCGCGGCCTGTCCGGCGAAGCGCGCGAACTGCTCCGGCGTGAACAGCGGCCGATCGATGCCCGGCGACGACACCTCGAGGGTGTAGTGCCCGCTGATCGGGTCCTCGACGTCCATCTGCGCCGACACCTCGCGGCTGACGGCCTCGCAATCCTCGATCGTCACGCCCTGCCCTTCGGCCTCGGGATCGGCGCCGGGCCGATCGATGTACAGGCGCAGCACGGCGCTGCCGGGCGTCGGCAGGTACTCCGCGCCCAGCAACTCCAGCCCCAACGCTTCGACCGTCGGCGCCAGCAGTTCCACGATTGTCGTCGCTTTGTCCGCCATCTCTTCCCGTAAAGCGGCTGCGCACCGGTGTGCGGATCCGCCAAGAACTCCCGCCAAGAACTCGTAAAACAAACAAGGGGCCCGACGGGCCCCTTGTCCGATACCACTGGATTTCGGCACCGGCACGCGAGCAGTACGCGTTCCGGCTCAGCCCGATTCGCGGCCGGGAAACAAAAAAGCCTCCAGGAGAGGCTTTTCGTCGACCGCGAAAAGCTGGTAGCGGGGGCAGGATTTGAACCTGCGACCTTCGGGTTATGAGCCCGACGAGCTGCCAGACTGCTCCACCCCGCAGCAGATTGCGAATTATGGGGAATCCGGCGCTTTATTGCAAGCCCAGGATCCTTGCCGAACAGATGCCCCATGCACTCGAAGCGGGGATCTCCAGCCGCGGATCGGCGCGGATGAACGCGGATGGAATGCGCCGGGCCGGTATCCACAAGATGGGGCTTCGTCCGAACCATGCAAGGCGTGGGCCGGGCAAGGCAACGGCGGGGGTGCGCTCCATCTGCCGAGCGGGTGCTGACGAAGGCGGTTCCGCTTCCGATCCGCGTTCATCCGCGTTGATCCGCGGCAAAAAAACGCTATCCCGCGAACGCCTGCTGGCACAGGGCCATCAGCGGGCTCCAGAACAGTCCCAGTACCAGCAGCGACAGCGCGTTGACCGCGAACATCGCCCGCAGCCCCGTGCCCTGGCGCGCCTGCAGCGGCTCGCCGGCGGGCTCGTCGAAGTACATCACCTTGATCACGCGCAGGTAGTAGAACGCGCCGATCACCGCGAACACGATGCCCACGATCGCCAGCCACAGCAGGTCGCCCTCGAGCGCGGCGCGCAGCACCGCCAGCTTGGCCCAGAAGCCCAGGAACGGCGGCACGCCGGCCAGCGAGGCCATGATCACCAGCACCAGGCCGGCCATCCACGGGCTGCGCGCGTTCAGGCCCTTGAAGTCGTCGATGCGGTCGGCCTCGAAGCCCTTGCGCGACAGCATCACGATCGCGCCGAACGCCGCCGCCGACATGATCGCGTAGCTGATGGCATAGAACATCGCCGCGGCGAAGCCGCCCTCGCCGCCGCCGGCCAGCCCCAGGAACAGGAAGCCGATGTGCGAGACGGTGGAGTACGACAGCATCCGCTTGAGGTTGCTCTGCGCGATCGCGACGATGTTGCCGATCGCCAGCGACAGCGCCGCCAGCAGCGCCAGCAGCAGTTGCCACTGGTCCTGCATCGGCCCGAGGCCGACCTCGAACAGGCGGTAGGCCATGCCGAACGCCGCCAGCTTGGGAACCGAGCTGATGAAGACCGTGATCGCCGTCGGCGCACCGTGATAGGCGTCGGGCAGCCACATGTGGAACGGCGCGGCACCGAACTTGAACGCGACGCCGGCCACCACGAACACCAGACCGGTCAGCAGCAGCACGCGGTCGGCGCCGGAAACGGTCGCCGCGGCCGCGCTGATCGCGTCCAGGTACAGGGTGCCGGTCGCGCCGTAGACCAGCGACAAGCCGTACAGCAGCAAACCGGAGGCCAGCGAGCCGAGCACGAAGTACTTCATGCCGGCTTCCGAAGCCAGCGGACCGTCGCGGTCGATCGCCACCAGCGCATACGAACACAGCGCCAGCAATTCCAGCCCCAGGTAGACCATGGTCAGGTTGCCGGCCGAGACCAGCAGCATCATCCCGACCACGGCGAACAGCACCAGGATCGCCACCTCGCCCTTGTACAGGCCGCGCTCGCGCAGGTACGACCAGCTGTAGCCCAGCGACATCGCCGACACCACCAGGATCACGAACTTCAGCATGTCGGCGGCGGCGTCGCGGACGAACAGGCCCTCCATTACCACGCCGCGCCCGCCGACCCCGGCGGCCACCAGTCCCGCCGCAGCCAGCAGCGTGACGATCGCCAGCGTGTGGGTGAGGATGCGGTGGCGTTCGTCGAGGAACAGGTCGAGCATCAGCAGCGCGAACGCACCGAAGATCACCGTCAGTTCCGGCAACAGCGGCGCGAACTCGGCGAAGGTGCGGACGGGTGGCGTCATGGCGGCGACGGTCATCGCACGATCCTCAAAGCTTGGTGGCGGACAGCAGTTCCGCCAGGTGCGCGATGGAAGGTTCCATCAGGTCGGTCAGCGGCTTCGGCCAGAGGCCGATCGCCAGCACGCCGGCGGCGAACACGCCCAGCACCAGCACCTCGCGGGCGTTGACGTCCTGCAGCGCGGCGACGTGGGCGTTGCCGACCTCGCCGTACAGCACGCGCTTGACCAGCCACAGGGTGTAGGCCGCGCCGATCACCAGGGTCATCGCCGCGACGAAGGCAATCAGCGGATGGCTCTGGAACGCCGCCAGGATCACCATGAATTCGCCGACGAAGCCCGAGGTGCCCGGCAGGCCGGCATTGGCCATGGAGAACAGCACCATGAACGCGGCGAACCAGGGCATCACGTTGGCGACGCCGCCGTAGTCGACGATCTGGCGGCTGTGCATGCGGTCGTAGAGCACGCCCACGCAGGAGAACATGGCGCCGGAAATGAAGCCGTGGCTGACCATCTGCACCATCGCTCCCTGTAGGCCCAGGCGCGCGGCGTCGGCGTTGCCGGTGTCGCGCATCAACGCGAAGGCGATGAAGATGCCCAGGGTGACGAAACCCATGTGCGAGACCGACGAGTAGGCGATCAGCTTCTTCATGTCCGACTGCGCCAGCGCCACCAGGCCGACGTAGACCACCGCGATCAGCGACAGCGCGATCACCAGCCAAGCCCACTCGTGGCCGGCGTCGGGCACGATCGGCAGGCTGAAGCGCAGGAAGCCGTAACCGCCGATCTTCAGCATGATCGCGGCCAGGATCACCGAGCCGCCGGTTGGCGCCTCGACGTGCGCGTCCGGCAGCCAGGTGTGCACCGGGAACATCGGCACCTTGACCGCGAACGCCGCCAGGAAGGCGAAGAACAGCCACATCTGCTCGGTGGCGGTGAGCGGCAGCCGGTACAGGTCGGGCAGCTGCCAGCTGCCGCCCTTCAGGTACAGGTAGATCAGCCCGACCAGCATGAAGACCGAGCCGAGGAAGGTGTAGAGGAAGAACTTCACCGACGCGTAGACGCGCCGCGGGCCGCCCCAGACGCCGATGATGATGAACATCGGGATCAGCATCGCCTCGAAAAAGGCGTAGAACAGCATCGCGTCGACCGCCGCGAACACGCCGACCATCGCCCCTTCCAGCACCAGGAACGCGGCGAAGTACTGGCTGACGCGCTTGTCGATCGACCCCCACGCGCCGATCAGCACCAGCGCCGTGGTCAGCGTGGTCAGCACGATCAGCGCCACCGAGATGCCGTCCGCGCCGAGGTGGTACTGGATGTCGTAGGCGGGGATCCACTCGCGCCGCTCGACGAACTGCATGCCGGCGGCGGCGAAGTCGAAACCGGTCAGCAACGGAATGCTGACGACGAACACCAGCAGCGCCACCGCCAGCGCCAGCCAGCGCGCCAGCTGGGGTCGCGCCTCGCCGCAGGCGAGCGTCAGGACGCCGCCGAGGACCGGGAGCCAGATCAGGAGGCTGAGAAGTGGCCAGCTATGCATGGAAACATCCGACTCGGAAAGATTTGGCCGGCCGCGCCTGCCCCTCGTCCCCGCACGGGTGGGAGTCGGAAGGCTTCGCTGTCAGCCGAATGACGCCGCCGGATCCCGGCCTGCGCAGGGATGGCGAACTGATGGTGTGTTGACCCCGGAGATGCATCGTCTTCTCGTTCCCGCCGTCAGGTCCAGTAACGGATCAGCACGGCCAGCAGCGCGATCAGGCCGATGATCATCGCGAAGGCATAGTGGTAGAGGAAGCCGGACTGGACCCGGCGCGCGACCCCCGAGACGAGATCGACCACGCGCGCGGCGCCGTTGACGATCAGGCCGTCGATCAGCTTCTCGTCGCCCTGCCGCGAGACCTTGCCGAGCAGCAGGCCGCCGCCGGCGAAACCGCCGATCCACAGGTCGTCCGCCCAGTACTTCTTCTCCAGCACGCGCGTGATCAGCGAGAACGGGAACACGCCGCGCAGCTTCGCCGGCAGGCCGGGCTTCCACCAGTACAGCACCGTCGCCAGCACGAAGCCGGCCAGCATCAGCCAGAACGCCGGAGCGAGCAGGCCATGCAGGGCGAAGGCCACCGGGCCGTGCCACAGCTCGGCCCCGAGCGCGACCACGGTGTCGCGCGCCTCGGCCAGGTCGATCGCGCCGAGGAAGAACGGCGCCTGCTCGTGATGGCCGCTCCAGTCGGTGCCGAACAGCACCGGCCCGGCGGTGAAGAAGCCGATCGCGATCGAGGGAATCGCCAGCAACACCAGCGGCAGGGTCACGACCCACGGCGACTCGTGGGGGTGAGCGGGGGTTTCATGCGCCACTGGCGCATGCCCGCGAACGCCCGGCCATGGATGGCCGGGCTGGTGCTCGTGATCAGGCACGGTCTCGCCATGGACGGCGGCATCGTCTGCATGATCCCCGTGGTGCCCATGCGCAAGCGCGTCGCGGAAGCGCTCGGCACCGAAGAAGGTCAGGTACAGCAGCCGGAAGCTGTAGAAGCTGGTGACGAACGCGCCCAGCAGCACCGCCCAGTAGCCGTAGGTGCCGATCCAGCCCATGCGCTCGGCGGCGTGCCCGGCCGCCTCGATGATCGTGTCCTTGGAATAGAACCCGCTCAGGAACGGCGTGCCGATCAGCGCCAGGGTGCCGATCACGCTGGTCCAGAAGGTGATCGGCATGTACTTGCGCAGGCCGCCCATCTTGCGCATGTCCTGCTCGTGGTGCATGCCGATGATCACGCTGCCCGCGGCCAGGAACAGCAGCGCCTTGAAGAACGCGTGGGTCATCAGGTGGAAGATCGCGGCCGAGTACGCCGATACGCCGAGCGCGACGGTCATGTAGCCCAGCTGCGAGAGCGTGGAATAGGCGACCACGCGCTTGATGTCGTTCTGCACGATGCCGATCAGGCCGGTGAAGAACGCGGTGGTGGCGCCGATGAACAGCACGAACGCCAGCGCGGTGTCGCTGAGCTCGAACAGCGGCGACATGCGCGCGACCATGAAGATGCCGGCGGTGACCATCGTCGCGGCGTGGATCAGCGCCGAGATCGGGGTCGGGCCTTCCATCGAGTCCGGCAGCCAGACGTGCAGCGGCACCTGCGCCGACTTGCCCATGGCACCGATGAACAGGCAGATGCAGATGAGGGTCGCCACCGACCAGGGCCGGCCGTCCAGGATCTCCACCACCTGGCCGCCGCCGATCTTGTCGGACGCATTGGCGAACACGGTGGCGTAGTCCAGCGTGCCGAACCAGTACAGCACCGCGGCGACGCCCAGCAGGAAGCCGAAATCACCGACGCGATTGACCAGGAACGCCTTGAGGTTGGCGAAGATCGCGCTCGGCTTCTTGAACCAGAACCCGATCAGCAGGTACGAGACCAGGCCCACCGCCTCCCAGCCGAAGAACAGCTGCAGGAAGTTGTTGCTCATCACCAGCATCAGCATGCTGAAGGTGAACAGCGAAATGTAGCTGAAGAAGCGCTGGTAGCCGGGATCCTCGGCCATGTAGCCGATGGTGTAGACGTGCACCAGCAGCGAGACGAAGGTGACGACCAGCATCATCATCGCCGTGAGCCGGTCGATCATGAAGCCGACGTGGGCGGAGTAGTTGCCCACCTCGAAGAAGGTGTAGACGTTCTCGTTGTACGGCGCCGCGCCCTGCCCCGTCAGCTGCCACAGCACGTAGCCCGACAGCGCGCAGCTGACCGCCACGCCGAGGATGGTGACCGAGTGCGCGCCCGCGCGCCCGACCTGGCGGCCGAACAGGCCGGCCACGATCGAGCCGAGCAGCGGCGCGAGCACGATGATCAGCAGGTGGGTTGTCGAAATCGCCATTTTTGTCAGTTATCCAGAAGCCGCACCATCGAACATCTCGAGAAAAACCTTCCGCACTGCACCCCGGTCATCACTGCCGCCATCCATGGCGGTACTGCGTCTGCTCCGGATGGTCCGGCCCGGCCATCCGTGGCCGGGCGTTCGCGAAGGCGCGAGCCAGTGGCTCGCAAGCGCATCGCTACGCCCCGGTTGTCACATCCGCCATCCATGGCGGCACTACCTCAGCTCCGGATGGTCCGGCCCGGCCATCCGTGGCCGGGCGTTCGGCAGGCCGCGCGGCAGTGCCGCGCAAGCGGCCTGCCTCACCCCTTCAACGTATCGATGTCGGCGACGTTGATCGTGCGCCGGTTGCGGAACAGCGTGACCAGGATCGCCAGGCCGATCGCCGCCTCGGCCGCGGCCACGGTCAGGATGAAGAACACGAACACCTGGCCGGTGGCGTCGCCGAAATGGCGCGAGAAGGCGATGAAGTTGATGTTGACCGCGAGCAGCATCAGCTCGATCGACATCAGCAGCACGATCACGTTCTTGCGGTTGAGGAAGATGCCGGCGACGCTGATGCAGAACAGCACGGCGCCGAGCGCGAGATAGTGTCCGAGGGCCAGGCCCTCGCCGAGGAAACTCATGGCTTACCCTCCCCGTCCGGCGTTTCGCCGTCGACCGGCGGCGCCTGGGTGGTGCGCGGCGCCTCGGCCTGCATCTGCACCATGCGGAACCGGTCCTTCGCCTGCACCCGCGACTGCGCGCCCGGGCTCTGGTGCTTGGCGCCCTCGCGCCGGCGCAGGGTCAGCATCACCGCGGCGATCACCGCCACCGTGAGGATCAGCGCCGCGACTTCGAACGGCAGCAGGTAATCGGTGAACAGGCGGTGTGCCACCCAGGCGGTGTTGGACACCCCGGCCGCCTCCGCGACGTCCGGGGCGAACAGCGTGACGCGCGAACGGATGCCGATCAGCGTCAGCATCTCGGCCAGCATCACCACCGCCACCAGCAACCCGACCGGCAGGTAGCGCACGTAGCCTTCCCGCAGCGGCGCCACGTCGATGTCGAGCATCATCACCACGAACAGGAACAGCACCATCACCGCGCCGACGTACACCAGGATCAACGCCACGCCGAGGAACTCGGCGCCGGCCAGGATCCAGGTGCAGGCGACGGTGAAGAAGGTCAGCACCAGGAACAACGCGGCATGGACCGGATTGCGGACGCTGATCACCGCCACCGCGGACATCACGGTGAGGACGGCGAACACCAGGAAGGCGAGCAGAGTGAGATCCATGGCTTACCTGTAGGCGGCGTCGGCGGCGCGGCGTTCGGCGATCTCCGCCTCGAGGCGGTCGCCGATCGCGAGCAGTTGCTGCTTGTTGACCACGTTCTCGCCGCGGTTCTCAAAATGGTATTCGTGCACGTGGGTCTCGACGATCGAGTCGACCGGGCAGGATTCCTCGCAGAACCCGCAGTAGATGCACTTGAACAGGTCGATGTCGTAGCGCGTGGTGCGGCGGCTACCGTCGGCGCGCTGCTCGGAGTCGATGGTGATCGCCAGTGCCGGGCACACCGCCTCGCACAGCTTGCAGGCGATGCAGCGCTCTTCGCCGTTTGGATAGCGGCGCAGCGCGTGCAGGCCGCGGAAGCGCGGCGACTGCGGCGTCTTCTCCATCGGGTACATCAGCGTGTACTTGGGCCGCCACAGGTACTTGAAGGTCAGCCACAGGCCGCCGATCAGCTCGAGCAGCAGCAGGCTGCGGAACCAGAACACGATGCGGTTCATCGCTGCACTCCATTCATGACGTCCCGGACAGCTGCCGTCACGGCAGCTGTCCGGGTCGCCGAGCCCGGCGCAGGTCCGGACTCGGCTCCGCCGATCAAGCACGTATGTGCTTGATCGCGTGCGGCACATCCATGTGCCGCGGTCGTCTCGGCATTCGCCGAGACGCCCTCGAGCACGCCGTAGTAGGCCATCAGCGCGACCACGCAGATCCAGGCGATGCTGATCGGAATGAACACCTTCCAGCCCAGCCGCATGATCTGGTCGTAGCGATAGCGCGGGAACGAGGCGCGGAACCAGACGTAGGTGCTGGCGAAGAAAAACACCTTGACGAACAGCCACCACCAGCCGTCGACCGACAGCAGCGGGATGCCCCAGCCATGGAACGGCGACAGCCAGCCGCCCATGAAGAAGATCGCGGCCAGGAAGCTGATCAGGATCATGTTGGCGTATTCGGCCAGGAAGAACAGCGCGAACGCCGATCCCGAATACTCCACCATGTGCCCGGCGACGATCTCCGACTCGCCCTCGACCACGTCGAACGGCGCGCGGTTGGTCTCGGCCACGCCCGAGACGAAATAGACCACGAACAGCGGCAGCAGCGGCAGCCAGAACCAGCTCAGGAAGCCCTTGTCGCCGGCCTGCGCCATCACGATGTCGCTGAGGTTGAGGCTGCCGGCGGCGATCAGCACGCCCACCAGGGCGAAGCCCATCGCGATCTCGTAGCTGACCACCTGCGCGGCCGAGCGCATCGCGCCGAGGAAGGCGTACTTCGAGTTGGACGCCCAGCCGGCGAGGATGATGCCGTACACGCCCAGCGAGGTCATCGCCAGCAGGTACAGCAGGCCGGCGTTGGCGTTGGACAGCACCAGCTGCGCATCGAACGGCACCACCGCCCAGGCGGCGAACGCCGGCGCCAGCGTGATCAGCGGCGCCAGCACGTACAGCGCGGGCTGCGCCTTGGCCGGCTGGATGACTTCCTTGAACAGCAGCTTGAAGACGTCGGCGAAGGCCTGGAACACGCCGAAGCCGACATACATCGGCCCGCGCCGCACGTGCATCCAGCCGATCAGCTTGCGTTCCCAGACCACATAGAAGGCCACCGCCAGGATCACCGGCACGGCGATGGCGACGATCTTCAGCACGATCCAGACGAGGGTGCCGAGCGGCCCAAGCGCCGTCAGCCAGTCCTGCAACGGACCGGTCAGCTGGGTCAGCAGTTCCGCGGTGGTCATGCCGGCACCACCTGGACGCGGCCGGCGGCGAGCGCGGCGGTCGCGCCGTATCCGCTTTCGGCCCACGCCGCGCCCTGCGCCACGCACTCGCTGACCGACACCTGCAGGGTCGCGGTGCCGGCGGTATTGGAGATCCTTGCCATGGCGCCTTCGGCGACTCCGATCGTGTTCGCGTCCTGCGGGTGCAGGCTGATGCGCGGCCCCAGGGTCAGCGGATGCGCCTGCAGCGCCGCGGCGCGACGCACGACGGCATCGCTGCGGTAGATGGCCGGAGACACGGCCAGCTCCAGCCCGCCCGATGCATCCCCGTGGGAGCGACGGAAGTCGCGACGGTCTTCAGCCGACGCGCGGTCGCGACTTCCGTCGCTCCCACCCCTGTCCGGACCGTTGCGACCATCTGCTTCGCCGCCGTCCCGGGGCTGCATGCCGGCGCGCAGTTCCGACAGCTCGGTGAACTCGAAACCGGGCAACTGCAGCTGGCCGCCCAGCGCGCGCAGCACGCGCCAGCCGGCGCGCGCCTCGTCCGGCAGCCGGCCGGCGGCGAACGCGCGCTGCGCAGTGCCCTCGAGGTTGGTAAGGGTGGCGTCGATCTCGGGCAACGCGCCGATCGGCAGGATCACGTCGGCCACCGCGCGCGTCGACGCGCAGGCGAACTGGCTGAACGCCACCACCTGCGCGCCCTTCAGCGCCTTCAGCGCCGTGGCCTGGTCGGCGAAATCGAGGCCGGGCTCGATGCCGTACAGCACATAGGCCGAGCGCGGGTCGGCGAGCATGGCCTGCGCGTCGCGCGAGACCGGCAGCACGCCTTGCCGCACCAACCCCAGCGCGTTCGCGCCCTGCGGGATGCGGCACAGCGCGGCACCGTGGCTCCGGGCGAAATCGCCGGCGGCGGCGCGAATGGCAGCGGCATGCTCGCCGGATTCGGCGATTGCACCAACGATGACCACCGCGCGGTCGGCTTCCTTCAGCGCATCGTTCAGCTCACCGGCGGCCAGCGCCCCGGCGACCCGCGACGGCGGCACGATGTGCTTGCCGGCGATGTCGAAGGTGAACTCGAAATCGACCGGGTTGACCACGTGCACCTTCGCGCCCCGGCGCCAGGCCTGGCGCACGCGGTGATGCAGTAGCGGCACTTCATGGCGCAGGTTGGACCCGACGATGACCACGACGTCTGCCTTGGCGATGTCGGCGATCGGCGACGCGAAAGGCTCGGCGACGGCGCCGTCGGACAGGTCGCGCTGGGCGATGCGGTGATCGAGGTTGCCGGTTCCCAGGCCCTCGGCCAGGCGCGCCAGCAGCAGCCCTTCCTCGTTCGAGGTCGCGGGGTGCGCCAGCACGCCCAGATCGTCGGCGGCGTTGTCGCGCAGGATCTGCGCGGCCTTCGCCAGCGCCTCGTCCCAGGTCGTCTCGCGCCAGCCATCGCCGTCCTTCAGCAGCGGCTGCAGCGCGCGGTCTTCCGCGGCCAGGCCCTGGTGCGAGTAGCGGTCGCGGTCGGACAGCCAGCACTCGTTCACGGCCTCGTTGTCGCGCGGCACCGAACGCAGCACCTCGCCGCGACGCACGTGCAGGAACAGGTTGCTGCCGAGCGGATCGTGGTAGCCCAGCGATTCCTTGGCGATCAGCTCCCACGGCCGCGCACGGAAACGGAACACCTTGTTGGTCAGCGCGCCCACCGGGCAGACGTCGATGACGTTGCCCGACAGCTCGGTGGTCAGCGGCTTGCCGTCATAGGTGCCGATCTGCAGGTTCTCGCCGCGCTGCATGCCGCCCAGTTCGTAGGTGCCGGCGATCTCGTCGGTGAAGCGCACGCAGCGCGTGCACTGGATGCAGCGGGTCATCTCGGTTTCGACCAGCGGCCCCATGTCCTCGTCGGCGACCACGCGCTTGCGCTCGGAGAAGCGGCTGACCGAACGGCCGTAGCCGAGCGACAGGTCCTGCAGCTCGCATTCGCCGCCCTGGTCGCAGATCGGGCAGTCGAGCGGATGGTTGATCAGCAGGAACTCCATCACGTTGCGCTGCGAGGCCAGTGCCTTGTCGCTGCGGGTGGAAACCTTCATGCCGTCCATCACCGGCGTGGCGCAGGCGGGCGCCGGCTTGCCCATCTTTTCCACCTCGACCAGGCACATGCGGCAGTTGGCCGCGATCGCCAGCTTGTCGTGGTAGCAGAAGCGCGGAATCGCGATCCCGGCCTTGTCCGCGGCCTGGATGATCATCGAGCCCTTGGGCGCGGCCAGCTCCACCCCGTCGATGAAGACGGTGACGTGGTCGGGCGGCAGGTTCGGGTTGACCGGCTGGGCGCTCATGCGGGAACTCCCGGGACTCGGGACTCGGGACTCGGGACTCGGCAAAGCGCCGCAATGGCTGCCTGCGTAGAGCCGAGCTTGCTCGGCTGCACTGGCATCGGAGACGAAAGCAGCGGAGCAAGCTCCGCTCTACGACGGTTCGGAGCCGGACCTCGCTTTGCGAGTCCCGAGTCCCGAGTCCCGAGTCCCGCAATGCTCATGCCGCAGCCTCCAGACCGGCGTCGACGGTCGACCTGCCGTGCGCGACGTAATACTCGAACTCGTCCCAGAAGTGGCGCAGGAAGCCCTGCACCGGCCACGCCGCGGCCTCGCCGAAGGCGCAGATGGTGTGGCCCTCGATCTGGCCGGCGGCGGCCTTGAGCATGTGCAGGTCGTCGACGGTCGCGTGCCCTTCGACGATGCGGGTCAACATGCGGTACATCCAGCCGGTGCCCTCGCGGCACGGCGTGCACTGGCCGCAGGACTCGGCATAGTAGAAACGCGCGATGCGCTGGCAGGCGCGCACCATGCAGGTGGTGTCGTCCATCACGATCACGGCACCCGAGCCGAGGCCGGAGCCGGCCTTCTGGATGCTGTCGTAGTCCATCGTCAGGCCCATCATCGTCTCGCCCGGCAACACCGGCATCGACGAGCCGCCCGGGATCACGCCCTTGATCGTGCGGCCCGGGCGCATGCCGCCGGCCATCTCCAGCAGCTCGGCGAACGGCGTGCCGAGGCGGATCTCGTAGTTGCCGGGCCGGGCGACATGCCCGGAGACCGAGAAGATCTTCGGGCCGCCGTTGTTCGGCTTGCCGAGGTTGAGGAACCACTCGGCGCCGTTGCGCACGATCGCCGGCACCGAGGCGAAGGTCTCGGTGTTGTTGATCGTGGTCGGCTTGCCGTACAGGCCGAAGTTGGCCGGGAACGGCGGCTTGTAGCGCGGCTGTCCCTTCTTGCCTTCCAGCGACTCCATCAGCGCGGTTTCCTCGCCGCAGATGTAGGCGCCGGCGCCGAGCGCGTTATAGAGATCGATATCGATGCCGCTGCCGAGGATGTCCTTGCCGAGCCAGCCGTTGGCATAGGCCTCGGCGGTGGCTTCCTCCAGGTGCTCGAAGGGTTCGTGGTGGAACTCGCCGCGCAGGTAGTTGTAGCCCACGCTGCTGCCGGTGGCGTAGCAGGCGATCGCCATGCCCTCGATCACCGCATGCGGGTTGTAGCGCAGGATGTCGCGGTCCTTGGCGGTGCCGGGCTCGGATTCGTCGGAATTGCAGAGGATGTATTTCTGCATGCCCGAGTCCTTCGGCATGAAGCTCCACTTCAGGCCGGTGGGAAAGCCCGCGCCGCCGCGGCCGCGCAGGCCCGACTGCTTGACCATCTCGATCACGTCGGTCGGCGCGATCTTCTCTTCCAGGATCCTGCGCAGCGCACTGTAGCCGCCGGTCTTGAGGTAGTTCTCGTACGACCACGGCTTGTCGAAATGCAGCGTGGTGTAGACGGCCTGATGCTCCTTCGGCGCGGGGCCGACGGGGCCGTGGCCCTGGGAATGCGTCATCGCGCCCCCTCCCCTGTAGGAGCGGCTTCAGCCGCGACTGCGCGGGCGTTTCCGACAGGAAGGTCGCGGCTGAAGCCGCTCCTACAGTTGCTCATGCGGGTACCGGCTCGACGATGGATAGCGGTCATTTCAACGCCTCCAGCAACTCGTCGACCTTCTCCGGCGTGAGCTTCTCGTGGTAATGGCCGTTGATCACGACGACGGGTGCGCCGCAGCAAGCGGCGACGCACTCCTCCTCGCGCTTGAGGTAGACGCGGCCGTCGGCGGTGGACTCGCCCAGCTTGCAGCCGAGCTTCTTCTCGGCATGCGCGACCAGGCCCTCGGCGCCGTTGAGCCAGCAGCTGATGTTGGTGCAGAACGCGACGTTGTTGCGGCCGACCTTCTGCGTCTCGAACATCGAATAGAAGGTGGCGACCTCGTACGCCCATACCGGCGGAATGCCCAGGTACTTGGCGACCGCGGCGATCAGCTCGTCGCTGAGCCAGCCGCCGTTCTGCGCCTGCGCGGCCTGCAGGCCCTGCAGCACCGCCGAGCGCTTGCGGTCCGGCGGGAACTTGGCCAGCCAGTGGTCGATGTGCGCACGGGTGTCGTCGTTCAACGCGACCATCGGGTCGACGTTGCGCGCATTCTCGAAGTTTCCTGTAGCTCTCATACGAAGGTTTCCCGCAGTACTCCAATGCAGGGCCGTCGGGGGCGCCTGCCGGGTACCACGCTGAGTCGCGGCCCGATATCCGCTTGGTCAGCGCGGCACCCGGCAGGCGCTCCGCACAATCCCGCAATCGGACCGGAAAAGCGGATGGCTTCTTCCGAAGCACCGACGACATCGGAAGCGGAGGTTCGGTGCCGTCGCGACCAAGCGGATATCGGGCCGCGACTCGCGGCGGCACCGGACCTCCGCCTCACGGACGGCTGCACCATGCGCGTTCCCTGCCTCATCGATCAATTTCTCCGAACACGATGTCGTAGGTACCGATCATCGCCACCACGTCGGCCAGCATGTGCCCCTTCACCACCGCGTCCATCGACGACAGGTGGGCGAAGCCGGGCGCGCGCAGGTGCACGCGGAACGGTTTGTTGGCGCCGTCGGACACCAGGTAGCAGCCGAACTCGCCCTTGGGCGCCTCGACCGCGCAGTAGGTCTCGCCCGCAGGCACGCAATAACCTTCCGTGAACAGCTTGAAGTGGTGGATCAGCGCTTCCATGTCGTCCTTCATCTCCTCGCGGGAGGGGGGCGACACCTTGTAGTTGTCGATCATCACCGGGCCGGGATTTGCCTTCAGCCAGGCCACGCATTGCTCGATGATGCGGACCGACTGGCGCATTTCCGCCACGCGCACCAGATAGCGGTCGTAGCAGTCGCCCTCGACGCCGACCGGGATGTCGAAGTCGACCTCGGCATACCTGGCGTAGGGCTGCTTCTTGCGCAGGTCCCAGGCCACGCCCGAGCCGCGCAGCATCGGGCCGGTCATGCCCCAGGCCAGCGCCTTGTCCGGCGGCACCACGCCGATGCCGACCGTGCGCTGCTTCCAGATGCGGTTGTCGGTGAGTAGCGTCTCGTACTCGTCGATGCGCGCCGGGAAGTCCTTGGCGAAGGCCTCCAGGTAGTCCAGCATCGAGCCTTCGCGCCAGGCGTTGAAGCGTTTGAGCTTGGCTCCCTTGCGCCACGGCGATTCGCGGTACTGCGACATGCGCTCCGGCAGGTCGCGATAGACGCCGCCGGGACGGTAGTACGTCGCATGCATGCGCGCGCCGCTGACCGCCTCGTAGACGTCCATCAGCTCCTCGCGCTCGCGGAACGCGTACAGGAACACCGCCATCGCGCCGAGGTCGAGCGCGTTCGAGCCGATCCACATCAGGTGGTTGAGGATGCGGGTCACTTCGTCGAACAGCGTGCGGATCCACTGCGCGCGCTCCGGCGCCTCGATCCCCATCAGGGTCTCGATCGCGCGCACGTAGGCGTGCTCGTTGCACATCATCGACACGTAGTCGAGCCGG
Source organism: Luteimonas salinilitoris (assembly GCF_041300785.1). Lineage (NCBI taxonomy): Bacteria > Pseudomonadati > Pseudomonadota > Gammaproteobacteria > Lysobacterales > Lysobacteraceae > Luteimonas > Luteimonas salinilitoris. The sequence goes on from NZ_JBFWIB010000010.1 coordinate 44,047, forward strand.
TCCATGTAGCCGATCGACTGGTTGAACGGCTTCGACTCTGCCAGCTTCTCGGTGCCCCGGTGCAGCAGGCCGATGTGCGGATCGGCGCGCATCACGGTCTCGCCGTCCATCTCCAGGATCAGGCGCAGCACCCCGTGCGCGGCCGGATGCTGCGGGCCGAAGTTCATCGTGTAGTTGCGGATCTCCTGCCGGAGCACCGCGGCGCTGCTGGCGCTGGGCTCGACCGGCGGATGGACCGGAACGCTCACGTCGCTCATTTTGCGCCCCCCGTCCTGCGCGCCACCTGCTCGCCGGTAGCGGTGGCGTAGCGTGCGTCGTCGCGGATCACCCGCGGCACCAGCACGCGCGGCTCGACCGAGGTCACCGGCTCGTAGATCACGCGCTTCTTCTCCGCGTCGTAGCGCACCTCGACATTGCCGATCAGCGGGAAGTCCTTGCGGAATGGATGGCCGATGAAGCCGTAGTCGGTCAGGATCCGGCGCAGGTCGGGATGGCCCTGGAAGATGATGCCGAGCAGGTCGAACGTTTCGCGCTCGAACCAGTCGGCCACCGGCCAGATATCGGTCAGCGAGGCGACGATCGGCAGCGCGTCGTCTGGGGCGAAGCAGGTCACGCGCAGGCGCTGGTTGTGCTGCACCGACAGCAGCTGCGCCACCGCCGCGAAGCGCTTCGGCGGCGGCGCGATCGCGCCCTCGCCGTCCGGCTGCTGCAGCTGCCGGCTCGGCGTCTGCCCGAAGCCGAACCGCCCCGGGCCGCGGCCCTCGACGCCGCGGCTGAAGCCTTCGGAGGACACGTCGGTGTCCCACTCGTCGCTGCCGTAGCTCAGGTAATCGACACCGCAGACGTCGATCAGCTGCTCAAAGCCGAACTCGTCGCGCAGCGCCAGGCAGCCGTCGTGCCAGGCGGCGGCGTCGAACACGATGCCGACCTCGCCGCGCGGCTCGCTCACCGAGACGTCCGCGCCGTCGAAACGCGCGCGCAGGCGATCCGCGAAAACGTTCACCTTGTCGCTCATTCGCGCAGTCCCGTGCGGTTCTCGCCGAAATTGGTACCGCGGCGGATCTTGCGCTGCAGCTGCAGGATGCCGTAGACCAGCGCTTCGGCGGTCGGCGGGCAGCCCGGCACGTAGATATCGACCGGCACGATGCGGTCGCAGCCACGCACCACCGCGTACGAGTAGTGGTAGTAGCCGCCGCCGTTGGCGCAGCTGCCCATCGAGATCACCCACTTCGGGTCGGGCATCTGGTCGTAGACCTTGCGCAGCGCCGGGGCCATCTTGTTGACCAGGGTGCCGGCGACGATCATCACGTCGGACTGGCGCGGCGACGGGCGGAACACCACGCCATAGCGGTCCAGGTCCAGGCGCGCCGCGCCGGCGTGCATCATTTCCACCGCGCAGCAGGCCAGGCCGAAGGTCATCGGCCACATCGAGCCGGTGCGCGCCCAGTTGAGCAGGATGTCGGAACTGGTGGTGACGAAGCCGCGCTCGAGCAGGGGGTTCTCCCCCTGCGGGCGCAGGATGTCGTCGAACTGCCCTTCCGGCAGCGGATTGCTGGCGAAGTCGGCGGCCTTCTGGATCGTCTGGATCACTCCCATTCCAGTGCTCCCTTCTTCCAGACGTAGATGAAGCCGAGCAGCAGCATGCCGGCGAAGATGCCCATCTCGACCAGGCCGACCACGCCGAGGTCGCGGAACACGGTGGCCCACGGCACGATGAAGATGATCTCCAGGTCGAAGATGATGAACTGGATCGCGATCAGGTAATAGCGCACGTCGAACTGCATGCGCGCGTCCTCGAACGCGGCGAAGCCGCACTCGTAGGGCGCCAGCTTCTCCGCCGACGGACGCTTGGGTCCGAGCAGGTTGCCGATGATCAGCAGGGCTATGCCGATGCCGGTGGCAACGATCAGGAACAGCAGGGTCGGCAGGTATTCGGCCAGCACGCGTTGTTCTCTCGGCTACTTGCCGCACTCGGCGGCCGTTGCTCGACGCTTTCGCGCCAGCCGCGACACGGTGACCGCGTCACGGCGTTGAAGACTACGGACCTTCGACGGAAGGTCCGCACGGACTTGCGCCATCCCTGGCATCTCGATGCGGCGTGCACTCCGCCCCGGTCGCCCGGGGCCGCGCTCGAACCCGTGAATTGTAGCGGTTCGTGAACTCGCGAGTAAACGATTACGCGGCCATCGCATCCCGTGCGCATCGAATCGTTCGCATGGCGTGAAGCCAGCAGCACTGCGAATCGCGCCCGCGTCCGTCATGCGCGCCGCGGACAGCAAAAACCCCGCTCGGGAGCGGGGTTTTGATCGCCTCGCGAACATGGTGCGCGAAGCCGGATATGGTGCCCAAGAGGGGACTCGAACCCCTACGACTCTCGTCGCTACCACCTCAAGGTAGTGCGTCTACCAATTCCGCCACCTGGGCAATGGTGCCGCCCGACGATCGCGGACGGCGGACAGCGCATTGTAAACGCTATTGCTCTTCGTCTTCCTGCGCCGGCGCAGGCTCCTGCGCGGGCGCCTGCTGCTGCCCGGCAGCCTCGGCGGGCGCCTCGGGGAGGTCCGACGCCGGCGCGGCGGGTACGGCCGTGTCCGGCGCCTGTCCGGGCGCCGCCGGTACCGAACCGGCGTCCGCCGCCGGCGCCTGCGGAATCGACATCACGCCCAGGTCCTGCTGCACCTGCTGCGGCGCGGCCTGCCGCGTCGCGTGCCAGGCCATGAACAGGGTGATGGCGAAGAATCCGATCGCCAGCCACTTGGTGGCCTTGGTCAGGAAGCTCGACGAACCGCGGGCGCCGAAGACGGTGGCGGAAGCGCCGCCGCCGAAGCCGGAGCCGGCCGCCGCGCCGGAGCCGCGCTGCATGAGGATCAGCGCGACCATGGCGATCGCGATCAGGACGAACAGGACGTTGAGAACGAGCAACAGCATGCGGATCGGATCCGGTCAGGGCGCCGCAGCGGCGATGATGGCGAGGAAATCTTCGGCGACCAGCGAGGCGCCGCCGATCAGCCCGCCATCCACGTCCGGCTGCAAAAACAGCGCGGGAGCATTGTCTGGTTTGCAGCTGCCCCCGTACAGGACGGGCAGCAAGCCGGCGATTGTAGCATCGTGGCGCGCCGCCTCGCCACGGATGAAGGCATGGACCGCCTGGGCCTGCTCCGGGGTCGCGGTGCGGCCGGTGCCGATGGCCCAGACCGGCTCGTAGGCCACCACCGCCCCCTCCAGCGCCCGATCCCCGGCCGCCTCGAACACCGGCGCCAGCTGGGCCGCGATCACCGCCTCGGTGCTGCCGGCCTCGCGTTCATCCAGGGTTTCCCCGACGCAGAGCACCGGCACCAGGCCGGCTTGCCGGACCACGGCGAACTTGCGCGCGACCAGCGCGCTGTCCTCGCCGTGGTATTGGCGGCGCTCCGAATGGCCCACCAGGACGTGGCGGACCCCGACATCGGCCAGCATCGCCGCCGACACCTCCCCGGTGTAGGCACCCTTCGCCTGCGCGCTGACGTCCTGCGCGCCGAAACCGAGGCCGCGCCCGGCGTAGGCCGCGGCCAGCTCGCCCAGGTAGGGGAACGGCGGCATCACGATCCGTTCCACCCCGGCGGGCGCGGCAGCGGAGGCCAGCGCGTCCAGCAGCGCGCGCGCGAAGGCGCGGTCGCCGTGCAACTTCCAGTTCCCGGCCACGATGCGTGGGCGCATCTGCGATGCTCCTTCAGTAGTGGAAACGCGATTCTAGCGGTCGCGGCGGCGGCGCGCTCCTGTGGATCGGCCGCGAGGTCACGCCGGCCGCTCATCCGTAGGAGCGCGTCATACGCGCGATGCCGCGGACATTTCGCCGCCCGCAAATCCCGGTGACCGGCGCGTTTGCCGGTCCAGAATCGCGGCATCCACCGGATCCTGCCGGCACCCGCGGTATCGCGCCCATGGGGCGCTCCTACTTCAGTTTGATTTCCCGCAGGCGTTCTTCCAGGTAGCCCTGCGCGGTGATCGGCTCGGGATAGCGGTTCGGGTTGTCCGCGGTCACCGTCGCCGACAGCACGTCGATCACGAAGTCCGGATTCGGATGCAGGAAAAACGGCGTGGAATAACGCGGCTTGCGCGCCTCCTCACCCTGCGGATTGACCACCCGATGGGTGGTGGACGGATACACGTGGTTGGTCAGGCGCTGCAGCATGTCGCCGATGTTGACCACGATGACGTCCTCGTCGGCGGTGAACGGCACCCACTCGCCCTTGCGCGACTTCACTTCCAGGCCGGCCGCGCTGGCGCCCACCAGCAAGGTGATCAGGTTGATGTCCTCGTGCGCGCCGGCGCGCTCGTTGGGGATGTCGTCGGTGGTGATCGGCGGGTAATGGATCGGGCGCAGGATGGAGTTGCCGAAATCGGTCTTGTCGGCGAACCAGTCCTCCGGCAGGCCGATGTGCAGGGCCAGTGCCGCCAGCACGCGCGAGCCGAGCCGGTCGAGCGTCCGGTACAGGCCGTAGCCGTGTTCGCGGAACCCCTCGACCTCGACCGGCCACAGGTTCGGTGGCATCACCTCGCGGTACTTCGAGTCATCGGGGATCTCACGGCCGATGTGCCAGAACTCCTTGAGATCGAAGTGGCTGGCGCCCTTGGCCGTTTCCACCCCGAACGGGGTATAGCCGCGCGCGCCGCCGCTGCCCGGCACGTGGTAGCGCATCTTGACGTCCTCGGGCAGGGCGAAAAACTCGACGAAGACACGGTAGGCCGCGTCGATGTCCGACTGCGGAATGCCGTGACCGCCGATGCCGGCAAAGCCCCATTCGCGGTAGGCGGCGCCGAGCTCGGCGACGAAGGCGTCGCGGTCACTGTCGAAACGGCGGATGTCCAGGGTGGGAATGCGCGAAGCCATGAAACTCTCCGTAGTCGATCAGCCCGCCGCCGCGCGCACCGCGTCGGCCAGGCCATCCAAGGTCTGCTGCATCAGCGCGGCGTCGTCGGCCTCGACCGTCACCCGCACCACCGGCTCGGTGCCGGACGGGCGCAGGAAGGCGCGCCCCCTGCCCTCCACCGCGGCCTGCGCCCGTGCCAGTGCGGCCTGTACTGCAGGCGCCTCGGCCGGCCTGGCGCCGTTGCCGTAGCGCACGTTCACGGTCTGCTGCGGCAGTTTCCGCAGACCTTCCAGCGCCTGCTGCAGGGAGATCCCGCGGCGCTTGAGTACCTCCAGCACCTGCAGCGCGCTGACGATGCCGTCGCCGGTGCTGGCGCGATCCAGGCACAGCAGGTGCCCGGAGGTCTCGCCACCGAGCGTGCCGCCGTGCTGCAGCAGCGCCTGGTGCACGTAGCGGTCGCCGACCTTGGCGCGCACGAAACCGATCCCGCGCGCGGCCATCGCCTGCTCGAAACCGTAGTTGGTCATCAGCGTGCCGACCACCGGGCCGCGCAGGCGGCCGCTGACCTGCCAGTCGCTGGCCAGGATGTACAGCAGGTCGTCGCCGTCGGCGATGCGGCCGTCGCCTGCCACGAACAGCACCCGGTCGCCGTCGCCGTCGAAGGCGATGCCGAGTTCGGCGCCGGTCGCCCGCACCTGTTCGGCCAGGGCCTGCGGGTGGGTGGAGCCGACGCCGTCGTTGATGTTCACGCCGTTGGGCTCGATGCCGATCGCGTCCACGCGCGCGCCCAGCTCGCGCAGCACCAGCGGGCCGATCTGGTAGGTGGCGCCGTTGGCGCAGTCCATGGCGATGCGCATGCCGTCCAGGTCGAACTTGCGCGGCAGCGAGCCCTTGCAGGCCTCCAGGTAGCGGCCGACCGCATCGCGGGTGCGCACCGCCTTGCCGAGCTTGTCGGAAGGGGCGGTGCGGAACGGCACCTCCAGCGCGGCCTCGATCGCCAGTTCGGTGACGTCGTCGAGCTTCTCGCCCTCGGCCGAGAAGAACTTGATGCCGTTGTCGTGGTGCGGATTGTGCGAGGCGGAGATGACGATGCCGCCGTCGGCGCGCAGCGACCGCGTCAGGTGCGCGACCGCCGGGGTCGGCATCGGCCCCATCAGCTCGACGTCGACGCCGGCCGCGACCAGCCCGGCTTCCAGCGCCGCCTCGAACATGTAGTTGGAGATGCGGGTGTCCTTGCCGATCACCACGAACGGCTTGCGCCATGCCGCATCGTCGCCGCGCAGCACGTGGCCGTAGGCATTGCCCAGGCGCAGCACGAAATCGGCCGAGATCGGCGCCACGCCGACGCGGCCGCGGATGCCGTCGGTGCCGAAGTACTTCCTGCTCATGGGCGGTTCCGCCCATGAGCAGGGAATGGGGAATCGGGAATGGGAAATCGGAAGAGCAGGACATCACGCCGGTTCCGGCGCCAGACGAATCCGCTCTTGTGGGCCGGGCGGCGGCCGCAGGCATCCTGCACCGACAGGCGTGTCGGCACCCTGCCTTTCCCGATTCCCGATTCCCGATTCCCCATTCCCGGCCTCATGCCACCACCTCCACGTCTTCCTCCGGCCGCGGCTGCCGCATCATCAGCGCGAGCAGGCGGGCGATGCGTTCGCGCAGTTCGCGGCGGTCGCAGATCTGGTCGATGGCGCCGTGCTCGAGCAGGAACTCGCTGCGTTGGAAGCCTTCCGGCAGGGTCTCGCGCACGGTCTGCTCGATCACCCGTGGGCCGGCGAAGCCGATCAGCGCTTCCGGTTCGGCCAGGTTGATGTCGCCGAGCATCGCGAACGAGGCCGAGACGCCGCCGGTCGTGGGGTGCGTCATCACCGAGACGTACGGCAACCCGGCGGCGCGCAGCCGGCCGAGCGCGGCCGAGGTCTTGGCCATCTGCAGCAGCGAGAACAGGCTTTCCTGCATGCGTGCGCCGCCGCTGGCGGAGAAGCACACGAACGGGCTGCCCAGCGCCAGCGCGCGCTCGGCGCCGCGGGCGAAGCGCTCGCCGACCACCGAGCCCATCGAGCCGCCCATGTAGGCGAAATCGAACGCGCAGGCGACGATCGGCCTGCCCTTGAGCGCGCCTGCCATCGCCACCAGGGCATCGCGCTCGCCGGTCGCCTTCTGCGCGGCCTTGATGCGGTCGGCGTATTTCTTCTGGTCCTTGAAGCGCAGCACGTCGGTCGGGCCGAGCTCGGCGGCGATCTCGTCGCCGCTGTCGCGGTCCAGGAAGCCGCGCAGCCGCGCACGGGCGCGGATGGGCCGATGGAAGCTGCACTTGGGGCAGACCTCCAGGTTCTCCTCCAGCTCCGGCCGGTACAGGATCGCGCCGCAGCGCTCGCATTTCTCCCACAGCCCCTCGGGCACGCTGCGCTTGCGCGGCGCACCGCTCTCGGTGCGGATGCTCGCGGGCATCAGTTTCTTCAGCCAGCTCAAGTCGGATTCACCTTCGCATGTTCGGAACGGCCGCCGTATGCGGACCTGGGGCGGCGCGCCGGCGCCTGCTGCAAGCACAAGTCTAGCGCGGGCCGCGCCAGGCAGACGATTCCGTGGTGACGAGAGAAGGCCCGCCGCCACGGGCGGTGCCAATGGACAGCCGGAACCATCCTGCCAGGGACTTCGGATTCGCGCTTCCGTTCAGGCTCGACGGTCTATGTCCGGGGCCCCGCGTCCAGCGCAGCGCGCAGCGGTGCCAGGAACGCCGACGCCCGGGTTCCGGCCTCGTCCGCGGACGCGGCGTCGGCCAGCACGGCGACCAGCGCGCTGCCGACCACGACCCCGTCCGCATCCACGGCCATGGCCGCGGCACCGGCGGCGTCGCGGATGCCGAAGCCCGCGACCACCGGCACCTCCGTTCGCGCGCGGATACCGCGCAGGCGTTCGCCGGCGGCGGCGGTATCGAGCCGCTCCGAAGCCCCGGTCACGCCGGCGAAGCTGACGTAGTACAGGTATCCGCTGGCATCGGCGCACAGCCGTTGCAGGCGATGTTCGTCGGTCGTGGGCGAGGCCAGCAGGATCAAGGCGATTCCGTGCGCGGCGAACGCGTCGCGGAATTCGGCTGCCTCCTCCGGCGGCAGATCGACCAGCAGCACGCCGTCGACCCCCGCCGCGGCCGCCGCCGCGGCGAACCGCTCCGCGCCGCGGATCTCGACCGGATTGAGATACCCCATCAGCACCACCGGGGTGTCCGCGTCGCGCTCACGAAATGTCCTCACCGCCTCGAACACGAACGACATTCCCGCGCCCCGCGCGAGGGCGCGTTCGGAACTGCGCTGGATGGTCGGCCCATCGGCCATCGGGTCGGAGAACGGCACGCCGAGCTCGATCACGTCGGCGCCGGCCCGGACCATCGCATGCATCACCGGCACGGTCGCCTCCAGCGACGGATCGCCGGCGGTGATGAACGGAACCAGCGCCTTGCGGCCGGCGTCCTTGAGTGCGGTGAATTTCTGTTCGAGACGGGACATGGGGGCGAGGAGTGAGGGTAGAGGAGTGAGAAACGAGTGGAAGCAAAGGCTGGGAGCAGATTCGGAAACGACGACCCGAGAGGCCTGATCCTCTCGTTTCTCACTCCTCTTCATTCACTCCTGCCTCAAACCTCCACGCCTTCGCGCGCGGCGATGGTGTGCACGTCCTTGTCGCCGCGGCCGGACAGGTTGCACAACACCAGGGCGTCCTTCGGCAGCTCGCGGGCGAGCTTGATCGCCTGCGCGATGGCGTGGCTGGACTCGAGCGCGGCAAGGATGCCCTCGGTCTTCGCCAGCAGGTGGAAGGCGGACAGCGCCTCGTCGTCGCTGATGCCGACGTATTCGGCGCGGCCGCTGTCCTTCAGGAACGCGTGCTCGGGTCCGACACCCGGGTAGTCCAGTCCGGCGGAGACGGAGTGCGTCTCGGTGATTTGGCCATCGTCGTCGCAGAGCACGTAGGTGCGGTTGCCGTGCAACACGCCGGTACGGCCGGCGGCCAGCGACGCGGCGTGGCGGCCGCTGGCGATGCCCTCGCCGGCCGCCTCCGCACCGACCACGCGCACGTCGGCATCGTTGAGGAAGGCATGGAACAGGCCGATGGCGTTGCTGCCGCCGCCGACGCAGGCGGTGACCGCGTCGGGCAGGCGGCCGTATTCGGCCAACATCTGCGCGCGCGCCTCGCGGCCGACCACCGCGTTGAAATCGCGCACCATGCGCGGATACGGGTCCGGCCCGGCCACGGTGCCGATGATGTAGAACGTGTCGCGCACGTTGGTCACCCAATCGCGCATCGCTTCGTTCAGCGCGTCCTTCAGCGTCGCCGAACCGGAGGTGACCGGCACCACTTCCGCGCCGAGCAGCTTCATCCGGTAGACGTTGATCTTCTGCCGCTCGATGTCGGTGGTGCCCATGTACACCACGCACTCGAGCCCCAGCCGCGCGGCCACGGTGGCGCTGGCGACGCCGTGCTGGCCGGCGCCGGTCTCGGCGATGATCCGCGTCTTGCCCATGCGGGTGGCGAGCAGCGCCTGGCCGATGGTGTTGTTGATCTTGTGCGCGCCGGTGTGGTTCAGGTCCTCGCGCTTGAGCAGGATGCGCGCGCCGCCGGCCTCCTCGCTCAGCCGCTCGGCGTGGTAGATCGGGCTGGGGCGGCCGACGTAGTGCGCCAGGTCGCGCTCGAACGCCGCGACGAACGCCGGATCGACGCGCGCCGCGTCGTAGGCGGCAGCCAGCTCCTGCAGCGGTCCGATCAAGGTCTCGGCCACGAAGCGTCCGCCGAAACGGCCGAAATGGCCCCCGGCATCGGGCCAGGCGTGATAGTCCATGGCGCGCTCAGTCACCGGAATTCCTTTCTGGCAGGTCGGTGCAGTCGGCGCGGCGGACCTCCTGCACGAAACGGCGCATGCGGTCGCCGTCCTTGATGCCCGGCGCGCTTTCGATGCCGCTGCAGGTGTCCACGCCCCAGGGCAGCGTTCCCAGCGCGGCGTTGAACACGTTGTCCGGGTCGAGGCCGCCGGCGACGAAGAACGGCAGGTCCAGGCCCGGGGGGATCCGCTTCCAGTCGAAAGCGCTGCCGCTGCCGGGTTGCGCGTCGCCGCCGTGGCTGTCGAACAGGAATCCGGAAGCGCTTGGAAATTTGAGCCGCAGTCCGGTCGCATCGAGCGCCATGGGCCCGCCCATCGGCACCGCCTTGATGTAGGGAATCCCGAAGCTGCGGCAGAAGGCGTCGTCTTCCTCGCCATGGAACTGCAGCAGCGAGGGACGCACTTGGCGCACGACCTCGCGGACCGAATCGCCGTCGTTGTTGCGGAACACCGCCACCGCGTTGACCAGCGGCGCGAGCGCATTGCGCATGGCACGCGCTTCCTCCGGCTCCACCCGGCGCGGGCTGCCGGCGGCGAAGATGAAGCCGACCGCGTCCACGCCGAGTTCGCCGGCCAGGCGCACATCGCCGGCACGGGTCATGCCGCAGAACTTGATGCGGGTGCGGAGCAGGATGCGGCTCATCGACGGGCGAGGGACGGATGGATAGCGGGACAGCGTAACTTTTTCCATGCGCGCGTGCGCATGAACCCCGCGCCGTTCACAGCGTGACCTCTTCCGGAAGACCGCATTCAGGCAGATACAGCGGACACAGGAACGACAACCCGGCCGCCGGCGCGGTCGCCCCGGCCAGGGTGCGGTCGCGCGCCGCCAGCAGTTCGGCGATCCATGCGCCGGAGCGCTCGCCCGCCCCGACCTCGAGCAGCGAACCGACGATGTTGCGGACCATGTGGTGCAGGAAGGCGTTGGCCTGCAGCTCCACCGCGAGTTCTTCGCCGACGCGCTCGACCGCGATCCGCTGCAACTCGCGGCGCGCGTGCGGCGCCTGGCAGCGCACGGTGCGGAAGCTGGAGAAATCGTGCTCGCCCACCAGGGCCTGCGCGGCGCGGTGCATCGCCTGTGCGTCCAGCGGCTGCCGGTACCAGGCCAGGTACTGGCGCTCGAGCGCGGCGCGCACCGGACGGTTGACGATGCGGTAGCGGTAGCGCCGCGCGCGCGCCGAGAAGCGCGCATGGAAGTCGTCGCCGACCGGCACGCACCAGCGCACCGCCACCGCCGGCGGCAGCCGCGAGGTCGCGCCCAGCATCCAGCCGCGCGGCTCGCGGCGCGCCTGGCTGTCGAAATGCACCACCTGGCAGCGCGCGTGGACACCGGCGTCGGTGCGTCCGGCGCAGACGGTGGCGACCGGCGCATCGGCGACCTCCGACAGCGCACGCTCGAGCGCGGCCTGCACGGTCGGCGGCCCGGCCGTGCCCGGCTGGCTCAGGCGCTGCCAGCCGGAGAAGTCGCCGCCGTCGTATTCGACGCCCAGTGCGTAGCGCATGCGGAGTCCGGTAGGTGGAAAGAGCAGGAGATGCTAGCGGGTGGCCGCGCCGACTTCAGCGCCGGAACCGGCCGCAGGGCGCGGCCACCCGGTTCGATGCGGCGTCGCGGCGATCGGCGGATGCGCCGGCGGCTTCAGCCGATCTCGCGCAGCAGCCGCTCCGCTTCGCCGCGTTCGCCGCTGCTGCCGATGGCGACGACTTCCTGCAACAGGCTGCGGGCGGTGTCGACATCGCCGAGTTCGACATAGGCGCGGGCGAGTTCGATACGCTCCTGCCCCGGCTCGAGCTCCGTCACGGACGTTGCGGTCGCATCCGGATCCGTTTGCCCCGCCTGCTCCAGCCGCTCGGCCTGCAGCGCGTCGGATTCGCCGGTCGCGATCCTGGTCTCGGCAGTCGGCACGGGGCCGTAGTCGAAACGCGGTTCCGACGCGGGCGCGGCCGGCGGCACCGTCGGTGGCGATTCTGCTGCTCCGGCATCGCCGCCGTGCCAGGTCGGCGTCGTGGCGGCGGCCCGCTTGCCGGTCCTGCCGGGCTTCGCTCCGGATCGTGCTCCGGAGCTCGACGGTGACGCCGCGGAGGCCGCGGAGGCCGGCGCGCCGGCGCGGAAGCTGCGCGCGGGCACGGGCTTTTCGCGCCGCGACCAGAACCATGCCACCAGCGCCGCCAGCAGCAACGCGATGCCAAGGCCGAGCCACAGCCAGGTCCCGCCGCCGGTCTCGACCGCCGGAACGCCGACCGCGACCGGCTGCTCGCCGGTCTCGGCCAGGGTCGTCGCCGGTTGCCGGTTGGATTCGGCCAGGCGCTGCTGCGCGGCGGCCAGTTCGCTGTCCTTGAGTGTGATCAGCTGCTGCTGTTGCTGCTGCAGCTGCTCGAGTTCGGCGATCCGCGTTTTCAGCTCCTCGACCTCGGCATCGCGCGCGGCCAGTGTTTCCCGGGTTTCCTGCATGTCCTGTCGAAGCATCTCGCCCTCGCCGCCGGCGGTGATGCCGGACCGTGTTCCCGCCTGCTGGCCGCCACCGGAGGATGGCGGCGCGATCTCCAGGCGCGCCTCGGCGGTGCGCGCCGACCCGCCGCTTTCCGTCGCCGGCGCATCGCCGGCACCGTCCGCGGCAGCCGCGACGGCGGCCTCCGGCTGCGGCGCCGGCACCGACATCTCGCGCCAGCGCGCCACCTGCGCGCGCACCTCGGCCGTCGCCTCGGCGGCCGAGACGCGGGTGAGCTCGTCGCGCGGCGGGATCCGCAGTACCGCGCCCTGCCGGACCAGGTTGACGTTGCCGGCGATGAACGCCTCGGGATTGGCGCGCAGCAGCGCCAGCATCATCTGGTTCAGGCTGACGTCGTCGTCCGGGGAGATCCGCTGCACGATCTGGCTCAGGGTGTCCCCGGCCTGCACCGGACCGTACTCGCCGGGGACCGACATCGCGGTGGCGGCGGGAGGCGGCGCCGGGGGCCGCGGCGCCGGAGTGGGCGCGACCGCATCGCCGGCCGTCGCTTCGGGCCCGGCGGCCGCTTCGGCGGCCGGGGCGGCTTCCGACGGCACTTCGGCGACCGCGGCGGCGTCCGGCTGCGGCGGCCGCACGATCGTGCCCGCCGGCGCCGCTTCCGGGGCGCGCACCGGCGGCTGCGCGGGCGCGGCCATGGTATCGGGCGTATCGACCAGTGCCGAGTATTCGCGCACCAGCCGCCCCTGCCCCCAGTCGACCTCGACCAGGAAGGTCAGCAGCGGCTGCTCGACCGGCCCGGCGCTGGTGACGCGAACCACAGGACGGCCGCCGGCGTCGAGCGCGACCGTGAACTGCAGGTCCGAGACCACGCCCTGCGGCGGTTCCAGCCCGATCCTGGCGAAGGTCTCGGGCGACGCCAGTCGCGCCTGCAGGTGCCGCAGTTCCGCCGGGTCGCCGGAGACGATCGGGATCTCGGCCAGGAACGGCTCGCCGTACTGCGAACGCACCTGGATCTGGCCAAGCCCGAGCGCGAACGCCGGACCGGCCAACAGCGCCAGCGCCAGCACCCACGCGATTCGCCACTTCGACAGCATGCATCTCCCCTCTTCGGGCTACGACTCTAGCCGGCCGGGGCGTCGATTCGCAATGACGCGGCCGGAAAACCGCGACGCCCGCCTATTCCGCGCCCGCCGCCGCCACCAGTTCGGCGATCTGCACCGCGTTCAGGGCCGCGCCCTTGCGGATGTTGTCCGAAACGATCCACAGGTTCAGTCCGCGCGGGTGCGAGAGATCCTCGCGGATGCGGCCGACGTACACCGCATCCTTGCCGGACGCGTGCGTCACCGGCGTCGGGTAGCCGCCGGCGCGGCGCTCGTCGACCACCTCCACGCCCGGTGCCGAGGCCAGCAGCGCACGGGCGTCGACCGCCGTGAGCTTGGTCTTCGTCTCGATGTGCACCGCCTCGGAATGGCCGTAGAACACCGGCACGCGCACCGCGGTCGGATTCACCTGGATGCTGTCGTCGCCGAGGATCTTGCGGGTCTCCCAGACCAGCTTCATTTCCTCCCTGGTGAAGCCGTTGTCCATGAACTCGTCGATCTGCGGGATCAGGTTGAAGGCGATCTGCACCGGAAAGCGCTGCGGATCCGCGTCCTGGAAGTTCAGCATGGCGCCGGTCTGGCGGCCCAGTTCCTCCATCGCCGCGCGGCCGGCGCCGGACACGGACTGGTAGGTGGCGACGTTGATGCGTTCGATCCCCACCTTGCGGTGGATCGGCGCCAGCGCCACCAACATCTGCATGGTCGAGCAGTTGGGGTTGGCGATGATCCCACGCGGCCGTGCCTTCACCGCCTCGGGATTCACCTCGCTGACGACCAGCGGCACGTCGTCGTCGTAGCGGAACGCGGAACTGTTGTCGATGACCACGGCGCCGGCGGCAGCGAACTTCGGCGCGTATTCCTTCGACACGCTGCCGCCGGCCGAGAACAGCGCGATCTCGATGCCGGCCGGATCGAACGTGGCCAGGTCCTGCACGAGGATCTCGTCGCCGCGGTACTCGACGGTGCCGCCGGCCGAGCGTTCGCTGGCCAGCGCGACCAGCTCGCCGACCGGGAACTTCCGTTCGGCCAGGATCGACAGCATGGTCTCGCCGACCGCGCCGGTGGCGCCGACGATCGCGACCTTAAAACGTCTGGATGGAGAATTCATTTGGATGCTATTTCCGAAAGTCATGGAGAGAGAAAACATGTATGTCGTGTAGGAGCGGCTTCAGCCGCGACCACGCCGGGCAGGTCCATCGGCAGCCCCGACGACAAGCGCGGCGCCGCGCGTTGCGATGGAAAACGACCGCGGTTGGTTCCTGTTCCCCGCGGGGTCGCGGCTGAAGCCGCTCCTACAGGGGACGTTGATGCCGGTTTCGGGGACCTGCGGCCACGATGATGCGGCCAGGCCCCTATCGTTTCATCTTCCCTGCATTCACCGGCGCCGACGGCCTGCCGGCGTCCGGGCCGCATCCGAGCGCGGCGATCAGGTTGTCGACCGCCAGCGCCACCATCGCCCGGCGCGTGGCCGGGCTGGCGCTGGCGATATGCGGGGTGAGCACCACGTTGCGCAATGCCAGCAGTTCCGGCCGTACCGCGGGCTCGCCCTCGTAGACGTCGAGCCCGGCCGCCGCCAGGCGACCGTGCGCGAGCGCGTCGATGAGCGCCGGCTCGTCGACGATGCCGCCGCGGGCGATGTTCACCAGGGTCGCGGTCGGCTTCATCTTCGCCAGCGCGGCGGCGTCGATGACGTGGTGCGTCTGCGCCGTGTACGGCAACACCAGCATCAGGTGGTCGGCCTGCGCCAGCAGCTCGGCGAAACCGACGTATCGGGCCTTGCAGGCGCTCTCGGTCTCCGCCGGCAACCGGCTGCGGTTGTGGTACAGCACGCGCATGTCGAAGCCGCCGGCGCGACGGGCGATGCCCTGTCCGATCCGGCCCATGCCGAGGATGCCGAGGGTGCTGCCGTGCAGGTCGGCACCGAGCAGCCGGTCGAAAGACCACCTGTCCCAGCGGCCCTCGCGCAGCCAGCGCTCGGCCTCGGTGATGCGGCGCGCAGTGGCCATCAGCAGCGCGAAGCCGAAATCGGCGGTGGTCTCGGTCAGTACATCGGGCGTGTTGGTGACCAGCACCCCCGCGGCGGTGAGCGCAGGCAGGTCGAGGTTGTCGTAGCCGACGGCGACGTTGGCGATCGCACGCAGCCGTGCGGCACCGGCGATTTCTTCCGCGCCGATCTTTTCGCTCAGGGTCACCAGCGCACCATCGATCTCGCGCAGGTGCCCGGCGACCGCGGCGGGCGGGTAGCGGTCCTCGACCGGCGTGCGCACCACGTCGAAATGCCCGTCCAGGCGCGCGGTGATGTCCTCGAACAGCGGGCGCGCCAGCCACACCCGCGGACGCGGCTCAGCCATCGCCGGCGTCCCCGGGCGATTCTCCCTGGGCGGCGCCGGCCGGGATCCGCGGCGCCACCTCGCCGACGTCGCCGCACTGCGCGCGATGGCGCAGCGCCTGGTCCATCAGCACCAGCGCCAGCATCGCCTCGCAGATCGGCGTGGCGCGGATGCCGACGCAGGGATCGTGACGGCCGGTGGTCACCACTTCCACCGCTTCGCCGTCGATGTCGAGCCCGCGCCCGGGCAGGCGCAGGCTCGAGGTCGGCTTGAACGCGACCGAGGCGAGGATGCGCTGCCCGGTGGAAATCCCGCCGAGGATGCCGCCGGCATGATTCGACAGGAATCCCCCGGCGCTCATCTCGTCGCGGTGCGCGGTGCCGCGCTGGGCGACGCTGGCGAAGCCGTCGCCGATCTCCACGCCCTTGACCGCGTTGATCGACATCATCGCCGCGGCGATGTCGGCGTCGAGCTTGCCGTAGACCGGCTCGCCCCAGCCGGGCGGCACGCCGTCGGCGACCACGGTGACCCGCGCGCCGACCGAGTCGCCGGACTTGCGCAGTGCATCCATGTAGGTTTCCAGCTCCGGCACCTGCGCCGCGTCCGGCCAGAAGAACGCGTTGTCCTCGACCACCGACCAGTCGTGCGCGGACGGGACGATCTCGCCGATCTGCGCCAGATGCCCGCGCACGACGACGCCGTGGCGTTCGCGCAGCCAGCGCTTGGCGACCACCGCCGCGGCCACTCGCATCGTGGTCTCGCGCGCCGACGAGCGCCCGCCGCCGCGCGGATCGCGGACGCCGTACTTCTGCCAATAGGTGTAGTCGGCGTGGCCGGGACGGAACTGCCGCGCGATGCGGTCGTAGTCCTTGCTGCGCGCGTCGGTGTTCCTGATCAGCAGCGCGACGGGCGTGCCGGTGGTGCTGCCCTCGTACACGCCCGACAGGATCTCCACGGTGTCGCTCTCGTGCCGCGCCGACGTGTGGCGGGTGCGGCCGGTGGCGCGCCGCGCCAGGTCTCCGGCGAAGTCCTCCGCGGCGATCGCGATCCCGGGCGGGCAGCCGTCGATCACGCAGCCGATCGCCGGGCCGTGCGATTCGCCGAAGGTGGTGACGCGGAACAGCTGTCCGAACGTGTTCAAGGGCGGCGCTCCCGGATCCCAGCCCTTTCAGGACTACGCCAGAAATCCCCCCCCCTTTGAAAAAGGGGGGCTGGGAGGATTTGCTTTTGTCCGGGGTAAGCGGAGAGCAACAGCAAATCCCCCCGCCTCCCCTTTTTCAAAGGGGGGAGAGGGATGCTGCTGGCGGAAGCCAGGCTCAAAACAGGCTCCCTGCGGCGGCCGCCGGCGGCGCAGGGGCCGCGCCTTCACGGGTGGCGGCCAGTTCGGCGATGCGGGCGTTGTGCTTCATCAGGTCGTGGCACTCGACCACGAACACGCCCATCTGTCCGACCTTGAACTCCACCCATACCAGCGGCAGGTCCGGCAGCAGTCGGGTCAGCGCACGCTCGGACTCGCCGACCTCGCAGATCAGCAGCCCGTCCTCGCGCAGGTGCAGCGGCGCGTCGCGCAGGATCTTCAGCACCAGGTCGAGGCCGTCTTCGCCGGCGCGCAGGCCCATCTCCGGCTCGTACGAATACTCCGGCGGCAGCGCGTCGGTCTCGTCGTTGGTGACGTAGGGAGGGTTGCTGACGATCAGGTCGTAATGCTCGCCCTGCAGCGCGGAGAACAGGTCGGACTTCAGGAAACGCACGTTGTGCGCCTGCAGCCGCGCCTCGTTTTCGGCCGCCAGCGCCAGCGCATCGTCGCTCAGGTCGGTGCCGTCGACGTGCCAGTCCGGGTTGTAGTGCCCCATGGCGATGGCGATGCAGCCCGAGCCGGTGCACAGGTCGAGCGCGCGCCGCACCTCGCGGCCACCGAGCCACGGCTCGAAGCCGCCCTCGATCAGCTCGGCGATCGGCGAGCGCGGCACCAGCGCGCGGCGGTCGGACTTGAAGCTGAGCCCGGCGAACCACGCCTCGCCGGTGAGATAGGCGGCGGGCACGCGTTCCTCGATCCGGCGCAGGAACAAGCCCAGCACCTCCTCCTTCTCCGCCAGCGTCACCCGCGACTGCCCATAGGCGGGCGGCAGGTCGTGCGGCAGGTGCAGGGCGTGCAGGGTCAGTTGGGTGGCCTCGTCGAGCGCATTGTCGTAGCTGTGGCCGAACGTCAGCCCGGCCGCGTTGAAACGGCTGGCGCCGTAGCGGATCAGGTCGATGATCGTCTGCAGTTCGTCGGTCATGGCGCGCGGGCCGGCGGCGGCCGGGGGGTGTCGTGTAGAGGAGCGGCTGCCAGGGCGGCCGGTCCGGGAAGTATATCGGCCACGCGGGTATCATGGTCGAACTTCAAGTGGAACCTGAGATGTTCAACCGCGCCACGCTCATCGTCCTGGTCGTCGCCCTCGCCGGCGGCCTCGGCCTGCTGGCCGCGCAGCGGCTGACCTCCGAGCCCGCCCCTGCCGTACCGGAGACGCAGGCGGTCACGCTGTTCCCGCAGCCGCGTGCGCTGCCGGCGTTCGCGCTGCAGCAGTCCGACGGCACCCAGCTGGTGCCGGGCGAACTGCACGGCCACTGGACCGTCGTGTTCATCGGTTTCACCTTCTGTCCGGACGTCTGCCCGATGACGCTCGCCGAACTGTCGCGGGCGCAGAAGCAGTGGGAAGACATCCCCGACAGCGTGCGGCCGCGGGTGCTGTTCGTCTCCGTCGATCCCGAGCGCGACACGCCCGACCGCGTCGGCGAGTACGCCGCCGCCTTCCACCGCGACACCCTGGCCGCCACCGCCGACATCCCGGCGCTGGAAGAGTTCGCCCGTTCGCTGTCGCTGGTCTTCATGAAGGCACCGCCGCCCGCCGGCGCGCCGGACGACCAGTACTCCATCGACCATTCCGCGGCGCTGGCGGTGCTCGACCCGCAAGGCCGCATGGCCGGCGTGATCCAGCCACCGCTGGATCCGGCCGCGATCGCCGCCGACCTGCGTGCGCTGACTGCGACGTATCGGAACGACTGACCACGAACGGTTCCCTCTCCCCCGCTTGCGGGGGGAGGGTTAAGGTGAGGGGAGCGGCCGGAGCTGCAGCATCATCATGAAGCGATCGAATTCCGGGACAGCGATCCCTCACTCGTATCCGGTAGCAACAGCAGGTCTATCGGCTCCGGCTTCCCCCTCACCCCAGCCCTCTCCCCCGCAAGCGGGGGAGAGGGAGACAAAAGCCCGCCCGACCACTACATAGTCCCATGGATGCCCTCACCGTCCTGACCTACGTCCTGCCGCACCGCCTGCTGTCGTCGCTGGCGCGCGGGCTGGCCTATTCGCGACACCCACGGCTCAAGCAATGGCTGATCGATACCGTGGTCCGTCGTTTCGGCGTCGACCTCGACGAAGCCGCCGAACCCGATCCGCGCGCCTACGCCAGCTTCAACGCCTTCTTCACCCGCGCGCTGCGGCCCGGCGCGCGCATCGCCGATCCCGACCCACGGGCGCTGCTCATCCCCGCCGACGGACGCATCAGCCAGTGCGGGGCGATCGGCCATCCGGACGAGCGCGGGCGCATCTTCCAGGCCAAGGGGCGCTCGTTCACGGCGGCCGAACTGCTCGGCGACGCGGGCGATGCCGA
Source organism: Luteimonas salinilitoris (assembly GCF_041300785.1). Taxonomy (NCBI): domain Bacteria; kingdom Pseudomonadati; phylum Pseudomonadota; class Gammaproteobacteria; order Lysobacterales; family Lysobacteraceae; genus Luteimonas; species Luteimonas salinilitoris. The sequence continues at coordinate 63,294 of NZ_JBFWIB010000010.1, forward strand.
ACCGTTCGACGGTGGCGCGTTCGCGACCGTCTACCTGTCGCCGAAGGACTACCACCGCGTGCACATGCCCTGGACCGGCACCCTGCGCGAGACGGTGCATGTGCCGGGACGGTTGTTCAGCGTCGGCCCGGCCGCGGTGCGCGAGGTGCCGCGCCTGTTCGCCCGCAACGAACGCCTGGTGTGCCACTTCGACACCGACTTCGGGCCGATGGCGGTGGCCATGGTCGGCGCACTGCTGGTCTCCGGGGTGGAGACGGTGTGGAGCGGCGAGGAAATCCCGCGCTACGGCGACCGCGTCACCCGCAAGGACTATCGCGACAAGGGCATCGTGATCGAGCGCTTCGCCGAGATGGCGCGCTTCAATTACGGCTCCACGGTGGTCATGCTGTTGCCGCCTGGCGTGGCGGAACTGTCCCCGGATCTGGCGCCCGAGTCGCCGGTACGCCTGGGCCAGCGCCTGGCGACGCGCCCCAACTCGTCGTAGGAGCGCGCCATGCGCGCGATACCGCGGGAGTTGGCCGGATCGGATGGATGCCGCAATTCTGGACCGGCAGGCGCGCCGGCCACCGGAATTTGCGGGCGGCGAAGCACCGGCGGCATCGCGCGCATGGCGCGCTCCTACGGCGGCTCGGTCCTACCTGCTACACCCCTGCAAGTCCAGGCGCTGCCCCGGGCGCAGCGTGTAACGGGGCGCCTTCAGGTTGTTGGCATTGGCCAGCGCGCGCAGATTGCAGCCGTAGCGTTCGGCGATCCGGCCCAGGGTGTCGCCGCGGGCGACCCTGTGCTCGCTCGGCGAGGGCGCGGAGGGCGATGCGACCGGAGCGACCACGGCGGCGGCGGTCGCCGGCACCGACTGTGCCGGTCCCGAGCGCACGACTGCACTGCCAGGATCGCTGCGCACCAGCTCGTGGGCCAGATCGGCGCGGGCGCCGCGGGTGCACCAGCGGTTGTAGAGGCCGACCACGCGGCTCGTGGCCCGGAGTTCGGTACCGGCCGGAATCCACTCTTCCGCCTGGTAGCGGGGATTGAGGTTGCGCAGCATCCGCATGTAGCCGTAGCGGCTGCCGCTGCTGCCCAGGCAGATGGTCAACTCGTAGATCGAGGCCGGCTTCTGCAGCGTCAGCGTCGCGGGCCGCGCGTCGACCTTGGGGAACTCCAGGCCGTACTTCTTCGGATGCAGGAACAGCCAGGCGGCGGCGATCACCATCGGCACGTAGTCGCGCGTCTCCGGCGGGAACTGGTTGTAGACCGACTCGTCCCAGAAGCTGCGCCCGCCGTTGGCGTTGTGGATGCGCAGCGCCCGTCCCTCGCCGCCGTTGTAGGCGGCCAGCGCCAGTTCGATGTTGCGGTTGAGCTCGGCCATGCGCTCGTTGAGATAGGCCGCACTGGCCTGCGCCGAGGCATAGGGATCGTAGCGGGTGTCGAAGCCGGTCGCGTCCGGCCCGAGGCCGAAGCGGCGGCCGGTCGCGTACATGAACTGCATCGGGCCGGCGGCGCCGGCGCGCGAGGTCGAGTGCACGCGCCCGGTCGACTCCTTGGCCAGGATGCCGAACAGCAGCGCCTCCGGCAGGGCCGAGCGCTCGTAGTGCGGCCACATCAGGTCGCGCATGTACTGGTAGTTCTCGTGGCTGACGATCAGCGAATGGCGCATGTCGGTCAGCCAGCGGCGGATCGCCTCCTGCACCGCCGGGTTGTACTGCACCATCTCGACGAAGCGGCGGCCGTCGCTGAGCAGCGCGGCGGCGCGCGCGGCTTCCGGCACGTCGCCGGCGGCACCGGCGGCCATGCCGTCCGGGTCGGCGTCGAAAGGATCGACCTCCTCCTCTTCCTCGACCGCCGCGGCGGCATCGGCATCGGCCTTGAGCAGGCGCTTGAACGTGGTCACGAAGCCGGCCGGATCGCAGCCGCGCAGCTTGCCGCATTCGACCATCACGTCCTCCATGTCCTCCAGCGCCGCATCGCCGGCCTGCACCGCCTCCGGCTCGTTGTTGCGCACCCGCACCATCGCCTCGCGGTAGCGGGTCTCGGCCTGCTCCATCCGCTGCTGCAGCGCCTCGGCGGCGGCACGTTCCTGGCGCGACTGGGCAGCGGCGTCGGGCGCATGGAGGGCGATCAACAAGGCGGCCGTTGTCGGGACCAGGCGGAGGAAGGCACGGCGGGCAGCGGGCATGTGATCACAGGCGACGGAATGGAGCGGCAGGTTAGCGGTCGCGCTGCGGCGCTGGCAAATCCCGGCAGGCGCGCGGGCGCGCGGATTGTGGGAGTGGCGGCGGCATGCCGCCGCCGGGAAGTCGCGACACGACGGCCGGACGCCAGCGAACGATCGGTGCGGCCCTGCCGCCAACCATCTGGTCGCGACTTGACTCGCCGCTGCGCGGCTCACCCTTCGGGCCGGCTTCGCCGTTAACTCGCTGCGCTCGTTTCGTCGCTCCCACACAAAGGCGGCATGGGTTTCACCCGCTCCGCAAGCCGGCAAGATGGCGGTTCCCGGTGGTGACGCCCGGCGCGGTCCCTCGCCGGGATCGCATAGAATCCCGGGCATTCTTCCGCCAGGACGCGCCATGGACCCCATTCTCGTCGGCAAGTCGGTCACCACGCCCGACAGCGGCAACGTTCACCTGCTGCCCAAGTACGGCAACCGCCACGGCCTGGTGGCCGGCGCCACCGGCACCGGCAAGACGGTCTCGCTGATGACGCTGGCCGAAGGTTTTTCGCGCATCGGCGTACCGGTGTTCCTGGCCGACGTGAAGGGCGACGTCGCCGGCCTCGCCGTCCCCGGCGCCGACAGCGAAGGCGTGCGCAAGCGGATCGAGACCATCGGCATCGCCGACTATCGCAGCGAAGGCAGCCCGACGATCTTCTGGGACCTGTACGGCAAGCTCGGGCATCCGGTGCGTACCACCGTCAGCGAGATGGGCCCGACCCTGCTCTCGCGCATCCTCGAGCTCAACGACACCCAGGGCGGCGTGCTCGACATCACGTTCAAGCTCGCCGACGACCGCGGCCTGCTGCTGCTCGACCTCGATGACCTCCGCGCCCTGCTCGGCGTGGTGGCCGAGGAGCGCAAGGCGGTCTCGACCGAGTACGGCCTGGTCAGCACGCAGTCGATCGGCGCGATCCAGCGCGCGCTGCTGCGGCTGGAGCAGGACGGCGGCGCGCAGTTCTTCGGCGAACCGGCGCTGGAACTCGCCGACCTGATGCGCACCACGCCCGACGGTCGCGGCGTGATCGGCATCCTCGCCGCCGACCAGCTCATCCTCAAGCCGCGGCTGTATTCGAGCTTCCTGCTGTGGCTGCTGTCGGAGCTGTTCGAGGCGCTGCCGGAAGCGGGCGACCTGGAGAAGCCGAAGCTGGTGTTCGTGTTCGACGAGGCCCACCTGCTGTTCAAGGACGCGCCGGCGGCGCTGCGCCAGCGCATCGAACAGGTGGTGCGGATCATCCGCTCCAAGGGCGTGGGCGTGTACTTCTGCTCGCAGTTCCCGGACGACGTGCCCGACCAGATCCTCGGCCAGCTCGGCAACCGCGTGCAGCACGCGCTGCGCGCCTTCACCCCGCGCGACCAGAAGGCGGTCAGGACCGCGGCGCAGACCTTCGTCGCCAACCCCGCCCTGGACGTGGCGCAGACGATCTCGCAGCTCGGCACCGGCGAGGCGCTGGTGTCCACGCTGCAGGACGTTCCCGACCAGGGCAGGGGCGTTCCGATGCCGGTCGAGCGCACGCTGATCGCGCCGCCGCGCTGCCGCATGGGCGCGATCACCGACGTCGAGCGCACGCAGGTGCGTGCCGGCAGCGCGCTCGGCGCGAAGTACGACACCGCCGTGAACCGCGAATCGGCCGCCGAACGGCTGGCGCAACGCGCCGAGGCGATGAGCGAACAGGCGCAGGCGCCCAAGGCCAAGGACGTGGACGGCGCCGGCGAACGCGGCATCGGGCAGACGATGAAGGATGCGATGTTCGGCACCGGCCGTCGCCAGGGCATGATCGAGACCATGGGCAAGCAGGCCGCACGCACGCTCGGCAGCCAGATCGGACGGCAGATCCTGCGCGGGGTGCTGGGCGGCATCTTCGGTGGTAAGTCGCGCTAGACTTCCGAACAGGTTGCCCCACTGCAATCTTGCATGCATGGAGCGAGCACGATGCCTACGTCGCTGAAAACGCTGCTACCCGTCCTGTTGGCCGTCGCCCTCCTTGCCGGGTGCAAGCCCGAAGCGGCGACCGGACCGGCAACCGAAGCTTCGGCCACCGACGCGCCTGCACCGGAAGCTGCCAGGACCGATGTCCCCGCTCCCATCGATCCCGCGGCGCTTGCCGGAACCTTCACGGGCACCCTGCCCTGCGCCGACTGCCCCGGCATCGATACCACCCTGGAGTTGCGCGACGACGGCAGCGCCGCCCTGACCGAGGTCTACCAGGAACGCGGCGGCGGGGCCGAGCCGGCGCCCGGCACCTGGACCGTGGAGGACGCCGGCACCCGCCTGCGCTTCGATCCTGAAGACAAGGCCAGCGCCGACAGGCTCTACGCGATCGCGTCCGGCGATGAGCTGACCCAGCTCGACATGGAAGGCAATCAGATCGAGAGCAGCTTCAACTACAGTCTCAAGCGCGAACCCTGACCTCCGAATTCCGGTTGTCCTCTGAGCCGCTGGCGCCCGCCACCCGAGAAAAGCACCGCGCTGATCACACGCGAGGGGCACGCGCGCCTGAAGGCCGAGCTGGACGAACTGTGGCGGGTCCGGCGACCCGAGGTGGTGCGTGCGCTGGCCGCGGCCGCCGCGGAAGGCGACCGTTCCGAGAACGCCGAGTACACCTATCGAAAGAAGCAGCTGGGCGAGATCGATCGCCGCGTGCGGTACCTGTCGAAACGCCTGGAATCGCTGCGGATCGTGGACGATGCGCCTTCCGACCGCGATGCGGTGTTCTTCGGTGCCCGGGTGGAACTGGAGGACGCGACCGGCGGGCAACGCAGCCGCTACCGGATCGTGGGGCCCGACGAGACCGACGCACGGCGGGGCTGGATCAGCATCGATTCGCCGCTGGCCCGGGCAATGCTGAACAAGCGCGTCGACGACGAGTTCGAGGTGACGCTGCCGGGCCCGGGCGGCACCGAACACATGACGATCGTCGCGATCGAATATCCGCCGCACCGATGATGCCGTGTCCGCCGCGGCCGGACGCTCAGGACACCGCGTCGATCACCGTCCGGGTGAAGGCGGGAATGTCGCCGGGCTTGCGGCTGGTGATGACATGGCCGTCGGTGACGACCTCCGCATCTTTCCAGCGCGCACCGGCGTTCTCCAGGTCGGTGCGGAGCGATGGCCAGGACGACGTCGGTCGGCTGCCGGATGGCTTGCGGGGTCGCGACTCCCCGGCGGCGGCATGCCGCCGCCGGGGAGTCGCGACAGCACGAAACGTCCGCGGCCCGGAAGCCGATGGAAACAAACGGAGCTAGCGCCCGCGCACGTCCGGCATCGCGTCCACCCGCTCCAGTTCGTACAGCCCACCGCCGGCGATCACCGAGAAATAGCCGCTGTCGATCCGGAATCCCTGCCGCGGGAAGAACGTCCCCGGCGCCACCCGGCACAGCACGAACTCCTCCGAGAACCCGCACCGCAAGCCGCGGCTCTCGCCCACGCCGGGGAACAGGCCGGCCATCTGGTCGGGGCTCGCCGCTTCCAGGCGCTTGGGCTGGCCGGCGAACCAGGCCCGCCAGCCGTCGCCCTCGCGGGTCACGTGCAGTCCGGCGCGGTGGGCGCCGTCGCCGGAAACCGCTTCCTCTCCGACCGGGCGGTAATCCCCGCTCAGGCCATCGGGATCCTGTGCCGACGCCACACCCGCGCACAGCAGCGCCGCCGACAGCAGGCATGGCGCCGCATGCCGCATCACGCCGCCACCTCGCCGTACAGGTCGTGCTCGTCGCTGCCCATGATCCGCACGTCGGCGAAGTCGCCGGCGCGCAGGCCGTGCGCGGCGCCGTCCTGGATCTGCACCAGGCCGTCGATCTCCGGCGCGTCCGCCTGCGAGCGCGCGATCGCCAGTTCGCCGTCGATCGCATCGACCAGGCAGCGCTGCACGCTGCCGACCTTCGCCTCCAGGCGCTCGGCCGAGATCCGCGCCTGGCGCTCCATGAAGCGCGCCAGCCGCGCCTGCTTGACGTCCTCGTCGACCGGATCGGGCAGCGCATTGGCCGCGGCGCCCTCCACCGGCGAGTAGGCGAAGGCGCCGACGCGGTCGAGCCGCGCTTCGTCCAGGAAGTCCAGCAGTTCCTCGAACTCGGCGTCGGTCTCGCCGGGGAAGCCGACGATGAAGGTCGAGCGGATCGTGAGTTCCGGGCAGATCGCGCGCCAACCGCGGATGCGTTCGAGCGTGCGTTCCACTGCCCCGGGCCGCTTCATCAGCTTCAGGATCCGCGGGCTGGCGTGCTGGAACGGGATGTCCAGGTACGGCAGCAGCTTGCCTTCGGCCATCAGCGGGATGATGCGGTCGACGTGCGGATATGGATACACGTAGTGCAACCGCGTCCAGACGCCCAGCTCGGCGAGCCCCTCGCACAGCGCCTGCATCCGCGTCTGGTAGCTGCCGCCGCGCCAGTCGCGCTCGATGTAGCGCAGGTCGACGCCGTAGGCCGAAGTGTCCTGCGAGATCACCAGCAGCTCGCGCACGCCGCCGCGCACCAGGCGTTCGGCCTCGCGCAGTACCTCGTCGACCGGACGCGAGACCAGGTCACCGCGCATCGACGGAATGATGCAGAAGCTGCAGCGGTGATTGCAGCCCTCGGAGATCTTCAGATAGGCGTAGTGCTTCGGAGTCAGCTTGATGCCGATGTCGTCGGCCGCGCGGCGCGGCACCAGGTCGACGAACGGGTCGTGCACCTGCGGCACCGCGGCGTGCACTGCACGCATCACGCTGGTGTAGTCCTGCGGGCCGCTGATCGACAGCACGCCCGGATGCGCCTGGCGGATCACCTCCTCGCGCTTGCCCAGGCAGCCGGTGACGATGACCTTGCCGTTCTCGGCCATCGCCTCGCCGATCGCCTCCAGCGACTCGTCCACCGCTGCGTCGATGAAGCCGCAGGTATTGACCACCACCACGTCGGCATCGTCGTAGCTGGGCACGATGTCGTAGCCCTCGACCTTCAGCTGGGTCAGGATGCGCTCGGAATCGACCAGCGCCTTCGGGCAGCCGAGGCTGACGAAGCCGACCCGGGGGCTGGCGGTCTTGTGGGGCACGGCGGACATGTGGTGACCGAGGCGATACGGGCGGCGATTATAGCGTTCGCGCAGCAACGGCCCGGATCCGGGCCGTTGCGCTCATCGACCGTACACCCCCACTCACTGAATGCGGCCCGGTCCGCCGCAGTGGTGGACCGCTCCGGCGTCGCCCCCTGAGCGGCCGCCCGGGTTCAGAATCCCAGCGCATACCGCAGTGAGACCATCCGCGCGTCGCCGCGCGGGCCGAAACGCTGGTCGTAGCCGAAGGTCACCACCGCGTTGCGGCCGACCCAGGCATCCAGGCCCAGGCCGAACAGCCCTCCGGACCGGCCCGGCTGCAGGCCCGCCAGCGACGACCAGGCGTCGGCGCCGACGAAGCTGGCGTCGATGTCCAGGCCGCTGGCGCCGAGCGTCTGCTGCCACTCGGCGTAGCCGCGCAGGGTCAGCGCCGACCAGCCGCGCTCGGCGCGCACGCCGGCGATCGCCTGGCTGCGGCTCGACGTCCATGCATCGGCGCGCAGGCCGAAGCCGTCGCCGCCGAGTTCCGAGAAGCCGTCGCTGTCGATCCGCGTGTACTCGGCGCCCAGATACGGCGTCAGGTGCGCGTCGCGATCGCCGAACCGATAGCCGCTCTCCAGGTTGGCGGTCAGATAATCACCGGCGTAGGCGCTGAACACGCCCATCGACTGCCGCCCGGTGAACAGCTGCCGTTCCAACCGGCGGTCGAAGCGGCCGAAGCCGACCTGGCCCAGGGTGTAGGCGTTGCCGTGCAGGCCGCCCGCGTACAGCTGGGTCTGGGTCTGGCGATCGCGGCCGCGGTCGCGGCTGCCGTCGCGGCGGCTGTCGGCGCGGGTCTCGCCGAAGGCGAAGCCGGCGATGCCGTTGCCGCCGAAGCGGTAGTCGCGGCCGATCATCCAGCCGTCGACGGAGAAATCGCTGCCGGAATATCCGCCCTGCCCGCCGCCGCCGAGTTCGCGCTTCCACACGCCGGCGGCCTGCGGCTGCAGGCTGCTGTCGCCGAAGTGCGAGGACAACGCACGCCGGCTCATGTCGATCGCGTCGAAGGTCGTCGACGAGGCCACCGCGTGCAGTTCGCCGGACAGGCTCGACAGCGACGCCGCGGCGGTCGCCTCGTCGGCAATGCGCTGGAAGTCGCCGGCAACCTGGATGAAGCCGTCGGCGATCGCCCCTTCGCCGGCTTCGCGCTGCCCGTCGATCTGCCGGAACGCATTCTCCACCCGTTGTGCCGACGCCAGTGATGCGGCGCCGATATTGCCGAACGCAGCCACGGCCGCGGTCACGTCGAGGCGGGTGACGTCCAGCCACACGCGACCGCCGGTGTAGTCGTAGCGGATCGTGCCTTCGAAGAACAGGCTGTCGTCGTAGGTGTAGCCGTCGAAACGGCCGTCGAGCGTTCCACCGGCGCGCAGCACGTCCTCGCGGTTCTGCCTCACGTAGCCGTCGACCGCACCGGCGACGTGCACCGTACCGCCTTCGATGGCGGCGTCGCCGCCGACCTCGAGCGCGCCGGCGCCGAACACCACCGCGAGTTCCGCGTCGACGCCGTGGGTATAGTCACCGCCGATGGTGAGCGCGGTGGTGCCGTCGCCGGCGTCGAGCAGCAGTCTGCCCTCGTTGCCGACGCTACCGGCGACATGCCCATCGCCGCTCAGGGTGCCACCGGCGCGGATGGAAACCTCGGAGTTGTCGAGCGAACCGCTCAGACGCAGCGTGCCGCCGTCGACCAGGGTGGCGCCGCGATAGGCGTTCGCGCCCGACAGCTCGAGAATGCCGTTGCCGCGCTTGGTCAGGCCGCCTGCACCTGCGATGTCATTCGACCAGACCGAGGTCATGCCGTCGAAGTCCGCCGTCACCCGTCCCCAGTCGAAGCGCGCCGGCCCCTGTACGGCCCTGCCCACGTCCAGCAGTCCGTAACCGAAGAGTTCGTCCACGCCCGAGGCGCCGATGTCCTGCGCCGTCCCCAGGATGGTCTGCCGCACCAGGTCGTTGTCGAACCAGGGAAACGCTTCCCAGACCAGCGCCGCGGCGCCCGAGACCTGCGGCGCGGCAAATGAGGTGCCCGCCCAGCGCCAGTATTCGGGATCGTCCGGCGCATCGTCGGTTCCGGTCGTGACCACCGTGCCCGGCGCCGCCAGGCAGTAGTTCATGGCGATGCCGCAGGCGTTCGGATAGATCTCGCCATCGATCTCGTCCAGCTGCTCCGGGTTGCCGGGATCGATCGCGGTCACGGCGATCCAGCCGCGCTCCAGGTCCGCCGCCGGGGTGCTGCCGTTCGGTCCGGACTGGCTCGGCAACGCAGCCATGTCGGTCGGATCGGCGCCTTCGAGGTTGCCGGTGGCGAACACCACCAGCCCGTCGTTTTCGATGATGAAGTCGCGGTACTCGTCGGCGATCGCCGCGGTCGCGGCCGGGTCGTCCCAGTAGAGCCCGCCCCACGAGTTGTTCATGATGCGCACGTCGCGGTCGATCATGTCCTGGTGGATCGGCTCCAGCCCGAGCGCGCCGTCGACCTCGTTGCCCTGTCCGCTGCCGTCGTCGTCCGGCGGTTCGTCGTCGATGATCCGCGCCGAGACGATTTCCGCGCCCTGCGCGATGCCGCCGGGCCACTGACCGAACGGCTGGCCGGCGATGATCTGGGCGACCGCGGTGCCGTGTCCGTCGACGTCGTCGATGGACAGGTCGTTGTCGGACGAACTGACGTAGACCAGGTTGTCCACCACACGCCCTGCCAATGCCGGGTGATCGGGATTGACGCCGGTGTCGAGCACGCCGATGCGGACACCCTCGCCGGTGAATCCGGCTTCGATGGCGGCATCGGCATTGGTGAGCGCCAGGTGATCGCTGTAGGCCGGGTTCGGCGGTTCGACCACGGTCGGTGGCGGCGGCCCGGGTGGAGGGCTGGGCGGCGGCGTGTCGGGACGGGTGTTGCTACCGCCGCCGCCACACGCCGTCAGCGCAAGCCCGACCGCGCTGGCCAGCAGCGAAAGCCGGAACGACGATGCCGTTGCGGCGCCCGAAATCTTCTCCTTCATGGATGCGTCTCCCTCTTCGACGACTCTCGCGTGTCATGCGTCCCGCGCCCCCGGCGTGCATCTCACCGCCGGGCCCGACCGGACATTTGGTGTCGACCATCTATACCCGCAAACACACGTAGCCGCCACCACGAAACCGTGACGCATCGCCGGCAACCACGTGAAACCGAATGAATGGACTGCGCGTTTGCCGCACCAGGACGACGGCGCGATAATTCCGCCTTTCCCGGGGAACCCCCCGTCCCTGCCGGAGCAATCCATGAGCGACATCGTCATCGTCGGCGCCAAGCGCACCGCCATCGGTTCCTTCCTCGGCCAGTTCACCGGCGTGCCGACGCCGACGCTCGGCGCCGCCGCGATCCGCGGCGCGCTGGAACAGGCGGGCGTCGCGCCCGACCAGGTCGACGAGGTGATCATGGGCTGCGTGCTGCCCGCCGGGCTCGGCCAGGCGCCGGCGCGCCAGGCATCGCTCGCGGCGGGAATCCCCGACGCCGTCGGCTGCACCACCATCAACAAGGTCTGCGGCTCGGGCATGAAGGCGATCATGTTCGCGCACGACCTGATCCGCGCCGGCTCCTCCACCGTCGCCGTCGCCGGCGGCATGGAGTCGATGACCAACGCCCCGCACCTGCTCAACGGCTCGCGCACCGGCATCCGCTACGGCAGCGCCGAGTTCCTCGACCACATGGCGTGGGACGGCCTCACCAATCCCTACGACGGCAAGGCGATGGGCGTGTTCGGCGACGCCACCTGCGAGAAGTACGGTTTCGGCCGCGAGGCGCTCGACGCGTTCTCGGCAGAGAGCGTCAAGCGCGCGCAGGCGGCGACCGCGGACGGCGCCTTCCGTGGCGAGATCGTTCCGGTCACGGTCAAGACCCGCAAGGGCGAGACCGTGGTCGAGACCGACGAGGAGCCGGGCCGGATCGACATCGCCAAGATCCCGGCGCTGCGCCCGGCGTTCGGCAAGGAAGGCCGCCTGACCGCGGCCTCGTCCTCGAAGATCTCCGACGGCGCCGCCGCCACCGTGCTGATGTCCGCCGACGAGGCCGGCCGTCGTGGCCTGGCGCCGCTGGCGCGCATCGTCGCGCATGCCGGCCATGCGCAGGCGCCGGAATGGTTCACGACCGCGCCGGTGGCGGCGATCGGCAGCGTGCTCGAACGCGCCGGCTGGTCGGTCGACGATGTCGACCTGTTCGAGGTCAACGAGGCGTTCGCCTGCGTGGCGATGGCACCGATGAAGGACCTCGGAATTCCCCACCACAAGCTGAATGTCAACGGCGGTGCCTGTGCACTCGGGCACCCCATCGGCGCCAGCGGTGCCCGCTTGCTGGTGACGCTGATAAATGCCCTGCGGACGCGGGGTTACCGACGCGGTGTCGCTTCGCTATGCATCGGCGGCGGTGAGGCCACTGCCGTCGCCGTCGAGGTGGCGTGAAGGAGTTAACGGCATCTTTACTTAAAAAATCAAACACATACTTGACACCCATCACCGGCTTGTCATGATGTGCCCCGGCGCGCAGCATCGCGCGTTCTGACTCACCACACGACGAGGAAATCAACATGTCCATCAACAAGGCTCTGCTTGCCCTGGCTATGGGTTTTGCCCTGGCCGCTTGCTCGAACCAGGATACTGCGCAGGACGCGGCCGCCGACGCCGCTGATGCCGCTGCCGAGGCCCAGGCCCAGGCCGACGCCGCCTACGGCGACGAGGCCGCGCAGGCCGCTGCCGACACCGCCGACATGGCCGCCGACAGCGCCACCGATGCCGCCGCCGACGCTTCCGCAGCCACCGACGACGCGGCCGATGCCGCCGCCGACGCTGCCCAGGACGCCGCCGACGTGGCCGAGGACGCTGCCGATGTCGCCGACGAGGCTCAGGACGCGGTCGAAGAGAACGCCGAAGAAGAGCCGATGCAGTAAAGCTTCGCCGCAAGCCGAATGGCTTGACGCGAGTTGCAGTATCAGGAGAGCCGCCGGACTTCCGGCGGCTTTTCTTTTGCAGCCATCGGCATGGCGATGGCGCCGCCACCGTGCACGCCCCCTTCACCGGAGCAAGGCAAGACTGCCCGCGGCTCCGGCCCTCTCGAAGGAGAACCACCATGGACAGCAAGCTCCTGATCCTCGCCGCCACCATCGTGCTCAGCCTGGCCGCCTGCCGGGACGACACCGCAAGCGCCCAGCAGGAGGCCGATCAGGCCGCCGCAGCCGCCGAAGACGCGCGCCAGTCCGCTTCCGAGGCGCTCGACGACGCCGGCGACGCCGCCCGCGAAGGCTACGATGCCGCCTCCGCCGGTGCGCGCGAAGCCACTGCCGACTCGCGCGAAGCGATGGACCGCGCCGGTGACGCCACCGAAGCCGCGGCGCGCGAAGCCGGCGCCGAAGCCTCCGAGGCGGCCGCCGCGGCCGCGCGCGCCAGTTCCGATGCCATGGATCGCGCCGCCGAAAGCGCCGACACCGCCGCCGAGGACGCGCGCGACGATCGCGACGACCAGTAACCGGTCACCGCCGTCGTGCCATCGGGAAGGCCCGCCACCGCGCGGGCCTTCTCCTTTTGCGCAGGCCGCAGCCGGGTCGCGGCGGTTATCCTGTCGGACCCGCCGTCCGGATGCCCGCGCATGCCCGCCCTGAGTTCGAGCCTGGACCCGCGTTCGCAGGACTTCCTCGACAATGCCGGCTACCACCGATCGCTGGTGGCCGAACTCGATCGCCGCCTGGCCCGCGCCGCGGAAGGCGGCGGCGAGAAGGCGCGCGAAAAGCACAGCGCCCGCGGCAAGCTGCTGCCGCGCGAGCGCATCACCGCGCTGCTCGACACCGGCTCGCCGTTCCTGGAAATCGCACCACTGGCCGCCGAGGACATGTACGACGGCGCCGCGCCCGCGGCCGGCCTGGTCTGCGGCATCGGCCGGGTCATGGGCCAGGAAGTGGTGATCGTCGCCAACGACGCGACCGTCAAGGGCGGCACCTACTTCCCGATGACGGTGAAGAAGCACCTGCGCGCGCAGGAGATCGCGCGCGAGAACCGCCTGCCCTGCATCTACCTGGTCGACTCCGGCGGCGCCTTCCTCCCGCTGCAGGACGAGGTGTTCCCCGATCGCGAGCATTTCGGTCGCATCTTCTACAACCAGGCGCGGATGAGCGCCGAGAACATTCCCCAGGTCGCGGTGGTGATGGGCAGCTGCACCGCCGGTGGCGCCTACGTGCCTGCGATGTGCGACGAGTCGGTGATCGTGAAGGAACAGGGCACGATCTTCCTCGGCGGACCGCCGCTGGTGAAGGCCGCCACCGGCGAGGTGGTCGACGCCGAGGCGCTCGGCGGCGCCGACGTGCACACCAGCGTCTCGGGCGTGGCCGACCATTTCGCCGAGGACGACCGCCATGCGCTGCAGATCGCGCGCGACATCGTCGGCGGCTTCAACCGCCGCAAGCGCCTGCAGATGGCGCTGCGCGAGGCGCGCGAGGCGCGCTACCCGGCCGAGGAGCTCTACGGCATCGTGCCGAAGGACACGCGGCGCCCGTTCGACATCCGCGAAGTGATCGCGCGCGTCGTCGACGGCAGCGAACTGCAGGAGTTCAAGGCCCGCTACGGCAGGACGCTCGTCACCGGCTTCGCCCACATCCACGGCTACCCGGTCGGCATCGTCGCCAACAACGGCATCCTGTTCTCCGAGAGCGCGCTCAAGGGCGCGCACTTCATCGAACTGTGCAACCAGCGCGGCATCCCGCTGGTGTTCCTGCAGAACATCACCGGCTTCATGGTCGGCAGGAAGTACGAGAACGCCGGCATCGCCAAGGACGGGGCGAAGATGGTCACCGCGGTGGCGTGCTCGTCGGTGCCCAAGTTCACGGTGGTCATCGGCGGCAGCTTCGGCGCCGGCAACTACGCCATGTGCGGCAGGGCCTATGGCGCGAGATTCCTGTGGATGTGGCCGAACGCGCGCATCAGCGTGATGGGCGGCGAGCAGGCCGCCAGCGTGCTGGCGACGGTGAAGCGCGACGGCATCGAGGCCAGGGGCGGCACCTGGACCGCCGGGGAGGAGGAGGCCTTCAAGGCGCCGATCCGCGACCAGTACGAAACCCAGGGCAGCCCCTGGTACGCCACCGCGCGGCTGTGGGACGACGGCATCATCGACCCGGCCGATACCCGGCGCGTGCTGGGGCTGGCGATCTCGGCCTCGCTCAATGCGCCGGTCGAGCCGGCGCGGTTCGGCATGTTCCGGATGTAACCGGCCTGTCACCGGATCGTCAGCGGCCGACGCCAGGCTCGGGTCGAGCCGGGGTCCCCTGTGTAAGCAGCGTGGACACTCCCAACCGGCAGGATCAACAAACCGTCGTAACATCCCGCCCGATCTCGGATTCGGTGAGGGCGGTCACATCGCGGCGTGGCGACCTGCATGCTAGTCTCGCGGCTACGACCCTGTCGTTCCTGCGCGGCTGCCCGCCTGCGGCCGATACGCCTGTCCCTGTTCGTCCATGAGGAATTTTCGTGATGGCCATCTTCAACCAGCCCAGCTCCGCCAAGAAGGATGCTGCTCCCTCCTTCGCCCCGGAGCCCGCCGCCTCGCCGGCCCGCGACCCGCAGCCCGCCGTCGCCGATTTCAATCCGACCCAGAACGCCCCGCCGCGGCGCCCGGTCACCAGCGAGGTCAAGGAGTCGCTGATCGCGTCCAACCTGACCATCGAAGGCAAGATCGAGGGCACCGGCCATGTCCGCATCGCCGGCCGGTTCAAGGGCGACGTCAACGTGCAGGGCGACCTGACCATCGAGAAGGGCGCCAAGCTCAACGGCGGCGTGCGCGCCGAGAAGGTCATCGTCTCCGGCGATCTCGAGGGCAACATCGATTCGGCGTCGCGGGTCGAGCTGCTCGACACCGCGGTCATGAACGGCGACCTCAAGGCCGGCTCGCTGACGGTGGCGGCAGGCTCGAAGATCCGCGGCCACATCGAATGCGGCTGGGAGAACAAGGAAGCGAACCACAAGGTCAACGGCAACGGCAAGGCGGAAGCCAAGGCCGACAAGGCGGATCTCGAACTCGCTTCATGAGCAGCGGCCGGCCGGGCGCGGCGGGCGCCACGCGCGCCTGCCCGCACTGCAAGACGACGATCCTGCAGAGCGCCAGCATCTGCCCGTCGTGCCGCCACTATCTGCGCTTCGATTCGGCGGCGGCGTCCGAGGCCGTCGCCGCGTCGACCACCGCGCTGCAGGTCGAAGGCACGATCCGCCACCCCGCCGAGGGCGGCGCCTGGGAGTACTCGGTGGTGCTGATCATCCGCGACGACGAGGGCAACGAGATCAACCGCCAGGTCGTCGGCGTCGGCGCCATGCACTCGGGCCAGGAGCGCAGCTTCAGCCTCGCAGTCGAGGTGTTCCCGACCAGCGACATGCGCAGGCCGGTCAAGCGCAGCACCAAGCACTGAAAAGCAGAAACGAGTAGAGAGGAACGAGAAACGAGTGGGTGCGTGCTGCCCTGACTCTTTCCTCGTTCCTCGCTACTTGTTCCTCGCCTTCACCGGCCCGCAACCATCGCAGCCACCGCACGTGCCGCCGCCGCCCGTCATCGCCGGTGGCGCCAGCAGGCGGCCGAGCGGGCGCAGCCATCGTGGCCGGCCGTCGCGCAGCAGCGGCAATGCCAGCGCGCCGCGCAGGCTGCGCGCGACGCCCGGGAACTGCTTCACCAGCACGGCCCAGGCGCTGATCGCCACGGCCAGCGCGACGAGGACGTACTGCAGGGCGATCGATACGCTCATCGCCTGCTCACCCCGCCCCCAGCAGCACCGCGACCTGGTAGGTCAGCAGCGAGGCCAGGTACGCCAGCGCGAACAGGTAGCCGGCGCTGATCGCCATCGTCCGCCACGAGTTGGTCTCGCGCTTGATCGTCGCCCATGTGGAGATGCACTGCGGCGCGTAGACGAACCACACCAGCAGCGACAGTGCCGTGGCCAGCGACCAGCCGTCGCTGATCAGCGGCGTCAGCGCCTGCGTGGCGGCATCGTCGTCCGCGGCCTGCAGCGCGTACACGGTGGCCAGCGAGGCCACCGCCACCTCGCGCGCGGCCAGCCCCGGGATCAGGGCGATGCAGATCTGCCAGTTGAACCCGAGCGGCGCGAACACCGCGGTCATGGCGTGGCCGATGCGGCCGGCGAAGCTGTAGTCGATCGCGGGGCCGGCGGCGCCGTCCGGCGGCCCCGGGAACGACAGCAGGAACCACAGCAGTACCGTCAAGGCCAGAATGATGCCGCCCACTCGGCGCAGGAAGATCAACGCGCGCTCGTACAGCCCGATCAGCACGTCGCGCGGATGCGGCAGCCGGTACGAGGGCAGTTCCAGCAGCAGCATGTGCTCGCGCTTGTCGCGGCGCCACTTCTTCATCACGAAAGACACCGCCAGCGCGCTGAAGATGCCGGCCATGTACAGCGCGAACAGCACCAGCCCCTGCAGGTTGAACATGCCCGCCACCTGCTGTTGCGGGATGAACGCGCCGATCAGCAGCGCGTACACCGGCAGCCGCGCCGAACAGGTCATCAGCGGCGCGACCATGATCGTGGCGATGCGGTCGCGCGGGTCCTGGATCGAGCGCGTGGCCATGATCCCGGGAATGGCGCAGGCGAAGCTCGACAGCAACGGGATGAAGGAGCGTCCGGACAGGCCCGCCGCCGCCATCATCCGGTCGAGCAGGAACGCCGCCCGCGGCAGGTAGCCGGACTCCTCCAGCACCAGGATGAAGGCGAACAGGATCAGGATCTGCGGCAGGAACACGATCACCCCGCCGAGCCCGGCGATGATGCCGTCGGCCAGCAGGCTGGCGAGCGGGCCTTCCGGCAAGGTCTCGGTGACCGCCGCGCCCAGCCAGCCGGTTCCGGCCTCGATCGCATCCATCATCGGCGTCGCCCAGGCGTAGACCGCCTGGAAGATCAGGAACATCACCGCGGCCAGCGTGAGCAGGCCGAGCAGCGGATGCAGCAGCCAACGATCGAGCGCATCGTCGATGCGCGAGGTGCTGGCGGGCATGTCCACCGTCGCCGCCAGCAGGCGCCGGGTCTCGGTATGCAGGGCCTCGTCGTCCATGGCGGGATCGCCGACGCCGGGTTGCCGCGGCAGCGGCGCCGCCGGCGTTTCCGCCATCGCCTCGATGCGTGCCACCAGCGCCTTGGCGCCGTTGCGCCGCACCGCCACCGTCTCCACCACCGGCACGCCGAGTTCGCGCTCCAGGCCGGCGCGGTCGATGCGAATCCCGCGCCGTGCCGCCACGTCGGCCATGTTCAGCGCCACCACCATCGGCCGGCCCAACGTGCGCAGCTCCAGCACGAAACGCAGGTGCAGGCGCAGGTTGGTGGCGTCGACCACGCAAACCAGCACGTCCGGCATCGGCTCGCCGGGATAGTGGCCGCGGCACAGGTCGCGGGTGATCGCCTCGTCCAGGCTCGACGGGTTGAGGCTGTAGGCGCCCGGCAGGTCGAGCAGCGCATAGCGCCGCCCCGAGGGCGCCAGCAGCCGCCCTTCCTTGCGCTCGACCGTGACGCCGGCGTAGTTGGCCACCTTCTGGCGGCTGCCGGTGAGCTGGTTGAACAGCGCGGTCTTGCCGCAGTTGGGATTGCCCACCAGCGCCAGCCGCAGCGGCACGACGATCTCGCTCACGCGCGCGCGCCCTCCTCGCTCAGCAACACCCGTGCCGCCTCGGCGCGGCGCAGGGCGAAGCGGGTGAAGCCGATCTGCACCAGCAGCGGCTCGGCACCGAACGGGCCGGCCGCCATCATCCGCACCGGCTCGCCGGAGACGAAGCCGAGTTCGCGCAGGCGGCGGGCGATGGGGTCGCCGGGTGCGCGGTCTTCGACCCGGTCGACCCGGGCCACGCCGCGACGCGGCAGATCGGAAAGTCTCACTGCGGTGACCTGAATGCTAATTGTTCTCATTCTACCCGCGGCCGGGGGTTCGGTGCACCCGTCGTCCCTGAAGCCGGCGCGGCGCAACGGCTATCATTCGGGTCCGTTCATCGAAAGGCACGCAATGACCGATGCCCTGCTGCTCGAACGCACCGGCGCCGTCGCCCGCCTGCGCCTGAATCGCCCCGCCATCCACAACGCCTTCGATGCCGACCTGATCGCCGCCCTCACTGCGCGTCTGTCCACGCTGGGCGGCGACGATACGGTCCGGGCGGTGGTGCTGGAAGCCGCCGGCGACTCGTTCTCGGCCGGTGCCGACCTCAACTGGATGCGCGCGATGGCCGCCGCCGGCGAAGCGGAAAACCGCGACGACGCCCTCGCCCTCGCGCGCCTGATGCGTGCGCTCGACGAGCTGCCCAAGCCAACCATCGCCCGTGTGCACGGCGCGGCCTTCGGCGGCGGCGTCGGCCTGGTGGCCTGCTGCGATGTCGCCATCGGCGTGCCGGAGGCGAAGTTCGGCCTCACCGAGAGCCGCCTCGGGCTGCTGCCGGCGGTGATCTCGCCGTACGTGATCGCGGCGATCGGCGCCCGCAATGCGCGCCGCTATTTCGCCAGCGCCGAGGTCTTCGACGCACAGCAGGCGCTGCGTATCGGCCTGCTGCACGAGGTGGTCGCCGCCAACGCGCTCGATGCCGCGGTCGATCGGCAGATCCAGCTGCTGCTCCGCGCCGGCCCGGTGGCCTCGGCGCAGGCCAAGGCACTGGTGCGCGCGGTGGTGCCGCAGGGCGATCGCGACGCGCTGGACGGCGCCACCGCCGACCTGATCGCGGCCCTGCGCGGCTCGCCCGAGGGCCGGGAGGGGCTGGCCGCATTCCTCGACAAGCGCCCGCCGGCCTGGGCTCCAAAGAAAGAAGCCGATGTTTGACACGATCCTGATCGCCAACCGCGGCGAGATCGCCCGCCGCGTGATCCGCACCGCGCGCCGGCTCGGCATCCGCACCGTCGCGGTGTTCTCGGAGGCCGACGCCGACGCGCAGCACGTACGCCTGGCCGACGAGGCGTATCCGATCGGCGGGCCGCGGCCGCAGGACAGCTATCTGCGTGGCGATGCGATCCTCGATGCCGCGAAACGCAGCGGGGCGCAGGCGATCCATCCGGGCTATGGCTTTCTCAGCGAGAACGCGGACTTCGCCGATGCGGTGGAAGCGGCCGGCCTCGCCTTCGTCGGCCCCAACGCAGCCTCGATGCGCAAGATGGGCAGCAAAGCCGGCGCCAAGGAACTGATGCAGGCGGCCGGCGTACCGGTGGTCCCCGGCTACACAGGCGAGGACCAGGCACCGGAAACGCTCGAACGCGAGGCCGCGAGGATCGGCTATCCGCTGATGATCAAGGCGGCGCACGGCGGCGGCGGCAAGGGCATGCGCGTCGTCCGCGAGCCGGCCGATTTCCTGCCGAACCTGGGCAGCTGCAAGCGCGAGGCGGCGAGTGCGTTCGGGCGCGACCGCGTACTGCTGGAGCGCTACATCGAACAGCCGCGGCACATCGAGATCCAGGTCTTCGGCGACAGCCACGGCAGCGTGATTCATCTCAACGAGCGCGAGTGCTCGGCGCAGCGCCGCTACCAGAAGGTGCTGGAGGAATCGCCGTCGCCGTTCCTCACCCCGGCGCTGCGCGCGCGCATGGGCGAGGCCGCGGTGCTGGCGGCGCGTGCGATCGACTACGAGAACGCCGGCACGGTGGAATTCATCGTCGCGCCAGACGGCGGTTTCTTCTTCATGGAGATCAACACCCGGCTGCAGGTCGAGCATCCGGTGACCGAACTGGTGACCGGTCTCGACCTGGTCGAATGGCAGCTGCGCGTGGCCGCCGGCGAGGCGCTGCCCCTGGCGCAGGACGCCGTCGCCCAGCACGGCCATGCGATCGAGGTGCGGCTCTACGCCGAGGATCCGGAGGCCGGCTTCCTGCCCGGCTCGGGCCGATTGCAGGAACTGCGGCTGCCGCCGCAATCGGCGCACGTGCGCGTGGACTCGGGCGTGGTCGAAGGCGACACGGTGACCATCTTCTACGATCCGATGATCGCCAAGCTGATCGTCCACGACAGCGACCGGCCGCGCGCCCTTGCCCGCCTGCGCGAAGCGCTGGCCGCCTGCCGGATCATCGGCCCGAAATCCAACATCGAGTTCCTCGAACGGCTGGTGCGTCACCCGGTGGTGACCGAAGGCAGGATCGACACCGGCTATCTCGACCGGCACCTCGACGAGGTGCTGCCCCCGCCGGACCCGCCGGCGCACGCGGAACTGGCCGCGGCGGCCGCGGCCGCGCTGCTGCACGACGAGCAGGAACGCAGAGACGCGGCCGCGGCGTCGCCGGAGCCGCACTCGCCCTGGGCGATCGCCGACGGCTGGCGCCTGGGACACGCCGGCGACCGGCTGCTGGTGCTGCAATATCGCGAACAGCGCCTCGAACTGCATGCCGCCGGCACCGGTGGCGACTACCGGCTGCGCACCGCCGACGGCGCCGTGCTGCGGATCGAGGGCGCACGCTCGAGCGGCGGCGAACTGTCGCTGCGCGTCGATGACGCGGGCCACCGCTTTCTCGCGCACGCCGACGACGACGGCGTGACCGTGCACGACGGCACGCGGCGCATGCGCTTCGCGCGGCTGCCCGCCTTCCGCTTCGAGGCCGGCGCCGATGCCGCCGGCAGCGACCGGATCACCGCGCCGATGCCCGGACGCGTGGTGCTGGTCGAGGCCGCACCGGACGCCGAGGTCGTCGAAGGCCAGGCGCTGCTGGTGATGGAGGCGATGAAGATGGAACTGACCCTGCGCGCGCCGCGCGCGGGCATCGTCGCCGAGGTCAGGGCCGAGGTCGGCGACTTCGTCGACGGCGATGCGGTGCTGGTCGTACTGCGGGCCGAAACCTGACCACGGCCGGAGCCCGTGCGCATGGAGATCCGCATCGAACGGGGCGACATCGACGGGATTGCGGCGCTGGAGGCACGGATTCCCGAATTCTCCTGTCCCAAGCGCGCCGCCACCCTGGCCGAACGCCTGCGCGCCGACAGCGGCGCACTGATCCTCATCGCCTTCGCCGACGGGCAACCGGTCGGCTACAAGGCCGGTTATGCGCTCGAAACACGTAGGTTCTACAGCTGGGTCGGCGCGGTGCTGCCGGCGTACCGGCGCCACGGCATCGCCCTGGCGCTGCTGCGCGAGCAGGAGCGTCGCCTGCGCGAGGCCGGTTACGCCAACGTACGGGTCAAGTCCCGCAACGGCTTTCCCGGCATGCTGCGGCTGTTGATCGGCGAGGGTTACCGGATCGTGGCGCTGGAAGCGGTACCCTCGCCGCAGGATCCGAAGATCGTGTTCGAAAAACTCCTGGCGCCACCCTCCCCCGGCGAAACCGAATGAGCCAGTTCCCCGACACCGTCCGTATCGTCGAAGTCGGCCCGCGCGACGGGCTGCAGAACGAACGGGCGCACGTGCCCACCGCGGCCAAGATCGAACTGATCGACCGCCTGTCCGCCACCGGGCTGAAGACGATCGAGGCGACCAGTTTCGTCAGCCCGAAATGGATCCCGCAGCTGGCCGACGCCGCCGAGGTCTACGCCGGCATCGGCCGCAGGCCCGGGGTGGCCTATCCGGTGCTGGTGCCCAACGAGACCGGCTACGACCGCGCACGCGCGGTCGGCGTCGAGGAGATCGCGGTGTTCACCGCCGCCTCGGAGGCCTTCAACCGCAGGAACATCAACGCCTCGATCGACGAATCGCTGCAGCGCTTCGCGCCGGTGCTGGCGCGGGCGTGCGCGGACGGCGTGCGCGTGCGCGGCTACGTCTCCACCGTGCTCGGCTGCCCGTACCAGGGCGAGGTGCCGCTGGCCGACGTGGTGCGCGTGGCACAGGCGCTGTACGACATGGGCTGCTACGAGATCTCCCTCGGCGACACCATCGGCGTCGGCACGCCGCTGAAGGCACGGGCGATGCTGCGCGCGGTCGCAGCGGCGATGCCGGTTGGCGCGCTGGCGATCCACTTCCACGATACCTACGGCCAGGCGCTGGCGAACATCCTCGCCTGCCTGGAAGAGGGCGTGGCGGTGGTCGATGCCGCCGTCGCCGGCACCGGCGGCTGCCCGTATGCGCGCGGCGCCAGCGGCAATGTCGCCAGCGAGGACGTGGTGTACATGCTGCATGGCATGGGGATCGACACGGGCATCGACCTCCAGGCGCTGAGCGAGACCGGTCGCTGGCTGGCGGCCTTGCTAGGCGTTGAAACCGGCAGCCGGTTCGGCCGCGCCACGGCGCCCGCCGGCGAATCCGCGGCGGCGGCCGTGGAATGAGCCGCAAGCCGCGAGCCGGGGAACACCCTTCCGCGTCCGCAGACGCGGACCCGGCGCGGCTCGCGCACGCACTCGACGCGGCCTGCCGCGATCCGGACCTGCCCGCCGGTGCCCGCGACCTGCTCGCCGCCGCCCGCGACGCCCTGCGCACGGCGGCCGCCGGCGCCGAGTCGGCCCAGTCGCGCTACCGCGCGCTGTTCGACGCGGTCCCCGACCCGGTCAGCATCCTCGATGAGACGGGCATCGTGCTCGACCTCAACAAGGCCGGCATGGCTGCCTACCGGCGCAGCCGCGAAGAGATCGTCGGCCAGCCGATCGAGGTGCTCAACCCGGACCTGCCCGAGGACCATCTGCAACCGGTGCTCGAGACGCTGCGCCGCGGCGGCACCTACGTGATCGAGGTCACCAACATGCGCGGCGACGGCAGCCGCTTTCCGGTGGAGGTGCATTCGGCCGGATTCCTGCACGAGGGGCGGCGCTGCATCGTCGCCGTGGCCCGCGACCTCAGCGCGCGCCGCGAGGCGGAATCGCGCTACGGCCAGCTGCTGGAAGTGATCGACAAGGGCGTGCTGGTGCACGACGCCGACAACCGCCCGCTGCAGGCCAATGCCGCGGCGATGCGCATCCTCGGCGCCGAAGATGACCACAGCCTCGAGGACTACCTTGCCCCGGAGGCGTGGACCCTGCTGGACGAGAGCGGCCGCCGCATCGCCGACGAGGACCTGCCGACCACCCGCACCCTGCGCAACGGCAAGGCCACGCAGAGCACGGTGCTGGGCCTGTACCACAAGCCCGAGCGCCGCCTGCGCTGGCTGTCGGTGACCACCGTGCCGCTGTTCATGCCCGGCAGCCGCACCCCGCACCAGGTGATCTCGTTCTTCAGCGACGTCACCCAGCTCAAGCGCGACAGCGCCCTGTTCGGCCGCGCCCAGGCGCTGGCGCGGATCGGCGGCTGGGAATGGGAGGCGGGACGCGACGCGCTGTACCTGACCGATGAGGCCGCGCGGATCCTCGGCCAGCCACGACCGCCCGCCACCATGGATGCGCTGCTGCAGTGCCTGCGCGAGGGCGACCGCAGCCGTTTCGAACACGCCCTGCGGCACGCGCGGCAACAGCAGCAGCCGATCGACCTGGAACTGCAGGGCAGGCGCAGCGACGGGCGCATGCTGTGGATCCGCATCATCGGCGAACCGGAACACGACGAGTCGGCCAACGTCAGTGTCACCGGCACCCTGCAGGACATCAGCGAACGCAAGCAGGCCGAGGAGACGTTGCGGGTACAAGCCCGGACCGACCCGCTGACCGGCCTGCTCAACCGAGACGCGATCCTCGGCGAGATCGGCGCGCGCATGGACGATCCGGCACAGTCGCCCCTGGCGGTGCTGTACCTGGACCTCGACCGCTTCAAGATGGTCAACGACGTGCTCGGCCACGGCGCCGGCGACGAACTGTTGCGCCATGTCGCCGATCGCATCTGCCACGCGGTCGGCACCGAGGGGCTGATCGCACGCTTCGGTGGCGACGAGTTCCTGGTGGTCTGCAGCCTGGCCGACGACCCGGAGCGACCCGAGTGCGTGGCGCAGCGGATCCTCGATGCCTTCGACGACGGCTTCCGCCACGCCGGCGAGGAGTTCGACGTCACCGCCAGCATCGGCATCGCGCGCGCGCCGGAGGACGGCGACCGGCCGCAGACGCTGATCCAGAGCGCCGACGCGGCCATGTACGACAGCAAGCGGCGGGTGCGCAACGGCTGGCAGGCGTACAGCCCGGCGCTTGCGCAGTCGCGCAAGGACCGCCTGCGAATGGAGACGCACCTGCGGCGCGCGGTCGACAACGGCGAGTTCCACCTCGTCTATCAACCGCAGGTGGACATGCGCAAGGGCGGCATCGTCGCCGCCGAGGCGCTGATCCGCTGGCGCAACCACCAGCTCGGCGAAATGCGCCCCGATCATTTCATCGGCCACGCCGAGACCACCGGCGACATCGTGCGGATCGGCCGCTGGGTGCTGAGCGAGGCCTGCCAGCAAGTCGCGGCCTGGCGTGACGCCGGGCTGGGCGTGGTCCGCGTCGCGGTCAACGTCTCCTATCGCCAGTTCCTCGGCGACGACCTGGCCGGCACCGTGCGTGGCGTGCTCGCCGAGTACCGGCTGCCCGGCGCGGCGCTGGAACTGGAGTTCACCGAGCGCGCGCTGATCGAGGACGCGCCGGACACCCTGCGCACCTTCGCCGAGCTGCGCGAGATGGGCGTGGTGCTGACCATCGACGATTTCGGCGAGGGGTACAGCGCGCTCAACTACCTGCGCCGGCTGCCGATCCACGGCATGAAGCTGAGCCAGCTGTTCGTCGAGGGCGTGCCGCGGAACCATTCCGATGTCGCGGTCTGCCAGGCGATCGCCGGCATCGCCCGCAGCCTCGGGCTGGGCCTGGTCGCCGAAGGGGTCGAATCCGAGGCGCAACGCCGGTTCCTGCTCGAACTCGGCGTGTCCGTAGGCCAGGGATTCCTGTTCGCGCCCGGCCTGCCGCCGGACGAGTTCGCGCACCGCATCGCAGGCAACGCGCTGGAATCCGCTGCCATTCCGTAGGAGCGCGCCATGCGCGCGATACCGCGGGCGCTTCGCCGCCCGCGGATTCCGGTGACCGGCGCGCCTGCCGGTCCAGAATCGCGGCATCCACCGGATCCTGTCGACACCCGCGGCATCGCGCGCATGGCGCGCTCCTACGACGGATCGCGGGACGCCGGCCGGCGGCGACGGGTAAAATGTCAGGTTTCCGCACCCCAGGAACGCCCATGCAGCTTTCCGACATCCGCGCCGTCGTCACCGGCGGCGTGTCCGGCCTCGGCCTGGCGGTCGCCCGGCACCTGGTCGCCCACGGCGGCAGGGCGGCGCTGTTCGACGTCGACGACGACAAGGGCACCGCCGCCATCGCCGAGCTGGGCGAAGCCCGGGCGCGCTTCATCCGCACCGACGTCACCGACGAGGACGGCGTGGTCGCCAATGTCGACGCCGCCCGGGATTTCCTCGGCGGCTTGAACGCGGCGATCAACTGCGCCGGCATCCTCGGTGCCGGTCGCGTGCTCGGGCGCGAGGCGCCGATGCCGCTGCGGCAGTTCTCGACTACGGTGATGGTGAACCTGGTCGGCAGCTTCAACGTCGCCAAGGCCGCGGCCGCGGTGATGCAGCACAACGATCCCGGCGAAGACGGCGAGCGCGGCGTAATCGTCAACACCGCTTCGGTGGCGGCCTACGAGGGCCAGATCGGCCAGGCGGCCTATTCCGCCTCCAAGGCCGGCGTGATCGGCATGACCCTACCGATGGCGCGCGAGCTCGCGCGCTTCGGCATCCGCGTCAACACCGTCGCACCGGGCATCTTCTGGACGCCGATGGTCGACGGCATGCCGGAGGAGGTGCAGCAGTCGCTGTCGGCCTCGATCCCGTTCCCGTCGCGGCTCGGGCAGCCGGCCGAGTTCGCCGACCTGGTCGCCTGCCTGCTCGGCAATCGCTACATCAACGGCGAGACGATCCGCCTGGACGGGGCGGTTCGGCTGGCGCCGAAGTAAAGCCGGGATTGGGGATTCGAGATTCGGGATTCGCAAGAGCGGTCACCCGATCACCTCCCCGACCTCCGCACCAACCGTCCCTGCTCTTCCCAATCCCGAATCCCCAATCCCCAATCCCGGCCCTTATGAAAGCCTCCGACCTCAAGAAAGGCAACGTCATCGAACACAACGGCACCGTGTACCAGGTGCGCGACATCGAGCGCAGTTCGCCGCAAGGGCGCGGCGGCAACGTCACGTTCCGCTTCACCCTGTACTCGGTCCCCGGCGGCAGCAAGTACGACCTGTCGCTGCGCGCCGATGACGACCTCAAGGAGGTCGAGCTCTCGCGCCGGCAGGCCACCTTCTCCTACAAGGACGGCGATGCCTTCGTATTCCTCGACGACGAGGACTACGCGCCCTACATGCTCGACGCCGACGCCGTCGGCGAGGCCGCCGGCTACATCAGCGACGGCCTGACCGGCTGCCACGTGCAGATCATCGACGAGCAGCCGGTCGCGGTGCAGCTGCCGCAGAGCGTGGCGCTGGAGGTCGTGGAGACGCCGCCGGAGCTCAAGGGCGGCACCGCCACCAAGCGCCCGAAGCCGGCCCGTCTGAGCACCGGCATCGAGATCCAGGTGCCCGAGTACATCGGCAACGGCGAACGCGTGCTGGTCAACACCACGACCGGCGAGTTCGCCGGCCGCGCCGATTGAACGCCGCCACGGTCGATCGCCCGCAACGACGCCCCGTCGAGCGGAATGCATCGCGTAGCGCTCGCGCAAACAGCGACGGCGGAGCCGACTTCGCCGCACGGATTGGGATACGCTTGTCCGATGAACGATAACGTCCCGGCCGTCGGCGCTCCGAGCCCGCTGGCGAAACGCTTTCGCGGCTACCTGCCGGTCGCGGTGGACGTGGAAACCGGCGGCTTCGACTGGAATCGCCATGCGCTGCTCGAGATCGCGGTGGTGCCGATCGACCTCGACGCCGAGGGCCGGCTCGTGCCCGGCGAGACCGCCAGCGCGCACGTGATCCCGGCCGAGGGCACCGAGATCGATCCGAAGTCGCTGGAGTTCACCGGCATCGACCTCGACCATCCCTTCCGCCTCGCGAAACCCGAGCGCGAGGCGTTGAACCACGTGTTCGCGCCGATCCGCACGGCGGTGAAGAAGCACGGCTGCCAGCGCGCCATCCTGGTCGGCCACAACGCGCATTTCGACCTGCATTTCGTCAACGCCACGGTCGCGCGCTGCGGCCACAAGCGCAATCCGTTCCACCCCTTCAGCGTGTTCGATACGGTCACGCTGGGCGGCGTCGCCTACGGGCAGACGGTGCTGGCGCGCGCGGTGCAGGCAGCCGGCTTTCCCTGGGACAGCGCCGAGGCGCATTCGGCGATCTACGACGCCGAGCAGACCGCGCGGCTGTTCTGCGCGGTGGTCAACGCCTGGCCGGGACGGCAGGAGTGAGTGGAGAGGAGTGAGAAACGAGAGATCGTTCCCTCTCACTCCTCACTTCTCATTTCTCACTCCTGCGGTAGCAGTCGCTCGATCAGCGCCAGATAGAGTCCCGGCAGGGCCTGCAGGTCGGCTACGCGCACGTGTTCGTCGACCTTGTGGATGCTGGCATTGACCGGCCCCAGCTCGATGCAGTGCGCCCCGAGCGGTGCGATGAAGCGGGCATCGGACGTGCCGCCGCCGGTGCTTTCCTCGGGCGGCGTGCCGGTGAAATCCGTCAGCACCGCGCGCGCGGCCGCGCGCAGGGGACCTTCCGGTGTATGGAACGGCTCGCCGCTGCGGTGCCAACGCACGTCGTGGTCCAGCCCGTGGCGATCGAACAGCGCGGCGATCTCCGCCTGCAACCGTTCGGCATTCCAGTGCGGGTTGTAGCGCAGGTTGAACTGCACCTGCAGTTCGCCCGGGATGACGTTGTTGGCGCCGGTACCGGCGTGGACATCGGAGATCTGCAGACTGGTCGGCGGAAAACTCTCGTAGCCGTCGTCCCAGCGCCGCGACACGAGTTCCGCCAATGCCGGCAGCGCCCGGTGCACTGGATTGCTCGCCTTTTCCGGATAGGCCACATGCCCCTGCACGCCGCGCACGGTCAGCGTCGCCGACAGCGAGCCGCGCCGGCCGACCCGCAGCAGGTCGCCCAGCCGCTGCTTCGACGAGGGCTCGCCGGTGATGCACCAGTCGATCCGCTGACCGCGCTCGCGGAAGGTCGCGGCGACCCGGCGCACGCCGTCGATGGCATCGCCCTCCTCGTCCGAGGTCAGCAGCAGCGCCACGGTTCCGGGATGGTCCGGATGCGCGGCCACGAACCGCTCGGCGGCGACCACGAACGCGGCCACCCCGCTCTTCATGTCCGCCGCGCCACGTCCGTACAGCACGCCGTCGCGGACCTCCGGCGCGAACGGATCGCTCTTCCAGGCTTCGCGCGGCCCCGGCGGCACCACGTCGGTGTGCCCGAGCAGGACCAGCACCGGGCCGCCGCTGCCATGCGTCGCCCATAGATTGTCGACCGCGCCGTAGCGCAGCCGCTCGCAGGCGAAGCCGGCCGTCTCCAGCCGTGCGGCGATCAGCGCCTGGCAACCGGCATCGTCCGGCGTGACCGAGGCACGGCCGATC
Source organism: Luteimonas salinilitoris (assembly GCF_041300785.1). NCBI lineage: Bacteria > Pseudomonadati > Pseudomonadota > Gammaproteobacteria > Lysobacterales > Lysobacteraceae > Luteimonas > Luteimonas salinilitoris. The sequence continues at coordinate 91,931 of NZ_JBFWIB010000010.1, forward strand.
AGGTCGCAGGTAAGGTCGAGGACATCGGACATGACGTTAGGAGTGAGGAGTGAGGAGTGAGCGTAATCGCTCGTCATCCCAGCGTAGGCTGGGAACCATCTTGATCCCGTCCGTCCCGCCGAACGGAGCGGAGGGGGGAACAGCAAGCTGATCCCCAGCCCGGATGATGAACCGGGAGCGTCGCACTTCCTCGCCTGCACCGGGACGACGAGCTGCGAGTGTCATGCTTCTTCCGCTCGCCGCTCGCCCATCGACCGCTCATCGCCCGGCGCCTTCCTGCCCAAAACGCTTCTTGAAGCCGTTGTCGCTGAAGCCGTGGGTGACGATGCCGTCGTCGGTCACCACCACCGGGCGCCGGATCAGCTGCGGATACTCCTTGAGCAGCAGTTTCCACTCGGCCTCCGTGCCCGGCGTCTTGCGGTTCGGCGGCAGGGTGCGCCAGGTGGTCGAGGACTTGTTGATCAGCGCGTCCCAGCCCCCGGCCTGGCCGGCCCAGTCCGCCAGCGTGGCCGGCACCTGCGGCGTGTCGCGGTAATCGACGAAGTCGTGCACGACGCCGAAGCGGTCCAGCCACTTGCGCGCCTTCTTGCAGGTATCGCAGTTCTTCAGTCCGTAGAGGGTGGTCATGCCGTCTCCGTTTTCAATGCAGGAACGAGTGGAGAGGAACGAGAAACGAGTGCGGGTATCGAGGCTCTCCTTTCGTTTCTCACTCCTCGTTTCTCACTCCTCGTTTCTCACTCCTCGTTTCTCGTTCCTTGCTCTCATCAATCCGCCAGCCCGCGCAGCAACTCGTTGACCGAAGTCTTCGCCCGCGTACGCTCGTCGACCCGCTTGACAATCACCGCGCAGTACAGCGAGTGGCTGCCGTCGGCGGCGGGCAGCGAACCGGCGACCACCACGCTGCCGGGCGGGACCCGCCCGTAGCCGATCTCGCCCGTGGCGCGATCGTAGATGCGCGTGCTCTGGCCGAGGAACACGCCCATCCCGATCACGCTGTGATGGCCGACGATCACGCCCTCGACGACCTCGGAACGGGCGCCGATGAAGCAGTGATCCTCGATGATCGTCGGCGCGGCCTGCAGCGGCTCGAGCACGCCGCCGATGCCGGCGCCGCCGGAGATATGACAGTGGCGTCCGATCTGGGCGCAGGAGCCGACGGTGGCCCAGGTATCGACCATGGTGCCCGCGCCGACGTACGCGCCGATGTTGACGAAGCTCGGCATCAGCACCACGTCGCGGCCCAGATGGCTGCCGCGCCGCGCCACCGCGCCGGGCACCACGCGCACGCCCAGGTTCCGGAACGCCGCCTCGTCGTGTCCGGCGAAGCGCGCTTCCACCTTGTCCCAGAACGGCGCCGGCTCCGCGTCGATCACGGCCATGTCGTTGATCCGGAAGTACAGCAGCACCGCCTTCTTCAACCACTCGTTGACGCGCCAGCCGCCGTCGCCGTCGGGCTCGGCGACCCGCAGCGCGCCGGACTCCAGCCCACGCATGACCTGTTCGATCGCCGGACGCACGGCGCCGGCGGTTTCCTCCGGCGTCAGCGCGGCGCGGCGATCGAACGCGCTGTCGATGGTGGCGCGGAGCAGTTCGAGCGCGGCGGCGTCGGCGGTGAAGGTGGGTTCTGTCATGGGGTGTCGGTCTCGGCAGGGATCATCGGGGGGCATCGCCGTCGAGCACCGCCAGCAGCGCCTCGCACAGCGACTCGCGCCGCGCCTCGTCGAGCGCGTTGTTGCCGGCGTCGGCGAGCCGGAACACGTCCTCGACGCGCTCGCCGTACGTGGCCACGCGGGCGTCGTGCACGCGCAGGCCCTGCAGGCGCAGCACGTGGGCAACGTCGGCCAGCAGCCCGGGGCGGTCGGTGCAAACCAGGCTGAAGACGGTGTGGCGGCCGTCGGCGCTGTCGCTGAAGTCGATCTGCGGCACCACGCGGAAATGGCGCAGGTGGCGCGGCTGCGCGCGGCGCGCGGGGCGCACGTCGAGCGATCCCGCGAGCACGGTGTGGAGCTTGCGTTCGATCGCCGGCAGGTCCGGCACGTGGCGCGGATCGGTCGGCAGCACCTGGAACACGTCGAAGATGGTGCCGCCCGGCCCGTCGATGGCGCGCGCCTGCTGGATCGCCAGGCCGCAGCGATCCAGGCTGATCGCGATCGCGGTGAACAGGCCGTCGCGATCGCGCGAATGCACGAACACCTCCAGCGCCTGCGCGCCCGCCGCCAGCCGCCGCACGCGCACCACCGTGTCACCGGGCGCGGTGCCGCGCAGCGCCAGCGCCTGCCAGGCGACCTGGTCGGCACGGCCGCGCAGGAACACGTTCTCGGGCATGCGCGCGAACAGTGCGTTCGCCTCTTCGCCGTCGACGCCGTGTGCCGACAGCAGGCCGCGCGCGCGGTCGCGGGTCTCGGCGATCCGCTCCACCGCGGCCACCGGGTGTTCCAGCCCGCGCCGCATCGCCAGCCGGGTGGCGGTGCGCAGGTCGGTGAGCAGGCGGTCCTTCCAGGCGTTCCACAGCCGTGGCGAGGTGCCGGCGATGTCGGCGCAGGTCAGCAGGTAGAGATAGTCGAGCCGCTCGCGGTCGGCGACCTCGCTGGCGAAGCGGTGGATCACCGCAGGATCGGAGGTATCGAGCTTCTGCGCGGTGGTCGACATCAGCAGGTGCTTGCGCACCAGCCATTCGACCAGCGCGGTGTCGGCGCCGCTCAGGCCATGACCCTTGCAGAACTCGCGCGCGTCGACCGCGCCGAGTTCGGAATGGTCGCCGCCGCGGCCCTTGGCGATGTCGTGGAACAGGCCCGCCAACAGCAGCAGTTCCGGCTTGCGCAGCTGCGGCCAGATCTCGTGCGCGGTGGAGAAGCGCTCGTCCGGGCTCTCGTCGGCGAAGCTGGCGATGTTGCGCAGCACCGCCAGGGTGTGCTGGTCGACCGTGTAGACATGGAACAGGTCGAACTGCATGCGCCCGGACACCTGCGCGAACTCGGGAATCCACACCCCGAGCACGCCCATGCGCGACATCCGCTCCAGCGTGCGCACCGGCGTGGGACCGCGCAGCAGCGCCATGAACTGGCCGCGCAGTTCCTGGTCGGCGTCGCGCCAGGACGGCAGCGCGTGCAGCGACTCGGCCAGCGCGCGCGCGGTCTGCGAATGCAGGCCGCGCACGTCCGGGCGCTCGGCCCAGATCGCGAACAGGTCGAACACGCGGCCGATGTCGCCGCCGGGCCAGACCTCGTCGCGCGCGGCCAGGTAGCCGCGCCGGGTGGCGAACTCGGCGTCCAGCGGCACCAGCTCGCCCTCGCCCTCGATCTGCTCCTCGAAGCGCTGCAGCAGGCGGTCGTTGAGGCGCAGCACCACCGAGGCGCTGCGGTAGAACTCCTGCATCATCCGCTCGACCCGGGCGTTGTCCGCCTCGTCGACATGCGCCAGGCGCGCCGCCAGTGCCTTCTGGTGGTCGAAGCGCAGGCGTTCCTCGGCCTTGCCGGCGACCAGGTGCAGGCCGAAGCGCAGCCGCGACAGCGTGCGCCGTTCGCGCTCCAGGGTGGCGTGCTCGTCCACCCCCAGCAGGCCGAGGGTGATCAGCTGTTCGAAGCCGTAGGCCTCCAGTACGCGGCGCGCCATCCAGCGCAGGGTCTGCACGTCGCGCAGGCCGCCGGGGCCGTCCTTGAGGTTGGGCTCGAGGTTGTCGGCGGTGTCGCCGTAGCGGGCGTGGCGGGCGCGCTGCTCGTCGCGCTTGGCGGCGAAGTAGTCCCCCGGGGGCCAGGTGCGCGCGGTCGAGATCGCATCGTTGAGCGTGCGCACCTCGGCCAGGTTGGCCAGCAGCGGCCGCGCCTCCTGCAGCGTAGTCTGCACGGTCAGATCGGCGGCAGCGGCGCGGGTGCACTCACCGGCGCTGCGCACGGCATGGCCCACCGGCAGGCCAGCGTCCCACAGCAGTGCGAACAGCCGCGCCAGCGCGTCGGCATGACGGGCCTGCGAACCCTCTTCCGCCAGCGCCAGCACGTCGATGTCCGAACGCGGGAACAGCTCGCCGCGGCCGTAGCCACCGACCGCGAACAGCGCCAGCGGCGCGTCGGACGGGATGCAGCGCGCCCAGGTCTGCCGCACCCAGCCGTCGACCGCGTTGACGCGCTCGGCCAGCAACCGGTCGATGTCCTCGCCTTCGTCGAAGCGGCGCGCGAGCTCGGCATCGTGGTCGGCCAGCGCGGCGCGCGCTTCCGCGGCCCATGCGGCGTCGTCGGCCTGATCGCCGCCGTTCGACTGTGCCGGAGGCTGCACCGACCCCATCCTCATCAGAGGTACTGGTCGTTGTCGTCGCCCGGGATCCGGGTGAGGATGTCGAAGCCGTCCGCGGTCACGGCGAGGGTGTGCTCCCACTGCGCCGACAGCTTGCGGTCCTTGGTGACCACGGTCCAGCCGTCGGGCAGCACGCGGGTGTAGCGCGAGCCCTCGTTGATCATCGGCTCGATGGTGAAGGTCATGCCTTCCTTGAGCACGATGCCCTCCCCGGATCGGCCGTAGTGCAGCACCTGCGGCTCGTCGTGATAGACCTTGCCGATGCCGTGGCCACAATACTCGCGCACCACGCTGAAGCGCTCGCTTTCGGCGTACGTCTGGATCGCATGGCCGATGTCGCCCAGGGTCGCCCCCGGGCGCACAGCGCGGATGCCCTCGAACAGCGCCTGGCGGGTGGTCTCGACCAGCCGCCTGGCCATCACCGACGGCTCGCCGACGTAGTACATGCGGCTGGTGTCGCCGTGCCAGCCGTCCTTGATGACGGTGACATCGATGTTGATGATGTCGCCGTCCTTGAGCACCTTGGCTTCGCTGGGAATGCCGTGGCAGATGACGTTGTTGGCGGAGATGCAGGTCGACTTGGGGTAGCCGCGGTAGCCGATATTGGCCGGCGTCGCCCCTTGCACGTTGACGATGTGATCGTGGCAGACGCGGTCGAGTTCCTCGGTGGTCACGCCGGGCTTCACGTGCGGCGCGACCACCTGCAGCACCTCGGCGGCCAGGCGCCCGGCCTCGCGCATCCGCTCGATCTCTTCGGGGGTCTTCAGGGAAATGCTCATGCGGCCATTATCGCCGATCGCGGCGGCCGGCCGGACGCGGGCGGTCCCGGACAGGCAAAACCCGGCACCCGCCCCCGATTCAGCGTCACTTGTTGACGCGATCGCATCTCCGGCCCACCCTCCCACCGACCACTGAACGTTTTCCCACCGGACTTGCGGTTGGCACGCATCGTGCTGCTGGCTTGACCAGGCTCCGGCACCGCCGGAATCGCCGTTTGCCCACCGTGCTGGAGAACACACCCATGAACATCATCAAGTCGCTCGTCGCCGTATCCGCTCTCGCCTGCGCCGCGCTGTCCTCGGCCGCATACGCGCAGTCGGCTTCCACCACCTTCGACGTGACCATCACTATCACCAGCACCTGCAGCATCGACGCCCCCGCCGCGACCGACGTCGACTTCGGCACCAACGCGTCCACCGAGACAGACATCGACGCCGCGGGCCAGCTCAACGTGAACTGCACGCCCGGAACCGACTACGACATCGCCCTGAACGAAGGCCTCAACGCAGCGGGCGGCGGCATCACCGCGCGCGCCATGGCCAACGGCGCCGACCTGGTGCCCTACCAGCTCTATCAGGACGCAGGGCGTTCGGTGGTCTGGGGCGACACCCTCGACACCAATACCCTGGCCGGCACCGGCACCGGCGCGGTGCAGGCCCTGCCGGTCTACGGCCGCGTGCCCAGCGCCAGCTTTCCGGCGGCGACTTACGTTGACACTGTGACCGCGACGGTCACGTACTAAGGCCACGCAAACACCATGTCGCCGCTACTCCGCAACGGATGGCGGACCGGTTGCGCGGTTGCCCTGCTGCTCGCCAGCGCCGTTGCCGGCGCGGCGAGCCTGCAGGTCACGCCGACCACCGTCGTCGTGCCCGCCGACCGCAGCGCCGACGGCCTGGTCCTGAGCAACAACGGCCAGGCGCCGCTGCATGCGCAGGTCCGGGTGTTCCGCTGGACCCAGGCCAACGGCGAAGACGTCCTGGAGCCGACCACCGAACTGGCCATCAGCCCGCCGATGCTGGAGCTGCCGCCCGGCGGCGAACAGCTGGTGCGGGTGATCCGCCTCGGGCCGCCGCCGGCCGACGTCGAGGCCAGCTACCGGGTGATCGTCGACGAACTGCCGCTGGAGCAGCCGGACGGGCAGGAACCGCAGGCAAAGGGGCTGCGGTTCGTGCTGCGCTATTCGATCCCGGTCTTCGTCGCCCCGCAAGGCCGGCAGGCGACCGCCCCGGTGCTGCACGCGCGCCTGGCCGGCAGCCCGGAGGCGCGCTTCCTCGAGCTCGAGAATCTCGGCAACGGTCGCGCCCAGATCTCCGATCTCGCCCATGTCGCCGCCGACGGCGGCCGCCAGGTCATCGCCGCGGGACTGTCCGGCTACGTACTACCCGGCCGCAACCGCCGCTGGGCGCTGCCGGCCGGCATGGGGATGGGATCCGGCGGGACTTTCCAGGCCAGGATCAATGGGGAAGCGGTTGAACGCACGCTGGTCCTGGATCGGTAATGTGCTGCTCCTGGCGGCCACGGCACCCGTCGTCCAGGCCCGGACCGGCACCGCCGAGCTGCCCGTCACCGGGAACCAGGCGGCAACGCCGGACAGGGCAGTCACGCGCCTGTATCTGGAAGTGATCCTCAACCAGACGCGTCAGCCGCAGCTGCTGGCGTTCGAGCAGCGCGACGGCCGCCTGTATGCCGAGGTGGCTGCGCTGCGCAGCATCGGTTTCCGCCTGCCGGCGCACGCGGACGGGGAACTGGTGGCGCTCGACGGCATTCCCGGCACCCGGGTCCGCTACGACGCGGCGCGGCAGCGGGTCGCCATCGATGCGCCGCTGTCGCAGCTCGCCCTCGGCACGACCGTACTCGGCGGCGGCGACGCGCCCGCGCCGGTGGCCGCCGAAACGGCGCCGGGCGCGCTGCTCAACTACGACCTGTACGCCACCGATAGCGGTGCCGGCAGCAGCCTCACCGCGACCTCGGAACTGCGCCTGTTCGGCATCGGCCGCGGCGTGCTGAGCAATACCGCGGTCGCCCGCGGCTACCGCAGCGACGGCGGCGGCCGCGGCTGGCGCGGCGATTCGGTGCGGCTCGATACCCATTGGCAGCTGTCGTTCCCGGAGTCGGCGGTGGCCTTGACCCTGGGCGATGCCTTCACCGGTTTTCTCGACCGGACCCGGCCGGTGCGGATCGGCGGACTGCAGGTCGGGCGCAATTATGGTTTACAGCCGTACCGGATCACCACGCCGCTGCCGGCGTTCCTCGGCGAGGCCTCGGTGCCATCCGACGTCGAGCTGTACGTCAACGGCGTCCGCCAGTACAGCGGCGACGTTCCGCCCGGGCCGTTCCAGCTGACCACCGTGCCGGGCGTGACCGGCGCCGGCAACGCACACATGGTCGTCACCGATGCCTTCGGGCAGGTGCGCACGCTCGACTTCCCGTTCTACGCCACCCAGCGGCTGCTGGCGCGCGGCCTGTCCGACTGGTCGGCCAGCCTGGGCGCGGTGCGCGAGGACTACGGGCTGCGGTCGTTTTCCTACGGCGGCGATCCGATCGCCAGCGGCACGTTCCGCTATGGCGCCAGCGACCGGTTCACCTTGGACGCCCATGCCGAAACCGCCGCCGGCCTGGTCAACGCCGGGGTCGGCGGCACCTGGCTGCTGGGCATGGCCGGGGTGTTCAACGCCTCGCATGCGCGCAGCGCCCACGACGGCGCCCGCGGTTCGCAGAGCGCGCTGGGCTACGGCTGGAACAACCGCCGCTTCAACGTCTCGCTGGACAGCCGCCGCACCCGCGGCGACTACCGCGACATCGCCTCGCTCTACGGCTCGCTGCCGCCGTCGCGCAGCGAACGGGCCCTGGCCGGGATCACCAGCGCCGCGCTCGGCAACTTCAGCCTCAGCTACGTGCGGCTCGACTATCCGGACCCCGACCTCCAGCCGTCGCGCTATGCCGGCCTGTTCTGGAGCCGCAGCTTCGCCGGCGGCTGGTCTGCCAATCTGTCCGTCAACCGCAACCTCGACGACAGCGACGACCGCAGCCTGTACCTGGGCGTGATCGTGCCGCTCGGTTCCGACCGCCAGCTCGGCCTGTCGTGGCAGCGCGACCGCGACCGCGACAACGCGGTGATCGACCTTGCCCGGCCGGTCCCCGGCGACGGCGGCTTCGGCTGGCGGCTGCAGGGACGCGCCGGCGACGACGACGACGGCGGCGGCCTGGCCGAGGCCGGCTGGCTCGGCGACTACGGACGCCTCGGCGCCGGCGTCGTACGCCAGGGCGACAGCCGCCACGTCTACGCACAGGCCAGCGGCAGCCTGGTGCGGATGGGCGGCAGCACCTTCGCCTCGCGCAGCGTCTACGACGCGTTCGCGGTGGTGTCGACCGACGGTTTCGCCGGCGTTCCGGTCAAGCTCGAGAACCGCGTGATCGGCCACACCGACGAGCACGGCATGCTGCTGGTGACCCGGCTCAACGCCTGGCAGCGCAACAAGCTGTCGATCGACCCGATGGACCTGCCGCCCGACGTCCGCATCGCCGAGGTCGACCGCCTGGCCACCCCCAGCGACCGCGCCGGCACCCGCGTGCGTTTCGAGGTCAGGCCCGTACGCGCCGCGGTGCTGGTGCTGCATGACGCCGATGGCCGGCCGCTGCCGCTGGGCAGCCGCGTGCAGCTCGTCGACGGCGCTGCCAGCGAGGCCATCGTGGGCTATGACGGTGAGACTTACCTCGAGCAACTGCGGCCGCGCAACCGCATCCGGGTCGAACTGCCCGGACGCGCCTGCGAGGCCACGTTCGACTACCCGGAAGCGGCGGCCGCCACGATCCCGCGGATCGGGCCTCTGCTCTGCGTGGAGCCATCGCTATGATCCATTCCCGGAGCCTCGCCGTCCTCGCTTTGGCCTTGGTCGGACTGTACTGGGCGCCCCCCAGCGCCGAGGCCGCGACAACATGCACCACCAGCACGACCCCGCTGGCGTTCGGCACCGTCACCGGAGCGGCGAATGCCGACAGCAACGGCAGCGTCACTATCACCTGCAACACCTTCGGGCTGTCCTTGGCCGCCGGCGTCCGGGTCAGGATGTGTCTGTACATCGGCGACGGCGTCAACGGCCCCGGCCACTTCAACCCCCGGCGCATGACCAACACCTTCGGCGACCCGCTGCAGTTCCAGATCTACCGGGACGCCGCCCGCAGCCAGACCTGGGGCAATGGCAGCTTTCCGGCGCCGCTACAGGTCGACCTGCAGTACAGCGTGCCGTTGCTGGGGGGCAGCGGCAGCATCACCGCCAACCTGTTCGGACGCGTCTTTGCCCAGCCCGGCTTGGCGGCCGGCAGCTACAGCAATCCGTTCATGGACGGGCATACCTGGTTGGAGTACCGCTACGCGGAGTCGATATTCGGCACGCCGAATTGGCCGGGCTCCTGCTCCTCAGGTGGCACCGGCGGGGGCAGCACCACCTTCCCCTTCACCGCCAGCGCGACCGTTCCCAACAACTGCGTCATCTCCGCGGCCACCAACCTCGACTTCGGCACGGTCCCCGGCCTGATCAACGCCAACCGCGACCAGACCTCCGCCATCAGCTTCACCTGCACCGGCCGCACCGCCTGGAACGTGGCGCTGAACAACGGCCAGAACGCCAGCGGCAGCACCCGGCGCATGCGCCTGGGGGCCAGCGGCAGCTACGTGAACTACGAGCTGTACCGCGATCCGGGCCGCTCCCAGCGCTGGGGGACGACCGCCGGCGCCGATACCGTTCCCGGCACCGGAACCGGCAGCGTCCAGACCCTGACGGTCTACGGCCGCGTGCCGGCCACCCAGGCCGTCCCTGCCGGCAACTACGGCGACGTGATCACGGTGACGGTGAGCTACTGACGGAAACTGGTCGTTCGGTTTCCCGGTCCCAACCTGTGGGAGCGACGGCAGTCGCGACTGCGATCTTCCAGGGCAACGGGATCGCCCATGCGGGCCGGTATGCCTTGTCCATGGCCTCACGAGATGCCGCACCGCCGTCGCGACTACCGTCGCTCCCACAAGCATTCAGTTGCACTTCCCGGAGCCCGAGGCCAGAAGCCTTAGGCCCCAGTGATCCGGGGCCAATACCCACAACAATTGCCCCCCCCTGCCCGTCCGCGCTATCATTTCTCGGCTGTGTAGGCAGCTTTCGCTTCCCACGCCGCCGATGCCGGGCGTCACCGGCAAATCCACACCCGTCGCCACAGTCCGTGCCGGGGTGCCCGTTGCAGGAACCGGAGCCCGTCTCCGCGACCCGCACCGGGTTCGGTCACGGAAGCGACGGGGAGGCCCAACCCCGGAACCTTCGCCCGCCAGCGGGCGTACCGCCCTATCCCATCAATGGCCGGCGGCCGGTTCCACTATCAGGAGTTTCAGGCAATGCCCCAGATCACCATGCGCCAGATGCTGGAGGCCGGCGTGCATTTCGGCCACCAGACCCGCTACTGGAACCCGAAGATGGCGCCGTACATCTTCGGCGCCCGCGGCAAGATCCACATCATCAACCTCGAGAAGACCGTGCCGCTGTTCGGCGACGCGATGAACTTCGTCTCCGCCATCGCCCAGAAGCGCGGCATCATCCTGTTCGTCGGCACCAAGCGCAGCGCGCGCGAGGCGGTGAAGGAAGAGGCCGAGCGCTGCGGCATGCCGTACATGACCCAGCGCTGGCTGGGCGGCACCCTGACCAACTTCGCCACCGTGAAGAAGTCGGTCGGTCGCCTGAAGGAGCTGGAAGCCGCCGAGACCGACGGCACCTTCGACAAGCTGGTCAAGCACGAAGTGCTGGGCCTGCGCCGCGAGCGCGAGAAGCTGCTGGCCTCGCTCGGCGGCATCAAGGAAATGAACCGCCTGCCCGATGCCCTGTTCGTGATCGACATCGGCCATGAGGACATCGCGATCAAGGAAGCCAAGAAGCTCGGCATCCCGGTGGTCGCGGTGGTCGACACCAACTACGATCCGGCCCTGGTCGACTACGCCATCCCCGGCAACGACGACGCCATCCGCGCCGTGCAGCTGTACGCAAGCGCCGCTGCCGACGCCGTGCTCGAGGGCAAGGCCGCCGCGCCTTCGGCCGCCACGGTCCGCGAGGAAGACTTCACCGACGGCAGCGACGGCGACAAGCGTCGCGCCCCGGCCAGGAAGAGCGCCGCGAAGAAGGCCCCGGAGAAGCAGGCAGCCGCGTCCACGGCCACCGCCGCCGAGCAGACCTCCGCAGCCGAAGCCGCAGCCGCCGAGCCCAACACCGCCCAGACCGGCGAGCTGGATGCCGCCGCGACCGCGCCGGAAAAAACGCCGGCCGCCGAGTAACCGCTACGTCACGCGGCTGCGCCATGGTGCGCAGCTGCCTTTCCCGCAGGAGCGCCCCAATGGGCGCGCCAGGCCCACGGCCCGGTATCGCGCGCTTGTCGAGCGCTCCCGCGCAACACCCACGATCGAGGTACCCCAATGGAAATCACCGCAAGCCAGGTCAAGGAGCTGCGCGAGCGCACCGGCGCCGGCATGATGGAGTGCAAGAAGGCGCTCACCGAGAGCAACGGCGACATCGACACCGCCGCCGAAGCGCTGCGCAAGTCCGGTCTCGCCAAGGCCGACAAGAAGGCCAGCCGCGTCGCCGCCGAAGGCCGCATCGCCACCGCCCAGGCCGACGGCAAGGCCGTGCTGGTCGAGGTCAACTCCGAGACCGACTTCGTGGCCAAGGACGAGAACTTCATCGCCTTCACCGAGGCCGTGGCCGACGCCGCGCTCGCTTCCGGCGGCACCGACGTCGATGCGCTCAAGGCCGCGAAGCTCGCCTCCGGCGAAAGCGTCGAGGAAGCCCGCGCCGCGCTGATCGCCAAGGTCGGCGAGAACGTGCAGGTGCGCCGCATCGCCCGCGTCGACAGCGCCAACAACGTCGCCGCCTACGTGCACGGCGGCCGCATCGGCGTGCTGGTCGAAGTCCAGGGCGGCGACGCCGAACTGGCGCGCGGCCTGGCGATGCACGTCGCGGCGATGAATCCGCCCTACAACAAGGCCGCCGACGTCCCCGCCGACTTCATCGCCAAGGAGAAGGAGATCGAGCTGGCCAAGATGTCCGACAAGGACCGCGCCAAGCCGCCCGAGATCCTGGAAAAGATCATCAGCGGCAAGATCAACAAGATCGTCAACGAGGTCACCCTCTACGGGCAGCCCTACGTGCTCGACACCAACCAGAGCGTCGAGGCCGCGCTGAAGGCCGCCGGCGCCGATGTGGTCGGCTTCCAGCGCCTGGCCGTGGGCGAAGGCATCGAGAAGGTGGTCGAGGACTACGCCGCTGAAGTGATGAAGCAGGCCGGGTTGGCCTGATCTTCGCGGCGACCCCGCCCGAATGAAAAAGCCGCGGCATGCCGCGGCTTTTTCTTTGTTTTTCGCCTGATTGCGTGGTGTCGGGGTTGATGTTGTGGCTGGGTCGCGGGCTTCGGACGTTGGCGTCGTCCGGTGGGCCGGGGATGGCTCCGCCCTCCGGACGGCTGTCCATGCCTTTAGTCGGGACGCTGGCCATCCATGGCCAGCTCTCCGCCATCCCCGGCCCACCGGACGACGCCCCGGCACTTCGAGATCAGGCGTCCGTTCAAAAGCACAGCATTCCCCCTTTGAAAAGGGGGCAAGGGGGATTTGCTCGGCGCCGACAAAGCCACAGCCAAAGCAAATCGCTTCGCGATTCCCGGCCCACGCGCGGTGCGCGTGGGCGCTCAAGCCGCCGCAAGCCTGCGGCTTGCAAACGGCGGCTTTCGCCCCCCTCAATCCACCTTTTTCAAAGGGGGAAGACAAGCAAGGCGCAAGCGTGGACCGCCCACAGCCTTCTCTCCAGCGACAAGCTTCCCGTAGTTGGGCGAAGAGCCATTCTTTGCCGGAATCCCGAGTCCCGTCCCCCATCGGCTACAATTTCGCCGTTTGCCCACCCGGAGCCCCACATGCCCGCACTCCCCTATCGCCGCATCCTGCTCAAGCTGTCCGGCGAGGCCCTGATGGGGGACGAGGACTACGGGATCGACCCCAAGGTCATTGGGCGGCTGGCACGGGAGGTGGTGGAGGCGCAGCAGGCCGGGGCCGAGATCGCGCTGGTGGTCGGGGGCGGCAACATCTTCCGGGGCGCGGGACTGGCGGCCGGGGGCATGGACCGGGTGACCGGCGACCAGATGGGCATGCTGGCCACGGTGATCAACGCGCTGGCGATGCAGGACGCGCTGGAGAAGGTCGGCGCCAAGGCGCGGGTGATGAGCGCGATCAAGATCAACGACGTCTGCGAGGACTACATCCGCCGCCGCGCCATCCGCCACCTGGAGAAGGGGCGGATCGTGATCTTCGCCGCCGGCACCGGCAATCCGTTCTTCACCACCGACTCGGGCGCGGCGCTGCGCGCGATCGAGATCGGCGCCGACCTGCTGCTGAAGGCCACCAAGGTCGACGGCGTGTACGACGCCGATCCCAAGAAGAATCCCGCCGCGACGCGCTTCGAGACCCTCAGCTACGACGAGGTGATCGCCCGCAACCTGCAGGTGATGGACACCGCCGCGTTCGCGCTGTGCCGCGACAGCGAGCTGCCGCTGCGGATCTTCGACATGAGCCAGCCGGGGCAGCTGTTGCGCATCCTCAAGGGCGAGCCGATCGGCACCCTGGTTCAGGGGCGAGGATAGGAGAGCGAGAAACGAGAAGCGAGGAGTGAGAAGTGAGAAGTGAGTAAAAGCGCCTTCTCTCGTTTCTCGCTCCTCGTTTCTCACTCCTCGCTCCATGAGATAGTGTCCGCCCGCCCGCGCATGCCAACATCGGCCCATGCACGCGCACGGACACGGCCACCACGATCACGGGCACAGCCACGGGTCGACGACCCGCGCCTTCGCCGTGGCGACCCTGATCAACCTGGCCTACACCGCGCTGGAGGCCGGCTACGGCTTCGCGATCAATTCGCTCGCCCTGCTCTCCGACGCCCTGCACAACCTCGGCGACGTGCTGGGGCTGACGCTGGCCTGGGGCGCCGCGGCGCTGGCGCAGCGCCCTGCCCGCGGCCGCCTGACCTACGGCTGGGGCCGCGCGACGCTGCTGTCGCCGCTGGCCAATGCCCTGCTGATCGTGGCCTTCTCCGGCGCATTGATCTGGGAGGCCGTGGGGCGCGTCGGCCGGCCACCGGACATTCCGGCGCTGCCGGTGGTGGTGGTGGCGGCGATCGGCATCGCGGTCAATCTAGGCGCCGCCTGGCTGCTGCGCGAGGGCCACACCGGGGATCTCAACCGCCGCGGCGCCTATCTGCACCTGATTGCCGACGCCGCCGTCTCGCTGGCGGCGGTGCTGGCCGGCGTCGGCATGCTGACGCTGGGCTGGGCCTGGCTGGATCCGGCGATCGCCCTGCTGATCGGCGTCGTGATCGCCTGGGGCGCGTTCGGGCTGCTGCGCGACAGCTTCAACGCGGTCATGGACGCGGTGCCCGCGCACGTCGACCCGGCCGAGGTCCGTGCCTTCCTGGCGGGCCTGCCGCAGGTCTCCGCGGTGCATCACCTGCACATCTGGCCGCTGGCGGCCGGGCGCATCGCGATGACCGCGCACCTGGTGCGCCCGCCCGCCGACGACCACGATGTCTTCCTGCGCGAAACCGTCCGCGAACTGGACCGGCGCTTCGCGATCAACCACGTCACACTGCAGGTCGAACACGAGGGCGCCTGCATGTCCGACGGCACCGCCGGCTGAAAGCCGCAGCGGGCAGGGCGCGCTTCGCGCGTCCGGAATCGCGGCCACCCGCTCCCGGATCCGGCCTCCGCCGCCAAGCCCGCTATAATCCCGCGGTTACCGCCAATCGACCGGAGCCGGCGATGCTCAAGGAAATCCAGAACGACGCGCAGACCCGCATGCAGAAGAGCATCGAGGCGCTGCGCCACGACCTGACCAAGGTCCGCACCGGCCGCGCCTCGACGGCGCTGGTCGAGCACCTGAAGGTCAATTACTACGGCGCGGACATGCCGCTCTCGCAGGTCGCGAGCATCGCGGTCTCCGACGCGCGCTCGCTGACGATCACGCCCTGGGAGAAGCAGATGGTCGCGCCGGTCGAGAAGGCGATCCTGGCCTCCGACCTGGGCCTGACGCCGAACACCGCCGGCACCGTCATCCGCATCAACATCCCGGCGCTGACCGAGGAACGCCGCAAGGAGCTCTCCAAGCACGTCCACCACGAGGGCGAGAACGCCAAGATCGCGATCCGCAACATCCGTCGCGACGCCAACCAGCAGGTCAAGGAGCTGCTGAAGGACAAGCAGATCAGCGAGGACGAGGAGCGCCGCAGCGAGGAGGAGATCCAGAAGCTGACCGACCAGGCGATCAAGGACGTCGACGAGGTGGTCAAGGCCAAGGAACAGGAACTGATGGTGGTATGAGAGCCGTGATTGGTGATTCGTGATCAGTGATTCGCCGAAAGCGAAAGCAGCCATGCCATCTTCCGACAATCGCGATCCGCAGACGCCCGCCTCTGCGGATCACGAATCACGAATCACGAATCCCGGCGCCATCCCGCGCCACGTCGCCGTCATCATGGACGGCAACGGGCGCTGGGCCGCACGCCGCAGGCGTCCGCGCATGATCGGCCATCGCGCCGGCGCGCGCGCCGTCAACCTGTGCATCGACTTCTGCCTGGAGCGCGGCATCGGGGCCCTGACGCTGTTCGCCTTCTCCAGCGAGAACTGGGGTCGGCCCGAAGACGAGGTCGGCGCGTTGATGAAGCTGTTCCTCAATGCGCTCGAACGCGAGGTCGAGGAGCTCGACCGGCGCCGGGTGCGCATCCGCTTCATCGGCGAGCGCGAGCGCTTCGGCCAGGCGATTCGCGAGCGCATGGACGCGGCCGAAACCCGCACCCGCGACAACGATCGCCTGCAACTGACCATCGCCGCCAGCTACGGCGGCCGCCAGGACATCACCCAGGCCGCGCGTGCGCTGGCCGAGGACGTCGCCGCCGGCCGGCTGCGGCCCGAGGACATCGACGAGTCCGCGGTCGCCGCGCGCATGGCGCTGGCGGACCTGCCGGCGCCGGACCTGTTCATCCGCACCGGCGGCGACCTGCGCATCAGCAATTTCCTGCTCTGGCAGCTCGCCTACACCGAGTTGTGGTTCACCGAAACCCTGTGGCCCGAACTCGACACCGCCGTCCTGCAGCGCGCCCTGGCCGACTACGCGGCGCGCGAACGCCGTTTCGGCCTGACCAGCGATCAGGTCGACGTGCCTTCAAATCCAACGACGGACATCCCGCACGCATGACGAAGACCCGTGTACTGGCCTCGCTGATCATGGCCCCGGTGGCGATCGCCGCCGTGCTGCTGTTGTCAACGCCGTGGATCGTGGCGCTGAGCGCCGTGCTGTTCCTCGCCGGCCTGTGGGAATGGTTCCGGCTGGCCGAGATCGAGGACGGCCTGGCCCGCGGCATCCTGCTGCTGGCCAACCTGCTGCTGATGGTGGCGCTGGTCTGGGCCTCGTCCACCGACAGCAGCGGCTCGCTGGTGCTGTTCAAGCTGCTCACCGTCGTCGGCGTGATCTGGTGGCTGCTGGCCATGCTGTGGCTGCGCCATTCCGGCTTCGCGTCCGATCACGACACGCACGCCCGCGTGATCAAGCTGGCCGCCGCCACCGCCAGCGTGATCCCGGCCTGGTGCGCGCTGGCGCTGATCCACGCCGGCCAGCCCTACGGCCATCGCTGGCTGCTGATCGCGCTGGCGATGATCTGGGCGGCGGACAGCGGCGCCTATTTCGCCGGCCGCCGCTTCGGCAGGCACAAGCTGGCGCCGAACATCAGTCCCAACAAGACCGTCGAGGGCCTGGCAGGGGGGGTGGTCGCGGGCGTCCTGCTGGCGGTGCTGGCCGCGCCGCTGGCCGGCGCCGAACTGGCGCAGCTGCCGCTGGTCGCCCTGGTCGCGCTGCTGGCGATCCTGTTCTCGGTGGTCGGCGACCTGTACGAGAGCCTGCTCAAGCGCCACGTCGGCGCCAAGGACTCCGGCACGATGATTCCCGGCCACGGCGGCCTGCTCGACCGCATCGACAGCGTGCTCGCCGCGCTTCCGGTGTTCGCCCTCGGCCAGATCTGGCTGGGTTTCTGATGGCGCGTCGCGTCGCCGCCCGCCCGACAGCGCCGCCCGTCGCGGGATCGCTGGCATGAGCGAGCTCCGCACTGTCGCCGTGCTCGGCGCCACCGGTTCGATCGGGACCTCGGCGCTGGACGTGATCGCCCGGCACCCGCAGCGGCTGCGCGCCGGAGTGCTGGCCGCCGGCTGCAATGTCGAGGCGCTGGTCGCGCTGTGCCGCCTGCACCGTCCGGACCACGCCGTCATCGCCGACGAAAGCCGCTTCGAGGCGCTGCGCGACGGTCTGCGCGAGGCCGGCCTGCCGACCCAGCCCCACGCCGGCGCACGGGCACTGGAGGAACTGGCCGCAGGCGACGCCTGCGACACCGTGGTCGCCGCGATCGTCGGCGCCGCCGGCCTCGATTCCACCCTGGCCGCGGCCCGCGCCGGCAAGCGCCTGCTGCTGGCCAACAAGGAATCGCTGGTGCTCGCCGGCGAACTGCTCACCGCGGTGGCGCGCGCCGCCGGCGCGACCCTCATCCCGATCGACAGCGAGCACAACGCGATCTTCCAGTGCCTGCGCGACGGCCGCGTCGACGCAGGCGTGCGCCGGGTCGTGCTGACCGCATCGGGCGGACCGTTTCGCGGGCGCAAGCGCGCGGATCTGGCCGGAGTCACCCCCGCCCAGGCCGTCGCCCATCCCAAATGGTCCATGGGCCCGAAGATCTCGGTCGACTCGGCGACGCTGATGAACAAGGGCCTGGAAGTGATCGAGGCCCACCACCTGTTCGGCCTGCCCGATGCACGCATCGACGTGCTGGTGCATCCGCAGAGCCTGGTGCACTCGCTGGTCGAGTTCGATGACGGCTCCACGCTGGCGCAGCTGGGCCTGCCGGACATGCGCACCGCGCTGGCGGTGGGCCTGGGCTGGCCGCAGCGGATCGCCTCCGGCGTCGCCGGGCTCGACCTGCTGGCACACGGACGCCTCGACTTCGAGCCGCCGGATCCGGACACCTTCCCCTGCCTGCGCCTGGCGCGGCAGGCGCTGCTGGCCGGCGGCACCGCCCCGGCCACCCTGAATGCGGCCAACGAGGTCGCGGTTTCAGCCTTCCTTCAGGGCCGGATCGGTTTCCTCGACATTCCCGCCCTGGTCGCGGATACCCTGTCGGCCCTGCCCGCGGCCGCGGCGACCTCGCTGGACGAGTTGCGCGCCGCCGACGCGGCGGCCCGCCGCTTCGCCGGCTCGACCCTGCCCTTCCACGGATCCGCATCCGCATGAGCCTGCCTGAATGATGACCTTCCTCGGTTCGGTTTGGTGGCTGATCGTCAGCCTCGGCGTGCTGGTGACCTTCCACGAATTCGGGCACTACTGGGTCGCCCGCCGCAACGGGGTCAAGGTGCTGCGCTTTTCGGTGGGCTTCGGCAAGGCGCTGTGGTCGCGGCGCGGCCGCGACGGGACCGAGTACGTGCTCGCGGCGCTGCCCCTGGGCGGCTACGTGAAGATGCTGGACGAGCGCGATGGCGCCCCGGTGCCGCCGGAGCAGCTGTCGCAGGCCTTCAACCGCAAGCCGGTCTGGCGGCGGATGGCGATCGTCGCCGCGGGCCCCGCCGCCAACCTGATCCTGTGCGTGGCCCTGCTGTGGGGGATGTTCGTGATCGGCCGGCCCGACTACGCGCCGGTGGTCGGCCATGCCGAGCGCATCGCCGCCGAGGCCGGCCTGCAACGGGGCGACACCATCGAGGCGGTCGGCGACCGTGAAACGCCGACCTGGAACGAACTGCAACTCGCCCTGCTGCCGGCGGCGCTGGACCGCAGCGACGTGGAACTGCGCGTGCGCGACGCCGGCGGCGACAGCGAACGGCGCACCCTGGCGCTGTCGCAGCTATCGGACGAGCTGGACGACAAGCAGCTGTTGTCCGCCATCGGCCTGGCTCCGCGCCATGCGCTGGTGCCGGCCGTGGTGGGCCGCGTGCTGCCGGACAGCGCCGCCTGGGGGGTCCTCGCCGAAGGCGACCGGATCACCGCCGTGGACGGCATCCGCACCGACACGTTCGACCAGATCGGCCCATTGATCCAGGCCCTGGGCGACAGCGGCGGCAGCGGCATGATCGAGGTGGAGCGCGACGGCGACCGCCTGGCGCTGGAGATCGTTCCGCGCCTGACCGAGGATCCCGAGCGCGGCGAGTTCTGGGCACTCGGGATCCAGCCGCAGCGCGGCGATCCGCCGCCACGCGACGCGCTGCAACGCTACGGTCCCGCCGCCGCCGTGCCCGCGGCGCTGCGCGAAACCGCGCATCTCACGGGGCAACTGTTCGGCATGATCGGCCGCGCCTTCAGCGGCCGGGTCTCGGTCGAGAACACCGTCGCCGGGCCGATCACCATCGCCCGCGCCGCGAATGCATACGCGCAGCAGGGCCCCGCCTGGTATCTCACCATTCTCGCGCTGCTGTCGCTGAGCCTGGCGATCCTCAACCTGTTGCCGATCCCGCTCTTGGATGGCGGGCATCTCCTGTATTACCTTATCGAGTTGGTCAAGGGCAGTCCGTTAAGCGAACGTGCCATGGTCGCCGGGCAATATGTGGGGCTGGCGCTACTGGCCAGCCTGATGGGGCTGGCGTTCTACAACGACATCCTGCAATTGCTGTACCGATGACCGCCCGAACCCCGTCCTCGCGTCCGCGCGACGGCGAGAACCTCCCAAACGGACGCACTAGATGACGCGAACTCCAAGCCGCCGCCTGCTCGCCCTCGCCCTGACCGTGGCCATCGCCGCCCCCGCCTGGGCCCAGACGGACGTAGCACCGCCGCCGCCATCGGGTCCGTCCACCGCCAGCAGCTTCGTCGTCGGCGACATCCGTGTCGACGGCCTGCAGCGCATCGGCGCCGGTACGGTGTTCACCTACCTTCCGATCGAGCGCGGCGACCGGATCGACCAGTCGCGCGTGGGCGAGGCGATCCGCGAGCTGTACCGCACCGGCTTCTTCGAGGACGTGCAGATCGGCCGCCAGGGCGACATCCTGGTGGTCACCGTCACCGAACGCCCGGCGATCAACAAGCTCACGCTCACCGGCAACAAGGACATCCAGACCGAGGACCTGATGAAGGGCCTGTCGGAGATCGGCCTGTCCGAGGGCGACACCTTCGATCGCCTGGCCCTGGACCGCGTCACCCAGGAACTCACCCGGCAGTACAACAATCGCGGCAAGTACAACGTCGAGATCACCCCGACCGTCTCGCGCCTGGACCGCAACCGCGTCGACGTCACCATCGCCGTCGACGAGGGCAAGGCGGCCAAGATCCGCCACATCAACATCGTCGGCAACGAGCTGTACGAGGAAGAGGACGTGAGGGCGGGCTGGGAGTCGGCCGAGAGCAACTGGCTCAGCTGGTACAGGCGCGACGACCAGTACTCGCGCGAGAAGCTCGACGGCGACCGCGAGAAGCTGCAGAACTTCTACCTGGACCGCGGCCACCTCGACTTCAGCGAGGATGGCATCCAGGTCGCGATCAGCCCCGACAAGCGCGACATGTACATCACCGCCGGAATCAGCGAGGGCGAGATCTACCAGGTCTCGGGCGTCGAGGTCAGCGGCGACACGATCCTGCCGAAGGAGCAGATCGAGCAGCGCGTGTTCCTGCGCGAGGGCCAGACCTTCTCGCGGGCGCTGCTCGAGCTCAGCTCCGACGCCATCATCGCCACCCTGAGCAACATCGGCTACGCCTTCGCCCAGGTCAACCCGATTCCCGAGGTCGACCGCGAGAACCGCACCGTGGCGATCGACATGCAGGTGGTGCCGGGGCCGCGCGTGAACGTGCGCCGGGTCGTGTTCAAGGGCAACACCCGCACCTCCGACGAGGTGCTGCGGCGCGAGATGCGCCAGTTCGAGGGCAGCTGGTACTCGCAGGCGGCGGTCGACCGCTCCAAGGTACGGCTGCAGCGGCTGGGTTACTTCGAGTCCGGCAGCGTCAACGTCGAGACCGAGCCGGTGCCCGGCAGCAACGACGAGGTCGATGTCGTCTTCAACGTCACCGAAACCACCTCCGGCAGCTTCGTGTTCGGCCTCGGCTATTCGCAGCTGTCCGGCATCACCACCTCGGTGCAGCTGTCGCAGAACAACTTCCTCGGCAGCGGCAACCGGGTCTCGGTCGAAGCCAGCCGCAACAGCTACCTGCAACGCTACGCGTTCTCCTACCTCAACCCGTACTTCACCGACGACGGGCTGTCGCTCGGCTACAACCTGTGGTGGCGCGAGTTCGACAACTCCGACTTCAACACCGCCCAGTACTCCTCGACCAATGCGGCGAGCCAGGCCGTGCTCGGCATTCCGATCACCGAACACGACAGCTTCTCGCTGCTGTTCGGCATCGACCGCAACGAGATCTTCACCTTTCGCGGCTCGACGCCGGACTCGATCGTCAACTACATCGACGCCTTCAACCAGCGCACCTTCCACGCCTGGCGTACCGAGGTCGGCTACGCCCGCGACACCCGCAATGACTTCCTGCAGCCGACCCGCGGCACCTACCAGCGCGTTTCCGCCGAGATCACCCTGCCCGGCTCGACCGCCGAGTACTACAAGCTCAACTACGAGTTCTCCAAGTACTGGCCGATCACCCGCGCGCTGGTGCTCAACACCCGCGCCGAGATCGGCTATGGCGACAGCTACGGCAGCGACGTCACGCGCAACATCTGCTTCAACAATCCCGTCCAGGAAGATCACGACAACGACCCTGAGACTCCGCCGGTCTGGGTTCCCGGTGCGGATCCCTCGGATCCCTGCGACCCCTCCTCGCCGGACTTCGTGGACACGGTCACCGCCAGCGGCCTGCCGTTCTACGAGAACTTCTACGCCGGCGGCACCCGCTCGGTCCGCGGCTTCCGCGACAACACCCTCGGCCCGCGCGAGGCAGCCGGCAACAGCACCTTCCTGCAGCCGCTGGGCGGATCGCTGAAGACGGTCGGTTCGCTGGAGATGTACTTCCCGACCCTGCTCGACTCGCCGGCCGCGCGCGTGTCCGCGTTCGTCGACTTCGGCAACGTCTACAGCGACCTCGATGCGTTCGAGGCCAAGGAACTGCGCATCTCCGCCGGCGTCGCCCTGATGTGGCGGGCGCCGGTGGGCCCGATCTCGATCAGCTATGCCTATCCGCTGCGCAAGCAGGATACGGTGCGGGGCGGCTCGGGCGACCTGATCCGCGAGGGCGACGAGGTCGAACGGCTGCAGTTCACCTTCGGCGGCGCGTTCTGAAGGCGCGCCGGCGATCAGTTCTGCAATGGATCACCAAAACCCCATCACCGCCGCCGAACTGGCGGAACGCCTCGGGCTGCCGCTGCGCGGCGATCCCGGCGTTCGCCTGCACGGCGTCGGCAGCCTGACAGGGGCGGGCCCCGGCCAGCTCGCGTTTCTCGCCAACCCGCGCTATCGCGCGCAGCTCGAGGACGCGCGCGCAGGCGCGGTGGTGATGCGCGCCGCGGAAGCGGAAGGGTTCCGCGGCACCGCGCTGCTGGCGGACGACCCCTATGTCGCCTATGCCAGGGCGGCGGCGCTGTTCGCGCCGCGCCCGGTGGCGTCGCCCGGGATCCACGTCAGCGCGGTGGTCGACCCGTCGGCGACGGTGGACGCCGGCGCGCAGATCGGTCCGCTTGCCTGCATCGGCCCGCGCAGCCGCATCGCCGCGGGCGCGATCGTCGGACCTGGCTGCGTCGTCGGCGAGGACTGCGAGGTCGGCCGCGACTGCGAGCTGGTGGCCCGGGTCACCCTGGTCGCGCGCGTGCGCCTCGGCGCGCGGGTGCGGATCCATCCCGGCGCGGTGCTCGGCGCCGACGGCTTCGGCCTGGCGATGGAGGCCGGGCACTGGATCAACGTGCCGCAACTGGGCGGCGTGCGCGTGGGCGACGACTGCGAGATCGGCGCCAACACCACCATCGACCGCGGCGCGATCGAGGACACGGTGCTGGAGGAGGACGTGCGCCTGGACAATCTGATCCAGATCGCACACAACGTGCACATCGGCGCGCATACCGCGATGGCAGGCTGCGTGGGCGTGGCCGGCAGCGCCAGGATCGGCCGCTACTGCATGATCGCCGGCGCCGCCGGGATCGCCGGCCACCTGGAGATCTGCGACCGGGTCGTGATCACCGCGATGAGCATGGTCTCGCAGTCGATCCGCGAGCCGGGGGAGTACTCTTCCGCCATGCCGGTGATGGAACGGCGCGAATGGCGCAGGAATGCGGCACGTTTTCGACAACTCGACGCGCTCGCGCGCCGCGTCATTGCCCGCGAGAAGGATAAGGAATGAGCCAGGGACCATCGCTGCCGATCGACATCACCGGCATCCAGCACCTGTTGCCGCATCGGTATCCGTTCCTGCTGGTCGACCGCGTCGTCGAATTCGAGCGCAACCGCCGCGTGCTCTGCTACAAGAACGTCTCGGCCAACGAACAGTTCTTCCAGGGCCATTTCCCGGGCAAGCCGGTGATGCCCGGCGTGCTGGTGATCGAGGCGCTGGCGCAGGCCGGCGGCGTCCTCAGCCACCTCAGCAAGGACATGGACTGCACCGGTCGCCTGTCGTACCTGGTCAAGGTGGACAAGGCCAGGTTCTCGCGCATGGTGGTGCCGGGCGACCGGCTCGAACTGGAGGTCGAAATCCGGCGCGCGATCCGCAACATGACCCTCTACGCCGGCTCGGCGCGCGTCGACGGGCGGGAAGTCGCCTGCGCCGAGATCCTCTGCGCCGAGGTGCAGGGCTGAGATGGAGACGGCCGCATCGCTCCACGCCACCGCGGTCGTGGATCCCTCGGCCCGGCTCGGCGAAGGCGTCACGATCGGCGCCTTCAGCCTGATCGGCGCGGACGTCGAGATCGGAGACGGCACCACGATCGGTCCGCACTGCAGCATCACCGGACCGACCCGGATCGGCCGCGACAACCGCATCCACGGGCATGCCGCGATCGGCGGCGATCCGCAGGACAAGAAGTTCGGCGGCGAGCGCGTGGAGCTGGCGATCGGCGACCGCAATACGATCCGCGAGTTCGTCACCATCAACCGCGGCACCGGCGAGGGCGGCGGCTGCACCCGCATCGGCGACGACAACTGGCTGCTGGCCTACACCCACGTCGCCCACGACTGCCGCATCGGCAGCCATTGCGTGTTCTCCAACAACGCCACCCTGGCCGGGCATGTCGAGGTCGGCGACCACGTGATCCTCAGTGGCTTCGTCGGCGTCCACCAGTTCTGCCGCATCGGCGCCCACGCCTTCATCGGCATGGGCGCCTTCGTCAACGGCGACGTGCCGCCGTTCGTGATGGTGGCGCAGGAAGGCTACGGCCGTCCGCGCGGGATCAACAGCGAAGGGCTGAAGCGGCGGGGCTTCGACGCCGCGCGCACGGCGGCGATCAAGCGCGCCTACCGCGCCCTGTACATGTCCGGCGGCAACCTCGATCAGGCGCGGGCACGCCTGGCGGAGCTGGCGCAGGACAGCGAAGACGTGCGCGGGATGCTGGAATTCATCGAGTCGGGCCAGCGTCCCTTGCTAAGATGAATCTCCCCGGGAGCACGGTGACCGCCGAGCCGTGAACAGCGAATCGAATCCTTCGACGGCAGTGGCGACGCCTCTTTCCCCCGACACCCCTGCCGCCCGCCCCGGTGCCGGCCCGCGCTTCGTGCTCGTCGCCGGCGAGGCCTCGGGCGACCAGCTCGGTGCCGGCCTGATCCGCGAACTGCGCGAACGCCATCCCACCGCGATTTTCGCCGGCATCGGCGGCGGCGCGATGCGTCGCGCCGGCCTCGATGCCTGGCACGACGTTTCCGAACTCGCGGTCATGGGGCTGAGCGAAGTGCTTTCGCACCTGCCGCGGCTGCTGGCGCTGCGCAATGCGCTGCGCCGACGCATCCTCGCCTGGCGGCCCGATGCCTTCATCGGCGTCGACGCACCGGACTTCAATCTCGGGCTCGAGCGGATGCTGCGGCAACGCGGCGTGCGCACGGCACACTACGTCAGCCCCTCGATCTGGGCCTGGAGGCGCGGCCGCGCACGCAAGATCGGCCGCAGCGCCGAGCGCGTGCTGTGCCTGTTCCCGATGGAGCCGGCGATCTACGCCGAGTACGGCGTCGACGCGCGCTTCGTCGGCCATCCGCTGGCCGACACGATGCCGCTCGATCCCGACCGCCGTGGCGCACGCGCACTGCTCGACCTGCCCCGCAACGGACCGCTGCTGGCGGTGCTGCCGGGCTCGCGGCTGGGCGAGATCGCAAAGCTCGGCGCCATCTTCCTCGAAGCCGCCGCGCTGGTCGCGCGCGAGATTCCCGGCCTGCGGATCCTGGTGCCGGCCGCCGACGAGCGCTGTCGCGAGGCGCTGGAAACGCTGGTCGCCGCATCGCCACTGTCCGCGGACGCAGTGAAGCTGATCGACGGCCAGGCGCGCGAGGCCATGGTCGCCGCCGATGTCGTGCTGCTCGCCTCCGGTACCGCCACGCTGGAGGCGATGCTGGCCAAGCGGCCGATGGTGGTCGGCTACCGGGTCGCGCGCGGCACGCACGCGCTGGTGAAAGGGCTGGGCCTGCTCAAGATCGGGCGCTACGCCCTGCCCAACGTGCTGGCCGGCGAGGACCTGGTGCCGGAGCTGATGCAGGACGACTGCACCGCGGAGAACCTTGCCGCCGCGGTGCTCGGCTGGCTGCGCGACCCGGAGGCCGTCGCCGCGCTGGAGCCGCGCTTTCGCGCGATCCACACCACCCTGCGCCGCGACGCCTCGGCGCGCGCCGCCGACGTGGTCGAAACGCTGGTCGCACGCCCATGAGCACGCTGATCGCCGGCATCGACGAGGCCGGACGCGGGCCGTTGGCCGGACCCGTGGCGGTGGCCGCGGTGGTATTCGATCCGTCGCGCCCGCGCATCAACGGCCTCGACGATTCCAAGCAACTGACGGCGGCGCGGCGCGAGGCGCTGTACGCGCGCATCGTCGACCGCGCGCTGGCATGGCGGATCGTGTTCATCGAACCGGCCGAGATCGACCGCATCAACATCCTGCAGGCGACCCTGCTCGGCATGCGCCGTGCGCTGGAAGGCGTGCTGGAGACGATCGGCGATCCGCAAGGCTGCCTGGCGCGCATCGACGGCAACTGCCTGCCACCGGACCTGCCCTGCTCGGCCGAGGCCCTGATCGGCGGAGACGGGCGCGAGCGGTCGATCATGGCCGCCTCGATCCTCGCCAAGGTCGCCCGCGACCGCGCGATGCTCGCGCTGCACGCGCGCCATCCCGGCTATCGCTTCGACCTGCACAAGGGCTATTCCACACTGCTGCACCTGGAGGCCCTGCAGCGCCTTGGGCCCTGCCCCGAGCACCGGCGTAGTTTTGCGCCGGTACAGGCGGCCGCGCAGGGCGGCATGTTCGCCGACGTACCCGGACTGCCGGACTTGTCGGCCGCTTCCGAAGCCTGAGGTGCTCTGCTGGGCGCTGGTGCCATGAACCGGAAGTCACTGCACTTTCGGTCCGGCACCTTAGGCCGTTCCGCGCCGTCGCCGAGCCGGCCGCTTCGGGTGCCGTGGCTTCCTGCTACCTGGTCGGCTCCTGCACGCCGCCGCTCGTGCCTGCAAGCAACTCCATCGCGATCACGCCCGTGTAGGGCGCATCCGGCGTCGGCTTGGACCCGGTAGGCAGGATCCTGTAGCCCAGCTTCGCTCCGCCATGCTCGGATGAGTCCCCCTGGAAGCGGACCGCCTGCACCGGCAGCGACTTGAGCGCCGCCGCGACCTGCCGCTTTGCCGTTCCCCCCACTTGGCTCTGCTTGACCGTCCCCTCAAGCAATCCGCGGATTCCCGGTGCGTCCGGATCGCTGATTTTCTCCAGCACCACCTGAAACGGTCGACCATTCCGCGGCTGGGAAAACCAGATCACCTCGTCGAACGCCTGCAGGGTGATCAACGGCAGGTTCACGACGGCGTTGCCGCTTGCGTTCATTTCGACCTCAATCAGGAACATCATCGTTTTTCTCCTGGGTGGATTGTCCAACGGGGGATACGGAGGCGATCGCCGCGCCGGCCGGCCGGCCGGCCGCGCGCAGCGGCGCCACGAACGCCGGATCGCCTACGAACGGGTTGTTGCTGATGCGGCTTTCGGCCACGCCGGCGACGCGGGCGCGCTGCAACCGCAGCGCCACGTCATCGCGGTTGCCAACCAGGGTGAAGGTTTGCGCGTTCAGCAGCGAGACCTCTCCGGTCGCCTGGTCGATCGCTTCGGCCGCCAGTGCGCTTCCGCGGGCCGACTGTGCGTCGCCGAGCACCGCGCTGTACCAGCCATGGGAGGCATGCGCAAACGCATCGCCGGAATCGACCCGCAGGAAATCCACGGCCAGTTCGCGCGCGCGCCGGAACGGCTCGGCCGCTGCCGCGGCAGTCGATGCATCCGCCAGCAATGCCGCCCCCAGCGCGCCCCAGGTCCTGAAATCGCCGCTCTCCAGTCGCAGTGCACTGTGAAGCGATGTCGCCGCCGCGGCGTAATCCCCCAGGTAGAACAGCAGCACGCCGCGGTTGTAGTAGGCCAATGCAGTGGGCTCGATCGCCAGCGAACGCTCGAATGCCTCCAGCGCTTCCTCGTTGCGGCCGACGTTCAGGTAGATTCCGCCCAGGCTGGCCCACAGCCCGGCATCGTCCGGGCGTAGGCGCGCCGCTTCGCCGTAGGAGGCGATCGCTTCCTGCAGGCGCCCTGCCCGGAACTGCTGGAAACCGATCCTGCCGATGATGCCGCCATCCCCCGGGCGCGCCACGCGTGCGGCCTCGAACGCGGCGAGCGCCTGCTCGGTATCCCCCTGCGCGGCGTGCAGCGCACCTTCGCCCAACAGCACATCGGCCAGCAAGCCGGGATCCGAACGCGCCCTGTCGTAGCGCTCGCGGGCCTGCACCAGTTCGCCCCGGTGGCGATGGATGTCGCCGATCAGCAGATCGATCCGCCGCCAGCCGGGTGCCATCGCCTCGGATTGCAGGCAGGCGTCGGCGGCACGATCGAGCGCGGCGGCCTCACGTAGATTGCTGAACCGCCACAGCTCGGAGCGGCAGATGCCCGCCTGCGCGGCGGCAAGGCCGCGATCCTCGGCCAGCGCCTGCTCGAACAGCGAGACCGCGTGCGCCACGTCCTCCGCGTTCTCGCTGCGCCGCAGCCGCTGCAGGCCCCTGAGGTACGCGTCGAACGCTGCCAGATTGCGGGTCGGCATCAACCGCTCCGACAGCGCCTTCTCTTCGGAGGGCAGCACCTTCGACAGCGACCGCACGACATCGAGCGCGATCTCCTTCTGGGTGGCAAACACGTCCGAGAGTTCGCGATCGTAGCTGCGGCTCCACAGCGTGAACCCGGTGGCGCAATCGGATAGCCGCGCGTTGATCCGAAGACGTCGACCGTCGCGGCGCACGCTGGCATCCAACACCGTGGCGACGCCGAGCAGTTTCCCCAGTTCCCTGGCATCCGACGAGCGCGCAGCCGCTGGCGACATTTGTGCAGCCACCTTGAGTCCGCGCACGCCCGTCAGCGCATCATGCAGCTCGACTGCGAGGCCCTCGGCGAAGTAGTCGTCATCGCCGCCGGCACCAAGATTAGTGAAGGGAAGAATCGCGATCGAAGCCTCTGCCTGCCCCCGGGGTTGCCATTGGCTCCAGACCAGCATCCCCAGGGCAACTGCAGCTGCCAGGGCGGCGGCCAGGGCCCACGTGCGGCGCGACCAGCGCTGTGAGGGTGCGGGCACCAACGCGGTCGGTTCGGGAGCACGCTGCGGCTGTGCGGCGGCACCCGGAGAACCGCGATCTGCGCCAGCCGACCCGGCGGGCGCCGGCGCAGGGCCCGACGCCGTCGACAGCACAACGGTCGCGTTCGACTCCAAGGCTCCAATGAAGCAATAACCCAGCGCATGCCGCGTCTGGATGTAGCGCGGTTGCTGCGGGTCGTCGCCGAGCGCGCTGCGCAGTTGCGCGATCGCCCGGGTCAGCACGCCCGGGGTGACGTGGCGATGGCCCCAGGCCGCATCCAGCAGCGCATCGCGCCCGATCAGCTCGCCCGGGCGCCGCAGCAGGGCCAGCAACACGGTGAAGGCCTTGGGCTCGAGCGGCTGCACGACGCCCGCGCGCAGCAGGCTGCGTGCGGCCTCGTCGACCACGATGTCGCCAAACCGGTAGTGTCCCGACCCGGCAGCGCCGCCCGCTTCGCTGAGGACCATCGGCATACCCTCACGGAATCACCGTTCCCTCGGTGTTCGCTCACACGAGCCTCGCAATACCTTCATGACCCAACGCAATGCAGGCCCGAATCTGGCCATGCGCCGCACCCCTGCGACGCCCACCACCAGCGAGGACATGCCATGAACGCCACATCTACCAATCCGATCCCCTCCCCGGCGAGCCCGCAGCCGCAGGCGCCCACCCACCCTTCGCGCCGGCGCCGGGTGGGCAACCACCTGATCGACCCCGGCGCCCTGCAGGACTTCAACCGGTTGCTGGCGCGGTTGCACGCACCGCCCGTGGACCCGGACCAGCTCGCCTCCGCGGCCCGCAGGCTGACGCCGCAGCGCAATCCCGAACTGGCGCCCGACTGGATCGTCAAGCGCATGCGTCGCGCCACGGCGATCAACCTGATGCTCGCCGATCCGGGCTGGCAGCCGGCCGACGACGCGGTCGCGCCCGCCCGCCTGGTCGTCGAGTACCTGCGCGGCGATCGCGACCTGATTCCCGACGACCTGCCGCGGTTGGGCCGCCTGGACGACGCCCTCGTCGTCGAGGCCGCCTGGCCGCAGCTGGCCGGCGAGGTGCGCGACTACCTCGACTACTGCCGGGTGCGCCGGATCGAGGCCGAACTGCGCGGCTGCGGCGAGTCGGAATTCACCTTCAGCCGCCAGGACTGGAGCCAGGCACACCGGGCCGAGTCGGCATGGATCGCGCACTGCCGCAAGGTGGGCCGCCGCAGCTACCTGCCATCGGCCGCGTCGCGGGGATTCCGCGTCTGCTGAACGGCGCCCGGCGTCTGCGCCGGGTGGGCTCCACGGCCACTCCCGGGCCGCCCGCAAGGGGCGGCCCTTTTGCTGTCCGATGCCGTCATGGCACCGGTCGCGCGATCTCCCCGGTGTCAAGCCTTGTCGTCGCCCGGGCCGGGACCTACTCTGCTGTCGGTGTCCACACGCTTCGTTCATCTCCACCTGCACAGCGAGTATTCGCTGGTCGATTCGACGATCCGCATTCCGCAGCTGGTCGCGCGTTGCGCTGCGCTCGGCCAGCCCGCGGCGGCGATCACCGACCGCAACAACCTGTTCGCGTTGGTGGACTTCCACAGCAAGGCCGAGGCCGCCGGACTGAAGCCGATCGCAGGCGCCGACGTGATGGTCGCCGACGGCGACGAAACCGCCTGGCCGGTCACCCTGCTGTGCCGCAACCGCGACGGCTACCTCGGCCTGTCGCGGCTGCTGACCCGCGCCTGGATGGAAGGCCAGCGCCAGGACGGCGTGGTGGTGCGGCCGCAGTGGCTGCGCGACGAATCCGGCGACCTGTTCGCCCTGTTCGGACGCCACAGCGAGGCCGGGCGACTGGCGGCCGCGGGGCGCCATGAGCAGGCGCTGCAGTGGCTCGGCGACTGGCAGGCCGCGTTCGACGACCGCCTGCACCTGGAGCTGACCCGCTGCGGCCGCGACGGCGAGACGCAATTCAACG
The DNA here is from genome assembly GCF_041300785.1 of Luteimonas salinilitoris. Classification (NCBI taxonomy): domain Bacteria; kingdom Pseudomonadati; phylum Pseudomonadota; class Gammaproteobacteria; order Lysobacterales; family Lysobacteraceae; genus Luteimonas; species Luteimonas salinilitoris. The sequence continues at coordinate 122,736 of NZ_JBFWIB010000010.1, forward strand.
ATTTCGCCCTGCATGCCGCCGCCGTGCGCGCGCTTCCGGTGATCGCCAGCAACGACGTGCGCTTCCTGGACGCCGAGGGCTTCGACGCCCACGAGGCGCGCGTGTGCATCGCCTCCGGCCGGGTACTCGAGGATCCGCGGCGGCCGCGCGATTACAGCCCGCAGCAGTACCTGAAGTCCGCCGAGGAGATGGCGGAACTGTTCTCCGATCTGCCCGACGCGCTCGACAACACCGTGGCGCTGGCGCAGCGCTGCAACTTCGAGCTGAGCCTGGGCAAGTACTACCTGCCGGCATTCCCGGTTCCGGACGACCACACGCTGGAGAGCTGGATCCGCAAGGAAGCCCGCGACGGCCTCGAGGCACGGCTGGCGAAGCAGCCGCTGGCCGCAGGCCACACCCGCGAAAGCTACTTCGAGCGCCTGGAGACGGAGCTCGGGGTGATCATCTCGATGGGGTTTCCCGGCTACTTCCTGATCGTGGCCGACTTCATCAACTGGGCCAAGCGGCACGGCATCCCGGTGGGGCCGGGTCGCGGCTCCGGCGCCGGCTCGCTGGTCGCCTGGGCGCTGGGCATCACCGATCTCGACCCGCTGCCGTACGACCTGCTGTTCGAGCGATTCCTCAATCCCGAACGCGTGTCGATGCCCGACTTCGACATCGACTTCTGCATGGACCGCCGCGACGAGGTGATCGACTACGTGTCGGCCAGGTACGGCCGCGACCGCGTCAGCCAGATCATCACCTACGGCACCATGGCGGCGAAGGCGGTGGTGCGCGACGTCGGGCGCGTGCTCGGCTATCCGTACGGGTTCGTCGACGGCATCGCCAAGCTGGTGCCGCTGGTGCTCGGCATCTCGCTGTCCGATGCGCTGGGCCGCACCGAGCGCTCGCGCAAGGACGAGAACATGCGCTCGGCCGAGCTGATCCAGCGCTACCAGGACGAGGACGACGTCCGCGACCTGATCGACCTCGCCCTGCAGCTCGAGGACCTGACCCGCAACGCCGGCAAGCACGCCGGCGGCGTGGTGATCGCGCCGAGCCCGCTGTCGGACTTCTGCCCGCTGTTCGCCGAGCACGACGGCGATGGCCGCGGCAGGCAGCCGGTCACGCAGTTCGACAAGGACGACGTGGAATCGGTCGGCCTGGTGAAGTTCGACTTCCTCGGCCTGCGCACGCTCACGATCATCGATTGGGCGGTGAAGGCGATCAACGGGAATCGGGAATCGGGAATCGGGATTGGGAAAAGCAGTGCCCCTGCTTCTGACGATTCCCCATTCCCCATTCCCCATTCCCGGCCTTTCCTCGACATCACCGCCTTGCCGCTCGACGACAAGGCCACCTACGAACTGTTCGCGCGCGGCGAAACCGTCGCGGTGTTCCAGTTCGAGTCGCGCGGCATGCGCGAGCTGCTCAAGCGCGCCCGGCCCGACACCTTCGAGGACATCATCGCGCTCGCCGCGCTGTTCCGTCCCGGTCCGCTGGGCTCGGGAATGGACCGCGAGTGGGTCGATCGCAAGCACGGCAACACCGAGGTGAGCTATCCGCACCCGGCGCTGGAAGCGGTGCTCAAGCCGACCTACGGCGTCATCGTGTACCAGGAACAGGTGATGCAGATCGCCCAGGAGCTGGCCGGCTATTCGCTCGGCGGCGCCGACCTGCTGCGACGCGCGATGGGCAAGAAAAAGCCCGAGGAGATGGCCAAGGAGCGCGCCAAGTTCGAGGCCGGCGCCGCCGAACGCGGCGTCGATCCGCGCACCGCCACCCAGATCTTCGACCTGATGGAGAAGTTCGCCGAGTACGGCTTCAACAAGTCGCACTCGGCCGCCTACGCGCTGGTCGCCTACCAGACCGCCTGGCTGAAGGTGCACTACCCGGCCGAGTTCATGGCCGCGGTGCTGTCCAGCGACATGGACAACACCGACAAGGTGGTCGGCTTCCTGGAGGAAGCGCGCGCGCGCGGACTCGACGTCATGCCGCCTGACGTCAATGCGTCGACGTACATGTTCGAAGCAATGGACGCCGGCACCATCCGCTACGGACTGGGCGCGCTGAAGGGCGTCGGCCGCGGCGCCTGCGAGGCGATCGCCGACGAACGCGCGCGTGGCGGTCCCTACGTGGACCTGCTGGATTTCTGCCGGCGCGTCGGTTCGTCGAAGCTCAACCGCCGTACCCTCGAGGCGCTGATCCAGTCCGGCGCACTGGACGCGCTGGGCAGCCATCGCGCTTCGCTGATGCTGCAGCTGCCGGAAGTGATCAAGGCCTGCGACCAGCTCGCGCGCGAACGCGAGGCCGGGCAAGTGTCGCTGTTCGGCGGCGGCGACGCCGCGCCGGCGTTGAAGATCGAACTGCCCGAAACCGATCCGTGGCCGCTGGCGCAGATCCTGTCCGGCGAGCGCGAGACCCTCGGCCATTACCTCAGCGGCCACCCGATCGACCCCTACCGCGAGGAGCTGCAGATCCTCGTCGGGCACGACCTCGGCCAGCTCGACGCGGTCTGGGCGGCGCGGCCGGAGGAATCGCGCGGCAGCTGGCGGCCCGAGGTCAACACGATCGTCGCCGGCCTGGTCACGGCGATGCGCAAGCGCGGCGACGCGCAGGCCTTCGTGCAGCTGGAGGACGGCCGCGGCCGTCTCGAATGCGCGTTCTTTGCCGAAGCCCTGCAGGAGTACGCGCCGCTGCTCACCCGCGACCGCATCCTGATCGTCGAGGGCGGCCTGCGCGAGGACGAATTCAGCGGCGGCTTCGCCCTGCGGGCGCGCCGTTGCTGGGATTTCCGGCAGTTGTGCCCGCAGATCGCGCGGCGGCTGTGGCTGCGCCTGGACCTGCGCGTGCCGGGCCTGCTCGAACGCATCGAGCGCCTGCTCGACCCGCACCGCCCGGGGGAGACGCCGCTGCGCTACGACCTGCTGCTGGCCCAGGGCGCCGCCGGGACGCTCGAACTCAACGGCACCCAGAGCGTGCGCGTGGATGCCGACCTGGTCGGCCAGCTGCGAACGCACCCCGGCGTGCGTGGCGTGAAGCTGGCGCTGCAGCGGCCGTGGTGAGGGCCGGGAATCGGGAGTCGGGAAAGCGCCCGCCCGCCCTACCCGCCGGTACGGGGACGCAATTCGCCTTCGGCTAGACTGTGCCACTTTCCGGCCCGACGGACGCCGATGAACCCGAATTACCTCGATTTCGAACAGCCCATCGCCGACCTGGAAGGCAAGATCCAGGAACTGCGCCAGGCCAGCACCGGCCCCGCCGTCAACATCGATGCCGAGATCCACGCGCTGCAGGACAAGCTGCGCAGGCGCACCGCGCAGATCTTCCGCGACCTCAGCCCGTGGCAGGTGTCGCAGCTGGCGCGCCATCCAGCGCGCCCGTACACCTACGACTACATCCGGGTGATGTGCGACGAGTTCGAGGAACTGGCCGGCGATCGCGCCTTCTCCGACGACGCCGCGATCGTCGGCGGCCTCGGCCGCATCGACGGCCGCAGCGTAATGATCATCGGCCACGAGAAGGGTCGCGACACCAAGGCCAAGGTACGCCGCAACTTCGGCATGCCGCGCCCGGAAGGCTACCGCAAGGCGCTGCGCCTGATGAAGCTGGCCGAGCGCTTCCGGCTGCCGCTGCTGACCTTCATCGACACGCCGGGCGCCTACCCCGGCATCGGCGCCGAGGAGCGGGGCCAGTCCGAGGCCATTGCCCGCAACCTGCTGGAGATGGCCGAACTGAAGATCCCGGTGATCTGCACCGTGATCGGCGAAGGCGGTTCCGGCGGCGCGCTGGCGATCGGCGTCGGCGACCGCACGCTGATGCTCGAGTACAGCACCTATTCGGTGATCTCGCCCGAAGGCTGCGCCTCGATCCTGTGGAAGGACGCCGCGAAGAAGCGCGACGCCGCCGAGCAGCTCGGGCTGACCGCCAAGCGCCTGCTCGAACTCGGCCTGATCGACAAGCTGGTACGCGAGCCGATCGGCGGCGCCCACCGCAACCCGAAGCAGACCGCCACGCGACTGAAGGCAGTGCTGCTCAACGAGCTCGACACGCTCCAGGACATCCCGGCCGAGGAGCTGCTGGAACGACGCTACCGGAGGCTGCGCGGCTACGGAGCGTACGAAGCGGTATAATCGATCCTGCCGAAGTCATCGTCGCGGAACGCGCCACCATCACGACAAGGAGCGTCGATATGAGCCCGATCCTGCTGCTCTCGATCCTGCTGCAGGTCGCCTGCGCCGTGCATGTCGTCCGTACCGGACGCCCGATGTACTGGATCTTCATCCTGCTGATCGGATCGTACATCGCCGTCGCGATCTATCTGCTCGCCGAGGTGCTGCCGGACACGCGCAACAGCCGCGGTGCACATCGCGTCGCACGCCGCGTCCACGACCGGATCGACCCGGAGCGGCAGAAACGCCATGCGAGCCGGCAGCTGGAGATGGCCGATACGCTGGACAATCGCCGCAGGCTCGCAGAGCAGAGCTTCCTCTCCGGCGATTACCAGCAGGCCGTGGAGCTGTACGGTTCCTCGCTCAACGGTCTGTACAAGACCGATCCCGACCTCATGCTGGGCCTGGCGAAAGCGCAGTTCGCGCTCGGCCAGCCGGGCGAAAGCAGGAAGACATTGGACGAGCTGATCGCCGCGAATCCGGACTTCCGCTCCAGGGAGGGGCATCTGCTTTATGCGCGCGCGGTCGAAGCCGAAGGCGATATCGAGGCTGCGATACACGAATACGAAGCATTGCTGCCGGGGTCCACGGGCGAAGAGGCGCGCATCCGCTATGCCATGTTGCTGAGAACGCAAGGCGACGCAGCGAAAGCCGACGCACTCTTCGGGGAAACGCTCAAGCGGGCAAGCATCTCGCCCGAACACTATCGGCGCGAACAGCGCGAATGGATCGACATCGCAAAGCGCCAACTGGGCTGATACCACCCCGCGCCTGCCTGCGATCAGGGCCCGTCAACGCTCCCCGAGCAGGCCCTAGGGCCTGCTAACGCTTCCCGAGCAGGCCCTAGCCCCCCGGGACCACCGGGACTACCATCGGTCCGCCGGCAACTGGCCGGCATCGGGGAGAATCACGCATGATCATCAAGCAAATCGGTGTGCTTTCGGCAGCCAAGATCTCCGGCATCATCGCCGCGGCGATCGGCCTGATCGCGGCGCTGCTGTTTCTGCTCTTCGGAGGCCTTCTCGGCGGGATGATGGGCGACCAGGGCGGCAACGGCGGTCTTCTCGCGATCGGCGGCGGCGTCGCCAGCCTGGTCATCCTGCCGGTCCTCTACGGCATCTTCGGATTCATCGGCGGCCTGATCCAGGCGTTCATCTACAACCTGGCGGCCGGCGTCGTCGGCGGCATCCGGATCGAGACCGAGTAAGCCAACCCGTGTCGCGGAGCCGGATCCTGCGGCTCCGCGACCGTTTCCACCGCGGCATGTGATGCATCAGGCCTCCCTTCCAACGCTGTCATCGCGATACGCGCACATGGCCGGCGCGCGTCCGCTGCTGATCGGCTACAGCGGCGGCCTCGATTCCACCGTGCTGCTGCATTGGCTGCTCGCGAGCCGGGCCGGGCGCGATCACGACCTGCGTGCGATCCATGTCCATCATGGGCTGCAGCCGGACGCCGACGCATGGGCCGCCCACTGCCGGGGCATCTGCGAGGCGCTCGGCGTGCCGCTGCGCATCGCCCGTGTCAGCGTGCGCGCCGATGCCGGGACCGGCCCGGAAGCGGCCGCGCGCGCGGCGCGCCACGCCGCGTTCGAGGCGGAGCTCCGGCCCGGCGAGGTTCTGGCGCTCGCGCACCACCGCGACGACCAGGCCGAGACCTTCCTGCTGCGGGCGCTGCGCGCGTCCGGCGTCGATGGCCTGGCGGCGATGCGGCCCTGGCGGCGCCATGGCCAAGGCTGGCTGTGGCGGCCGCTGCTCGATGCGCCGCGCGAGCGCCTGCTGGACCACGCACGGCAGCATGGCCTGCAGTGGATCGAGGATCCGAGCAACGCCGGCGTCGAACCGGACCGCAACTTCCTGCGCCATCGCATCCTGCCACTGTTGCGCGAGCGCTGGCCGCAGGCAGAGGCCGGACTGGCGCGCAGCGCCCTGCTCGGCGCCGAGGCCGCGGCGCTGCTCGACGACGGGGACGCGGCCGCGCTCGCCGCCGTGCGCACGGTCGATCGGCAGGCGCTCGACGTCGCCGGGCTGCGGAGGTTTCCCGAAGCACGCCGCGCGCGCGTGCTGCGGCGCTGGATCGACATGCTTGCGCTGCCGCCGCTGCCGGCGCAGGGGATCGCCCGGATCGAGGCGGACCTGCTGCAGGGCACGGCGACGGACGGATCGCCGGCGTTCGCCTGGTCGGGTGCCGTGGTGCGTCGCTGGCGCGACCTGCTGCATGCCGAGCGGCAACGGGCACCGCTGCCGGCGGATTTCCACACCGCCTGGGACGGGCGCATGCCGTTGCGGCTGCCGACTGGAGACACACTGGCGCTGGTCGGCCCCGAGCGGGTCGAACCCGGCGATGCCCTCGATGCGGTCCCGGCGTCGGAGGCGTACCGCGCGCCGCTGATCGTGCGTGCGCGCCGCGGCGGCGAGCGCATCCGGCTGCCGGGACGCGGGCATTCGCATGCGCTCAAGCAAGTGTTGCAGACCCTCGGTGTACCGCCGTGGGTGCGCGAACGGTTGCCACTGCTGACGGATGCCGACGACGAACTGTTCGCCGCCGGCGACCTGGTCCACTCGGACCGCTTCGACGCCTGGCTGCGCGCACGGCGGCAGCGCCTGCTGTGGTCACGGACGGATCCGCTTGCGTGCGTCGAGCGCCCCTGCGCGGGGTTCCGGTAAACTGGCGACATGGCACGCAAACCCGCCCCCGATCCCGCCCCGGTCGCCGACTTCGAGCAGTCACTGGACCAGCTCGAGCAGCTGGTCGAGAAGATGGAACAGGGCGAGATGAGCCTGGAGGATTCGCTGGCCGCGTACGAGCGCGGCGTTGGCCTCTACCGCCGCTGCCAGCAGGCGCTGGAGCAGGCGGAGCTGCGGGTGAAGCTGCTCAGCGATCCGGAGCGCCCGGAAACCGCCGAACCGTTTCCGGACGCGGCGGGCGATGCCTGACCCGGTCGCGTCGCGCGACGTGTCGCCGCAGCTGGACGCCTGGCGCACGCGCGCCGACGCGGCGCTCGCGCGCGCGCTCGATTCGATCGAACACGGCGAGCCGCGCTTGCTGGCGGCGATGCGTCACGCCGTGCTGCTGGGCGGCAAGCGCATGCGGCCGCTGCTGGTCTATGCCAGCGGCCGCGCGTTCGGCGCCGACGATGCATTGCTGGACGCCCCCGCCGCTGCGGTGGAACTGGTCCACGCCTATTCGCTGGTGCACGACGACCTGCCGGCGATGGACGACGACGCATTGCGTCGCGGCCGACCGACCGTGCACGTCGCCTTCGACGAGGCCACCGCGATCCTGGTCGGCGACGCGCTGCAGTCGCTGGCGTTCTCGACCCTGGCCGACGCCCCGGTCGCGGACGGCCGGCGCGTGGCCATGCTGCGCGAACTGGCGACCGCCGCCGGCGCCGACGGCATGTGCGGCGGCCAGGCGCGCGACCTTGCCGCCACCGGGAAGAGAAAAAGGGGTCAGAGTCATTTTTCGGAGGAAGATGCCGGGTCGATTCAGGATCTCGATCCGAAAAATGACTCTGACCCCTTTTTTTCCCCCGCCGACCTCGAGCGCCTGCATGCGATGAAGACCGGCGCCCTGCTGCGCGCGTCGGTACGGCTGGGCGCGCTCGCCGCCGGCGCCGGGGAGGCGGCACTCGCGCAACTGGACCGCTACGCCGAAGCGCTCGGGCTCGGTTTCCAGATCCGCGACGACCTGCTGGACGTCGAAGGCGACAGCGCCACGCTCGGCAAGACCGCCGGCAAGGACGTCGCGCAGGCCAAGGCCACCTTCCCGGCGCTGCTGGGCATCGATGCGTCGCGGCGCCGGTTGGCAGCGCTCGGTGACGGCATGCATGCCGCGCTGGAACCCTTCGGCACCGACGCCGCGGCGCTGCTGGCGCTGGGGCGGCTCGCGCTTGAGCGCGACCGCTGAGCCGCCGCCTCAGTTCAGCAGGCGGATCGTCAGCGGATAGCGATAGGGCTCGCCGTTCCAGGCCTTGATCGTGGCGACGATGCTGCAGATCAGCCACAGCAGCGCGATCGCCGCCATCAGCAGCAGCAGCATGATGCCGGCCGGCACGGTCAGGATCGCTCCCAATCCCAGCGTCAGTACCGTGGCTCCGACCAGCGCGATGCCCGCGGCGAGCGCCAGCCCGGCGTAGATCAGCATGCTGAGGTTGAAATTCACCGCCTCGCGCGCATGCTCGGCGACAAAGGCCGAGTCGTCGCGCTTGAGCAGATAGACGATGCCGGCGCCGACCACGCCGGCCACGCCCACCAGCCAGCTGGTCAGCAGCGCCAGTACCAATGCCGTCAGGTGCGCCGCGGCGGCCCACTGCCGTTCGCTGTTGGTGGGGGATGCCGTTTGCACGGTGTATTCCATCGTTCGACTCCTCCCGGAAACCGTCCGGTCCTTCGATGATGGGGGCCGCCGCCGCGCCCGCAAGCCAACCGATGGCCTAGACGCTGCCCGGGCGGGCCGCAGCAGCGGCTCCGGCGCATCGCCGAGCCGATCGCGGCCCGGATCACTTGATCAGGCGCAGCGCGATCGGGTAGCGGTAGGCGACGCCCTCGTTGGACTTGATCGCGGCAATGACGATGAACACCAGCGCGGTGACGCCGACGATCAGCATGATCGGAATGGCGATGATGAAGCCGATGCCCAGGGTCAGGAGACCCAGCAGGAACAGGATCAGGAACAGCCCGGCCAGGGTGATGTTGAAATTCAACGCTTCCTTGGCCTGGTCGTCGACGAAGGGCATGGTCTCCCGCTTCAGCAGCCAGATGACCAGCGGGCCCAGGAAACAGCCGATGCCGCCCGCCCAGCCGGTGAGCAGGCCCCCCAACAGTGCCGACAGGTGCGCGAACATCGCCCACTGCCGCTGTTCTGCGCTGATGCCGCTGCTGTTCTCGGGCGGTGGCGGTGGCGGTGGCGGTGGCGGTGGCGGTGGCGGTGGCGGTGGCGGTGGCGGTGGCGGTGGCGGTGGCGGTGGCGGTGGCGTGCTTTCATGTGGATCGGTCATGACTACCCCCAGTGCGCCGTTGCATGCAGGCCGGACGGCAGGCGCGATCCCGGCGGCCGCGGAGCGATGCTCCATCGGTCAAGCTTACGTCAATCGCCGCCGGCGACGGTCATCCGGCCGACCAGGATCGAGCCGGTGCGCACGTGCGAACGCGGATCGATGTCGCTGCCGACGGCCTGGATGTCATGGAACATGGCCCTGAGATTGCCGGCGACGGTGATGCCGTCCACCGCGTGCACGATCTCGCCGCGCTCCACCCAGAACCCGGAAGCGCCGCGCGAATAATCGCCTGTGACCGTGTTCACGCCCTGCCCCATCAGCTCCGTCACCACCAGGCCGCGGCCCATGGTGCGCAGCAGTTCCTCGAAGCCACCGGCATTGGCGGCGACATCGAGGTTGTGCACGCCGCCGGCGTTGCCGGTCGACTGCAGGCCGAGCTTGCGCGCCGAATAGCTGCCGAGCAGGTAGCGCTGCAGCACGCCGTCCTCGACCAGCGCCGAATCCCGCGTCACCACGCCCTCGTCGTCGAAGCTGCTGGAACGGAAGCCGCTCGGCAGCAGCGGACGCTCGCGGATCTCGAACCAGGACGGGAAGATCCGCTCGCCGGCGCTGTCGAGCAGGAAGCTCGCGCGCCGGTACAGCGCGCCGCCGGACACCGCGCCGAGCAGGTGCCCGATCAGCGAGCGCGCCATCTCGGCCGAGAACAGCACCGGGTGCTCGCCGGTCGGGATCGGGCGCGGATCCAGCCGCGCCAGCGCCCGCCGCGCCGCCTTGCGGCCGATCGCCGCCGGCGACTCCAGGTCCTGTTCGGCCAGCGCGGTGCTGTACCAGCCGTCACGCTGCATCGCCTCGCCGCTGCCGGCGATCAGTCCGCAGCCGATGCTGTGCCGGGTATCGCGGCTGGCGCCGGAGAACCCGTGCGTATTGGCGTAGACGCCCAGCGATTCGCCGCTGCCGACCGATGCGCCGTCGGAATTGCCGATGCGAGCGTCGTGTTCGCGGCCGGCGCTCTCGCAGGCCAACGCCAGCGCGGCCGCGCGCTCGGCGTCGAGCGGCCACGGGTGCCAGGTATCGAAATCGCGGATCTCGGTCGCCATCAGCGCGGCGTCGGCCAGGCCGGCGGCGGGGTCCTCCTCGGTGAACCGGGCGATCGCGCAGGCTTGTTCGACCGTGGCGCGCAGGCTCTCCTCGCGCAGGTCGGCGGTGCTGGCGCTGCCCTTGCGGCGGCCGAAGTACACGGTCAGGCCGATGCCGCGGTCGCGGGTGGCCTCCACCGTCTCCACCTCGCCCATGCGCACGCCGACGTTGAGGCCGCGCTCCTCCGAGCACGACACCTCGGCCTGCGAGGCGCCGCCGGCGCGGGCGAGCGCCAGCATGCGCTGCGCGATGTCCCCGAGTTGCGCGATGCGGTCGCGGTGGTCGTCCGGCGCGGCGGCCGTTGCGGCGTTGATGGCGGTGTTCAATGGCTTATCCTGTGACATCGATCGGATTCCCGGACCCGGACGGGCGCGGGAAGGCCGAATGTTTCATGACCCCGGCGCGGTCTCCATCGCGACCGGCGGCCCTCGCGGACGGACGCATGCGCGGCATCGACGAAGACAGCGGCGAATATCTCGGCCCCAGCCGCAGCCAGCAGCGGCGCGACGCGCTGGAAGTGCTGGCGCTGGGCGAACGGCTGGTGGCGCTGTCGCCGGCGCAGCTGCAGCAGCTGCCGATTCCCGACGCGCTGCTGCCGCATATCCTCGATGCCCAGCGCATCGGCTCGCACATCGCCCGCAAGCGCCAGCTGGCATTCCTGGCCAAGCAGATGCGGCGCGAGGACGACGACGCCCTGCACGCGATCCGCGACGCGCTCGACGCCGGCGGCGAGGCGGCGCGCCAGGAAACGGCGTTGCTGCATCGCGCCGAGACCTGGCGCGAGCGCCTGCTCGCCGAGGGCGATGCCGCGCTGGCCGAACTGCTGTCCGAACATCCGTCGGCCGACCGCCAGCACTTGCGCCAGCTGGTGCGCAATGCGCTGGAGGAACGCCGCCGCGACAAGCCGCCGCGGGCGTACCGGGAGCTGTTCCGGCTGTTGCGCGAGCTGCTGCTCGCGCAACAGCCGGAACAGCCGGAACAGCCGGGAATCGAGAATCGGGAATAGGGAATCGAAGAGCCGGCGCACGTCGTTGCTTCGAAAAAAGGGGTCAGAGTCATTTTTCGGATCGAGATCCTGAATCGACCCGGCATCTTCCTCCGAAAAATGACTCTGACCCCTTTTTTCCCCAACGCGGGCCATCAGGTCCGCGTCCCCCCCACCGTCAGCCGGTCGATCAGCAGCGACGGCTGGCCGACGCCGACCGGCACGCTCTGGCCGTCCTTGCCGCAGACGCCGACGCCGTCGTCGAGGGCGAAGTCGCTGCCGACCATGGTCACGCGCTGCATGGTCTCGGGACCGTTGCCGATCAGGGTCGCGCCCTTCACCGGCGCGGTGACCTTGCCGTCCTCGATCAGATAGGCCTCGGTCGCCGAGAACACGTACTTGCCGCTGGTGATGTCGACCTGGCCGCCGCCGAAGTTGACCGCGTACAGGCCCTTCTTCACCGAGCGGATCATCTCCTCGCGCTCGTGGTTGCCGGCGAGCATGTACGTGTTGGTCATGCGCGGCATCACCAGGTGCGCGAACGATTCGCGGCGGCCGTTGCCGGTCGGCTGCGTGCCCATCAGCCGGGCGTTGTGGGTGTCCTGCATGTAGCCGGTCAGCACGCCGTCCTCGATCAGCGTGGTGCACTGGGTGGGCGTGCCCTCGTCGTCGATGTTGAGCGAGCCGCGGCGGCCGTCGAGGGTGCCGTCGTCGACGATGGTCACACCCGGCGCGGCCACCCGCTGGCCCATGCGGCCGGCGTAGGTGCTGGTGCCCTTGCGGTTGAAGTCGCCCTCGAGACCGTGGCCGACCGCCTCGTGCAGCAACACGCCCGGCCAGCCGGCGCCGAGCACCACCGGCATCACCCCGGCGGGGGCGTCGACCGCCTCCAGGTTCACCAGCGCCTGCCGCAGCGCCTCGCGCGCGAAGCGCTCGGGCTTGCCGTCGGCCAGCAGCTCCTCGTAGGAATGGCGCCCGCCATAACCGGCGTAGCCGGATTCGCGGCGCCCGTCCTGCTCGACGAGCACCTGCACGTTGAGTCGCACCAGCGGCCGCACGTCGCCGGCGAGCACGCCGTCACTGCGCGCGACCAGGATGGTGTCGACGGCGCCGCTCAGGCTCACCATCACCTGCCGCACGCGCGGATCGGCGGCGCGCAGCATCCGGTCGACCCGGCGCAGCGCCTCGACCTTCACCGCGCTGCCGAGCGCCGCGATCGGGTCTTCCGCGCGGTACAGCGAACGCCCCTCGCCCGGCACCAGGGCGCACGCATGGCGGGCATCGCCGGCGCGGGCAATCGCGCGCGCCGAGCCTGCCGCGGCCAGCAGCGCGGTGGCGTTGATCTCGTCGGAGTAGGCGAATCCGGTCTTCTCGCCCGAGATCGCGCGCACCCCCACGCCCTGTTCGATCGAGTGCGCGCCGTCCTTGACGATGCCGTCCTCGACCGTCCAGCTCTCGCGACGGGTGTGCTGGAAGTACAGGTCGCCGAAATCGACGCCGGGGCCCAGCAGGGCGCCGAAGGCGCGTTCCAGGCCGCCGCCGTCGAGCCCGGCGGGCTGCAGCAGGCGGGACTCGGCGAGGGCGAGCGGATCATGGGAATCGGTCATTGGATTCGATCTGGGGGTGATGGAACGAATGGCAAGGGGCGCCAGGCAGCTCTCTCCGTTGCGGTGAGAATGAGGCCGTCGCCACGGCTGTCGTCAATGAATCGCCGGCGAGCCATGTGGGCTCCGGAGCCTACGCAGCGGAGCAAGCTCCGCTCTACGGCCGCGCCACGCGCGGTTCGCGGCGGACCACCTCCACCTTGGGTTCCTTCCAGGGGCCGCTGACGCGATAGGTGGTGGCGCCCAGTCCGCTCAGCGGCTTCTTCAGCACCGCATTGGCGACCGCCCCGACCGCAGCGCCGACCGGCCCGCCGGCGATCGCGCCGACCGCGGTCAGCAGGTTGGCGGATTTCGGGAACACGTCGATGGTCTGGTCGTAGGTCTGCGCGCGCAGGTCGGCGCTGCCGGCAATGCGGATCTCGGCCGCGGGGCCGTCGATGACCAGATCGTCGCTGCTCGCCCGCCCCTGCCCGAAGCGCACCTGGCCGCCGATGCGGTTGAAGGCGAAGCCCTTGTCGAAGAAGTCGCGGAAATCGAGGGTGAGGCGGCGCGGCAGCTCCGCAACGCTGAGCAATCCGAGCACGCGGCCGGCGCCGGGGTCGATCTCCACCAGCTGGCCGTCCTTCACCCTCAGCGCGAGCGTTCCCTGCAGCGCGTCGGCGCGAAACCGCGCCGGACTGCCGGGCCAGGCAGCGTCCAGCTGGACCTTGCCGTCGCCGCCGAGAATGCGGCCGCCCTGCCCCAGTCCCGCCAGCAGCGCGCCGAAATCCCGGCTGGCGATGTCGAACTTCAGCTGGGTGCGCTCGTTGGCGCCGCGGCCGCGCCAATCGCCGGTCCCGTCGATGCGCTGCTTCGGCGCGCGCGTCTGCAGCTGCTCGATCCGCAAGCCGTCGGGCGTCGGGCGGGTCCGCAGGCCGGCCTCGCCGAGGTCGGCATCGTTCAACCGCAGGTCGTCGACCGCGAGGTCGATCGGCGGGATGTCCGCAGGATTCGTACCGCCGATGGTCGCCGCCTCGTCTTCGGCGGCGGCCGCGGCGGACGCCTGCGCTGCCGTTGCGGCGCTGCGCCAGTGCAGGCGCTGCAGCCGGCCGCTCACGGTGCCGCCGGACGCCTGCGGCAACGACAGGCTGCCGGCCAGCGCCGGCCCGTCGAAGCGCAGTGAAGTAACGCCGCTATCGGCCTTCGCGCCGCGGACGCGGGTGTCGGCGAAAACGCCGCCGAGCAACAGCAGGCGGTCGACCGCGAGATCGACGCGCCGCAGCGACAATCCTTCCCCGCCGCCTCCGCCGCCGTCCCCACCGGCCGCGAGGCCGATCCAGTCCATCGCCGCCAACGCCGGCGTATGACCGCTGACGACCAGGCCGGACGCGGGCGCCGCCGCCGCCGCACCGCCTCCGAGCGCCACGTCGACGCCGGTGCGCCCGCTGCCGCTACGCGCACGCAGCGCCATGCGCTGGCCGAGGCGCAACGTGATCTCGCCGCCCCCCAAGGGCAGCGCGGTTTCGATCAGGCTCGACAACGGGGTGGCAGCCGGCTTGTCCAGCGGCGCCGGAAGGTCCAGCACGGTGCCGACCAGGTCCGAACGCAGCCGCAGGCGCGCGGCCGCGGTCGCCTGCGCGCTGTCCGGTTCCTGCGGCGGCGGTAGCGGCAGCGACCGCGGTGACGGCGACCGCGGCGGCGAAGCCGACCGCGGCACCGAGACGGTGACCGTCCAGTCCGAACGCCCCCGCACGTACGGGCGCAGCCAGTCCAGGTCCGGTGCCCGCGCGAGCAGTTGCGCAGCGTCGATCGCCGTCCGCAGTTCGGCCTCGAACGCCTGTGTCGGATCACGCACGTGGCCGTCGCCGGCGCGCAACGCGAGGACACCGGCGCGATCCTCGTGCAACGTGCGCAACCCTTCGGCGATGAAGCCTTCCTGATCGTAGCGCGCGTCGCCGCGCACGTCGTCGAGAACCAGGCCCCATTCCGGTTCGCGGGCGCGCACGCCCTGCAGTTCGACGCCGCCGTCGATCCTCGGCCTGCCGCGATTGCTGCCGTGCATCGGCAGGGTCATGGCGAAGGTCGCCGCGACCGGGCCGGCGACCGACAGGCCGGCGACCGCGTCGCCGTGCATCGCCTGCAGCGGGCTGCCGCGCAGCAGCGCCAGCAACGCGGCGGCATCGGTCCGGGTGCGTGCGCTGGCGCCCAGTTCGGCCCGACCGAAATGCGCAACGCCGGCCGCGAGATCGCTGAACGCCACGTCCGCGATCGCGCCGGCACCGCGCAGCTCGAAGCCGTCGGCGATGAACCGCACCCGTCCCGTCAGCCGTTCGACCGCCGGCCAGTCCGGCTGGAACTTGACCTCCACCCCGGCCAACCTAGCCTCGGCCTGGAACAACCCCGGCGCCGGACGCCCGGCTTCGGCCCGGAACGGCCAGTCGTCCAGGTCGCCCGACACCAGCGCGCGCCCGTTGCGCACGGTGCCGCCGACCAGCGCGGCGTCCAGCCAGTCGACGGTGGCCTCCGGCATCCTGTGACGCACCCAGAACCGCTTCGCCACCGGCACCTGCACATCGTCCAGCTGCGCGGCCAGATCGATCCGCGGGCGCCCGCCGTTGGCCGCGAACCGCAACCCGCCGCGTACGTCGGCACCGTAGCCGTCGCCCTGGAGGCGCAGCGCCGGCGTCTGCAGGACCCAGTCGTCGTCTTCGCGCCAGGCCACCACTTCGCCGCGCAGCGACACCTGGTGCGGATCGCCGAAACCGGCCGGCCAGTCGAAGCGCAGCTCCGCCTCCGGGTCGAAAGCGAACCCGATGCCGCGTGCGTCCCCGTGCAGGCTGCCGCGCAGGCCGCTCACGCCGGGGCGGTCGCCGACGCTGGCGAACGCCAGGTCGTCGATCCGCGCCTGCAGGCGCAGCCGGCCGTCGCGTTCGCCGACGACTTCGACATCGTCGAGCACCGCGTTCGGCCGCGCCTGCCGCAGCCAGTCGCGCAGCGCCGGCGGCACGCGGTCGCTCAGCGGCAGCAACGCCAGCAGCGGCCCGGCGTCGATGCGTTCGGCGGCGAAGGCATAGCGTCGGCCGGCCGCGATCAGCATGCCGTCCAGCGACTGCACCGCGTCGCCGGCGGTGATGCGCAGGTGCGGCGCGTCCAGGCGCCAACCCGATTCCGTGGCGGCCCAGTGCATTCGCGCCTCGACCCGCTCGAACGAGACCCGCGTCGCCTCCGCTTCGCCGTGGCGCGCGCGCAGGCCGAGGTCGTCCAGCGCGGTGCGTGCGACGACGGCGGCGACACGGTTGTCGTGCAGCGTCGCCCAGGCATCGATCCGGCCGTGCCCGCCGTCGACCGAGATGCCGGCATGGCGCAGCAACGGCGACCAATGCGCGAGATCGGCCGCGTCCAGTGCCGCGTACAGGCGCCCGTCGCCGCGATCGCGCGTCAACTCCAACGCCGCCTGCAACGGCGTCTCGTCGCCTTCCATCCACGCGCGCGCAGCCGCGCGCACGCGGTCGCCGTCGACGCGCAGGCGCAGGTCGATCCGCGGCACCGTGACCTCGATCTGCAGTCCCGGTGCATCCACCGTCAGGCTGCCGCCGATCACCTGCAACTCGCCCAGACGCTCCAGCACGTCGAACGGATCGCCTTCGTCATCGCGATCGCGCTGTCCCGGCAGGCCGCGCACGCGCCAGCGGCCTTCGTCGTCGCGTTCCAGTGTCAGGTCCAGATCGCGCAGGCGCAGCTCGGTCAGCGAGCGCCCCGGCAGCAGGCCCGCATACTGCGCGACCAGCACCTCCGCGGCACCGACCTGCACCGCTTCCGGTCCGTCGCCGATGCGCAGGCCGTCGAGCCGCAGCAGCGGGCCGCGCCGGGTCCATTCGGTCTCGAGCCGATCGAAGGCGACCTCGCGGCCGGCGCGCTCGCTCAGCCAGTCCGCGACCCGCTGCGGATGCCGCTCCACCAGCGGCAGCATCTGGCTGGTAATGCCGGCGGCCAACGCCATCAGCACCAGCACGACCGCCAGCGCCAGCCACAGGCCACGGCGCAACAGGCGCAGGCGATGGCTTAGAAGGCTCATCGGCTCGCTGCGCTCGCTGGATGAGCCGGGAATCTGGAATGGGGAATCGGGAATCGGGAAAGCGCAGCGCCGCTACCCGTCGTTCCAGCGCAAGCCGGAGTCCACTTTGTGGTGACTTGTATCGCCCGGATCAGCAGCAACGGCAAAATGGATTCCGGCTTGCGCCGGAATGACGGGATATCGAGCTTTTCCCGATTCCCGATTCCCCATTCCCGATTCCCGGCCTCAAAGCAGAACGACATCGAACTGCTCCTGCAGGTACTGTTCGTCGGACTGGAAGCGGATCGACTTGCCGAGGAATTCCTCGAGCTCGGCGACCGCCGTCGACTCCTCCTCGGTGATCCGCGCCACCACCTTGGGCGAGGCGATCACCAGCAGCCGCTCGGCCTCGAACTGGCGCACCGCGCGGGTGATCTCGCGAAAGATCTCGTAGGTCACCGTTTCCGCGGTCTTGAGCATGCCGCGGCCGCCGCAGGCATTGCATGTCTCGCTGAGCTGGCGCTGCAGGCTGTCGATGGTGCGCTTGCGCGTCATCTCCACCAGGCCCAGCGGCGAGAAGTCGTAGACAGTGGTCTTGGCGTGATCGCGCGCCAGCGATTTCTCCAGCGTGCGCAGCACCTGGCGCCGGTGTTCCGGGTCGACCATGTCGATGAAGTCGATGATGATGATGCCGCCGAGATTGCGCAGCCGCAGCTGACGGGCGACCGCCTGCGCGGCCTCCAGGTTGGTCCTGTAAACGGTCTCCTCGAGGTTGCGTTGACCCAGGAACGAACCGGTGTTCACGTCCACCGTGGTCATCGCCTCGGTCTGGTCGATCACCAGGTAGCCGCCGGACTTCAGCGGCACCTGCTTGTCGAGCGCGCGCTGGATCTCGTCCTCGACCCCGTACAGGTCGAACACCGGCCGCTCGCCGCCGTAGTGCTCGATCTTCTCCGCCAGGCCCGGCATGTACTGCGCCGCGAACACGCGCAGGCGCTCCCAGGTCTCGCGCGAATCGACCTTCACCTTCTCCACGTCGCGGCGCATCAGGTCGCGCACCGCGCGCATCGGCAGGCTCAGGTCCTCGTAGACGCAGGCGCCCACGCGTGCATCGCGCACCTGCTGCTCCACCAGCGCCCACGCCCGCGCCAGGTAGGCGATGTCCTCGGCCAACGCTTCGGCGGGCTGCCCTTCCGCATTGGTGCGGACGATGTAGCCGTGGCCGGAACCGCCCAGCGCCAGCTCGGCGACCAGGCCCTTGAGGCGCGCGCGCTCGGCTTCGTCCTCGATCCGCGCCGACACCCCGATCACGTTCGACTGCGGCAGCAGCACCAGATAGCGCGAGGGAATGCTGATCTGGGTGGTCAGGCGCGCGCCCTTGGAGCCGATCGGCTCCTTCACCACCTGCACCACCACGTCCTGGCCGTCGCGCAGCAGCTCGGCGATCGGCAGCACCGGCTGCGGCACCGGCAGCGTCGCGGCCTCGCCGTCGATCTCCGGCGGCGGCAACGAGCGCATCACGTCGTTGGCGTGCAGGAAGGCGGCGCGGTCGAGCCCGATCTCCACGAACGCCGCCTGCATGCCCGGCATCACCCGCTGCACCCGGCCCTTGTAGATGTTGCCGACCACGCCGCGGCTCCAGCCGCGCTCGATGTGCAGCTCCTGCAGCATGCCGTTCTCGACCACCGCCACGCGGGTCTCGCGCGGGGTGACGTTGACCAGGATCTCTTCCGACATCGCGCGCTTCACCCGGTGGAGGCGGTCGCGGCCGGCGACGGGGACGCCGCGGACCCGGCCCGGGCGCGCGGCTCGGGCGCCGCGAAGCCGGCGACCGCGAAGCCGCCCGCCCGCAGCAATGCGGCGGTCTCGAACAGCGGCAGCCCCACCACTCCCGAATAGCTGCCCGCCAGATGCGCCACGAACGCCTCGGCGCCGCCCTGGATGGCGTAGCCGCCGGCCTTGCCCATCGGTTCGCCGCCGGCCACGTAGGCGACGACGTCGGCGTCGGCAAGCCCGGTGAACGTGACCTCCGAGACCGAGACCGCCTGGCGCTCGCCCGCGGCGGTGCGCAGGGTCACCGCCGAGATCACGGTGTGCGTGCGCCCCGACAGGCGCCGCAGCATGGCCGCGGCGGCATCGGCGTCGCGCGGCTTGCCGAACACCTCGTCGCCGAGCACCACTTCGGTGTCGGCGCCGAGCACCGCGTCCTGGACGGGGGCGCCCAGCAGCCGCCAGCCGGCGGCGGCCTTCTCGCGCGCCACCCGGCACACGTACGCCTTCGGTGTCTCGTCCGGGAGCGGCGCTTCGGGAATGTCCACGTCGAGCGGCGCGAACGGCACGCCGAGCCGGGCCAGCAGTTCACGGCGGCGCGGGGATTTCGAGGCAAGATGCAGCATCCGGACAGGATAACCCGCGGCCCCGCCGCGACCGGCTCTCATCGTCGGCCAACCCCGTTTCGGCTCACGGCCCGTTCACCGGTTGGATTCGACCCTTTGTTTCATCGATCCAGGAGATCCGCATGACCCGTCGCATCCTGTTGCCCCTGCTGCTCGCGGCCTCGTCGGCCGTCCCCGCCATGACCGCCACCGCCCAGACTTCGCAGACCACCCGTACCGCCATCGCCGACGGCACCCTGCTGTCCGTCTCCGCCCAGGCCGAAGCCAGCCGGGTCCCGGACGTGGCGACGCTGTCCGCCGGCGTGGTCACCCAGGCGGCAGACGCCAACGCCGCGCTGCGCGCCAACGCCGAACGGATGAACGCGCTGATGGCCGCGATCAAGGCCGCCGGCATTGCCGAAAAGGACGTCCAGACCAGCGGCCTCAACGTCCATCCGCAGTACCGTCACAGCGACAACGCGGCGCCGGCGATCACCGGCTACCAGGCCAGCAACACCGTCAGCCTGAAGGTGCGCGATATCGCCGCCCTCGGCGATGTGCTCGATGCGCTGGTCGCCAGCGGCGCCAACCAGGTCAACGGTCCGAGCTTCGAGATCGACGAACCGGAGGCCGTCTACGACGAGGCCCGCCAGGCGGCGTTGCAGAAAGCACAACAGCGTGCGCGGATATATGCGCAGTCGCTGGGGATGCGCGTGCGCCGGATCGTCAGCATCAGCGAGGGCGGCGGGTTCATGCCGCCGCCGAGGCCGATGATGCGGATGGAGACCACGGCGATGGACATGGCCGCTTCCAGCCCGGTCTCGCCCGGCCAGACCACGCTCACCGCCAACCTCGACGTCGTGTTCGAACTGGAGGGCTGAGATGACCGCGGAAAAAGACAGGGAGAAGGACAAGAGCGTTCCCGCCGGCCGCGACGACGACAAGTCCGGCTACGCCGAACGCGTGCCGCGGGATCGTGACGACGCGCGCAACGTCGGCAAGCGGAAGCCGGACGAACCGGACGAGGGTGGCCTGGAGCGCGACCCGGAGAATGACCCGGACCCGGCGAACGACGACTGATCTCCATGGGGGCCCATATGGGCCCCCATGCCGTTGCGACCATCCGTCCGCCGGATCGCACCGTACGTCCTGCCGCGGCTTGCCGCGCGCCCGGCGCCGGCGCAGCGTGAAGACGCTGTCGAGCCGGTCGCCGGATGCGCACCTCGCCTTGACCCCGCACCCGCCGCCCGGCCGTTGTCCGTCATGCACGACAACATAGGGCCTGTTAACGCTTATGGCGCATGCCGCGTTGCTTCCCAATGGCCGTCAGGTGGTGTTGCGCCGCGCAGCGCCTTGCTGCCTGCAAGGTCAAGCGGCGCGGCGCCGCATGGCGGCCATTGGGAAGCAACCCGAAGGGCCGGGCCTGCGCCATAAGCGTTAACAGGCCCTAGGAGGTGGATCATGGTCCCGCAGCACGCCCACGCGCACGCCCGTCCGTCCCGTCCGCACCCGGATCCGGTGCGCATCGCCGGCATCAGCGGCACCCTGCTGCTCAACGTCGTCGCCCTGTGCCTGCTGCTGGTTCCAGTGAGCCGGCCGGAGCTGCTGGCGCTGCCGGACGTCCGCAACATGGAATTCCGCTGGATCGAGGCGCCGCAGGAGCCGCCGGATCCACCGCCGATCGTCGAGGTCGTCCCCGAGCGGACCCCACCGCCGCAGAGCCACACCGTGGCGCCGCCCGAGATCGCGGCGCCGGCAATCGCACCGGTGATCGTCGATCAAGGCATCCTGCCGGCCGAACCGGTGACCGTGCCGGCGACGGCGGAGACCGCCGCGGTGGAACCCGCCAGCGGTCCGGTTTCCGGCATGCGTCTTGCATACGCCAGCGCTCCGGCACCGCGCTACCCGCGCGAGGCGATCATCGGCGGCCTGCAGGGCACGGTGCTGCTCGAGGTGCTGGTGGATGTCGACGGCAGCCCGCTCGAGGTGCGCATCCACCGCAGCAGCGGCCACCGCGTCCTGGACGACAGTGCGCGTCGCCACGTGCTGCGCAACTGGCGTTTCCAGCCGGCCATCCGTGAAGGGCAACCCGTGCAGGCGATCGGTCTGGTGCCGATCGATTTCAACCTCGATCGCGGGTGAGCGACCACGCACAGCAGATGCCCTATCGGCATCTGCTGTGGTCGCGAACGCCCGGCCATGGATGGCCGGGCAGGACGTTCCGAAGCCGACACCATCGCGCCATGGATGGCAACGGCCATCGACTCGAAGCAGCGCGCGCATGGCGCGCTCCTACGAGCGTCGCCGCTCAGGCGCGGTGATACGGATGATTGGCCAGCAGCGCCGCGGCCCGGTACAGCTGTTCGGCGGCGACCAGGCGCACCAGCATGTGCGGCAGGGTCAGGGGGCCCAGCGACCACCGCTCGTCGGCGCGCGCCAGCACCTCGGGGGCGTGGCCCTCGGGCCCGCCGATCAGCACCGCGAGATCGCGCCCCTGCCCGCGCCAGTGCTCGAGCCGCTGCGCCAGCTGTTCCGAGGTGTAGCCGCGTCCGCGGCCGTCCAGCGCCACCACGTGGGCCTGCCTGGGCAATGCCGCCAGTACCCGGACGCCCTCGTCGTGCGTCGCACGGACCGCGTCGCGTCCTTTGCCGCGCAGGCCGGGTTCCACTTCGACCAGGTCCAGCGGCAGCCAGTGCGACAGCCGCTTGCGGTATTCGGCGAATCCGTCGGCAACCCATGACGGCGCGCGTTCGCCGACGGCGATCAGGCGGGCCTTCATCTGTTACACCGAGGAACGAGTGAAGAGGAACGAGAAACGAGTGGACGGGCTCCGCGCATCTTCTGTCGATCGGAGACACTCGTTCCTCGTTCCTCGTTTCTCTCACTCAGGCGGCTGGTCGCCGACCGTCCACAGGCGCTCGAGCGCATAGAACTCGCGCACCCGCGGCAGCATGACGTGGACCACCACGTCGCCGAGGTCGACCAGCACCCATTCGGCCTCGCGCTCGCCCTCGACGCCGAGCGGCTGCACGTCCAGGCGCTTGGCGTACTTCACCACCTCGTCGGCGATCGACTTGACGTGGCGGCTGGAGGTCCCCGACGCCACCACCATGTAATCGCAGACGCTGGTCTTGCCGCGGACGTCGATCTCGACGGTGTCCCGTGCCTTCAGTTCCTCGATGGCCGCGCGTACCTGCCCGAGCAGGACTTCGACGGGCGGCGGTGGATTGGGCAGGCGGGTCTTGATGACTTGGGCGGGACTGGTCAAAGCGCTGGACTCTGGAATTTTCGCCGCGAATTATAGCGGAGACGCCGTGTCGGCATCGTCACGGTACAGCCGGTGGCGGTCGATGTAGTCGGCCACCGGGGCCGGCAGCAGGTGTCGCCATGGCAATCCCCCGGCCACGCGCCGACGCAGGTCGGTCGCCGATTCCCCGCTCAGCGGCTGCCGCAGCGGCAGGATCCGCCCGGCCGGCGCCGCCGACAGCGCCGCCGGATCGTCGACCAGGCGCCCCGCGACCTGTTCCGCCAGCGCCGTCGGCAGGGTCTCGTCGAGCGGGCTGCCGGCGCGCTCGGCGACGACGAAATGCGCCAGATCGAACAACGCGCGCCATTCCTTCCAGGCCGGCAGGCCGACGAAGCTGTCGGCGCCGACCAGCAGCGCGACCGGCGTGGCCGCCGCGCCCTCGCCCGCCCGCAGGTCGCGCAGGGTGGCGACCGTGTAACTGCGGCCGTCGCGGGCCAGTTCGCGCCGGTCCACGCACAGGTCGTGCTCACCGGCGATGGCCAGCTCGAGCATCGCCGCCCGGTGCCGGGCATCGGCGCCGGGCGGCGGGCGATGCGGCGGGTCCGCGGCCGGCATCAGGTGGATGGCGCAGCGCAGGCGGTCGCGCGCGGCGCGCGCGATCGCCAGGTGGCCGTTGTGCACCGGATCGAAGGTGCCGCCGTACAGCACCAGCAGCGATCTCATCTCAGTGCTGGCCCAACAGGGCAACGGCGCGCGGTTCGGCCACGGCCAGCAGCAGGCGTTCGAGCGCCTGCCAGGCGTCGCCGGCGGCGCGGCCCTTGGCGATGCGATCGATGCGCCCGGCCTCGGCCAGGAAACGCTCCCAGCGCTCGACGCCATGGCGCTGCAGCGCGCGCCGGAACACCGCCTGCTTCGATTCCCACACCCGCTGCGCCCGGAACTCGGAGGCCAGGTTGCCGCCGCGCGCCTGCACCTGTGCCAGCGCGGCCGCACGCTGCAGCTCCATCACCACCATGCCCATCAGCGCCGGCACCGCCGCGCCCTCGGCGCGCAGTCCGGCGAGCATGCGCGCGGCCGGCGCCGCCTGGCCGTTGAGCGCGGCGTCGATCAGCCGGAACACGTCGAAGCGGGCGGCATCGGCGACCAGGGCCTCCATCCGTGCCAAGTCCAGTGGCGCGCCCAGCGGCGTGCCGTCGCTGAGCAGGGCGAGCTTGTCGACCTCCTGCGCGGCTGCCAGCAGATTGCCTTCGACCAGTTCCGCCAGCCGCTGCACCGCATCGCGGTCGGCGGCGACGCCGCGGCTGCGCAGGCGGCGCTCGATCCAGTCCGACATCTCGTGCGGCTTCACCGCCCAGGCCACGACGACGTGGCCGATCCGCCCGATCGCCTCGCTCCACTTGCCGCCGTGCTGGCGGCTCCACTCGCCCCCGGTGACCAGCAGCAGGATGTCGCCCGGCGGATCGGCGCAGAACTCGGCGATCACCGCCGCGCCGTCCTTGCCCGGCTTGGCGGTGGGCAGGCGCAACTCGATCAGGCGCTGGCTCGCGAACAGGCTGGGCGCACGAAAGGTCGCCTGCAGCGCGCCCCAGTCGAAACCGCGCCCGTCGGCGTCGAAGATCTCGCGCTCGACATAGCCCTGTCCGCGGGCATGGACCCGCAACGCATCCGCCGCCTCCAGGACGCGCAACGGCTCGGGGCCGGCGATCAGGTACGCCGGCCGCAGCGGCTCGCTGCCGAGCTGACCGGCCAGGCGCTCGGGCGTCAGTTCCATGATGCCCGCATCCGCACGGCCGCCGCGATCACGGCATCGGCTGACGCGAGGCGCCGTCGATCCGGCGGACGATCGACGCCGTCATCTCGCGCTCCATCTCGCGGCTGAGCAGGTCGCGCTCGCTGTCGGTGCCGGTCAGGTCGGTCGGACTGGAAACGTAGTCGCGCGACAGCTCGATCGCCTGTTGCGGCACGATGTCCTCGCCGTCGGCGCCCAGCAGCTCGAACACGACCGCGTAGCGCAGCGCGTACTCCTGCGCACGGCCCTGCGCATCGATGCTGACCGGCGTCGATGCCCAGCGCTCCGACAGGATGTTGAGGGTCGCGATGTCCTCCTCCGCCCTGCGGCCGCGCCGGACCTCGGCGCCGGCACGCTGCAGCGTCAGCGCCAGCGCGTCCGGCAACGGGCTGTAGGGATCGCGCGCGACCACCTGCACCGGGCCGAGATCGGGCGGCAGCGACAGCGCGTTGCGCAGGTGGAAACCGCAGGCCGCGAGGGCCAGGGCGAGGACGGCGACGACAGCGGATCGGATCATGGGCGGAGTCTGGACGAGGCGGCAGCGGCCGGCAAGCGCGCGCCGGTTCAGGCGACGACGCGCCGATTCAGGAGACAACGATGTTCACGATCTTGCCGGGCACCACGATCACCTTGCGCACGCTGCCGTCGCCGATGAAGCGCGCGACATTGGGTTCGGCCAGCGCCTGCGTCTCGATCGCCTGCCGGTCGGCGTCCACCGCCGCCTCGATGGTGCCGCGCAGCTTGCCGTTGACCTGCACCGCCAGGGTCACCGCGTCGCGCCGCAGCGCGTCCGGATCCGGTTCCGGGAACGGCCGGTCCTCGAGCAGGGTCTCGGGATGGCCCAGCCGCTGCCACAGCGCATGGCTGGCGTGGGGGGTGATCGGGTTGAGCAGCAGCACGATGGCCTCGAACGCCTCCTGCCGCAGGGCGCGCCCGTTGGCGCCGGCGTCATCGAACTTCGCCAGGTGGTTCAGCAGTTCCATCACCGCGGCGATCGCGGTGTTGAAGCTGTGGCGGCGGCCGTAGTCGTCGCCGACCTTGCGGATGGTCTCGTGCAGCTGCCGGCGCAGGGTCTTCTGCGCCGCGGTCATCGCCCCGCGATCGAGCGCCGGCGCGGCGCCCTCGTCGGCGTGCCGCGTCGCCTGCGTCCACAGCCGGCGCAGGAACCGCGACATGCCCTCGACCCCCGCCTCGTTCCACTCCAGCGACTGCTCGGGCGGCGCCGCGAACATGGAGAACAGGCGCACGGTGTCGGCGCCGTACTTGTCGACCATCGACTGCGGGTCGACGCCGTTGTTCTTCGACTTCGACATCTTCTCGACGCCGCCGATCTCCACCGGCCCGCCGTCGGCCTTCAGCGTCGCGCCGACGATGCGGCCGCGTTCGTCGCGGCGTACCTCGACGTCGGCCGGATTGATCCAGTCCTTCGAGCCGTCGGGCTGCTCGCGATAGAAGGTCTCGGCGATCACCATGCCCTGGGTGAGCAGGTTCACCGCCGGCTCGTCGCTGAACACCAGGCCGGCGTCGCGCATGAGCTTGTGGTAGAAACGGAAGTACAGCAGGTGCAGGATCGCGTGCTCGATGCCGCCGATGTACTGGTCCACCGGCGTCCAGTAGTCGGCGCGCGCGTCGACCATGTCGGCGGCGCTCGGCGAGGTGTAGCGGGCGTAGTACCAGCTCGACTCCATGAAGGTGTCGAAGGTATCGGTCTCGCGCTCGGCCGCGCCGCCGCACTGCGGGCAGGTGGTCCTGCGCCACTCCGGATCGGCCTTGATCGGGGACTGCACGCCACCGGCCTTCGCGAAGGCTTCCTCCACGTCTTCCGGCAGCACCACCGGCAGCTGGTCCTCGGGCACCGGGACCGCGCCGCAGGCGCCGCAATGGATCACCGGGATCGGGCAGCCCCAGTAGCGCTGGCGGCTGACGCCCCAGTCGCGCAGGCGGAAGTTGGTCCGGCGCCCGCCGCAGCCCTCGCGCTCGAGGCGCGCGGCCAGCGCATCGAAGGCCCGCTGGAAATCCATGCCGTCCAGCTCGCCGGAGTTCACCAGCCAGCCGCGTTCGGTCCAGGCGCCCTGCTCGGCGATGCGGCGCCCGAAATCGTCGACCACCTGCACCGCGGCGCGGGTGTCGTAGGCGTCGACCGCACCGGCGCCGCCGAGCGCGGTGCGCATCGGATCGGCGTGGCTGCCGACATCGCGGCCGATCTCGTCGAGCGCGTCGCGCACGTCCGTCGGCACGATCACCATGCGGATCGGCAGGCCGTAGCTCTTCGCGAATTCCCAGTCGCGCTGGTCGTGGCCGGGAACCGCCATCACCGCGCCGGTGCCGTAGCTCATCAGCACGAAGTTGGCCACCCAGACCGGGATCTTCTCGCCGGTGACCGGGTGGATCGCGCGCACCCCGGTGTCCATGCCGCGCTTGGCCTGGGTTTCCAACTCGGCCTCGGAGACGCCGCCTCGGCGCAGGTCGGCGATGAAGCCGGCCAGCTCCGGATTGTCCCGTGCGGCGCGCTGCGCCAGCGGGTGTTCGGCGGCGATCGACATGAAGGTCACGCCCATCAGCGTGTCCGGGCGGGTGGTGTAGACCGACAACCGCTCGTCGTGGCCGTCGATGTCGAAGGCGATCTCCAGGCCCTCGCTGCGTCCGATCCAGTTGCGCTGCATGGTACGCACCGAGTCCGGCCAGCCGTCCAGCCTGTCCAGACCGTCCAGCAGCTCCTGCGCGTAATCGGTGATCTTGAGGAACCACTGCGGGATCTCGCGCTTCTCGACCACCGCGCCCGAGCGCCAGCCGCGGCCGTCGACCACCTGCTCGTTGGCGAGCACGGTCTGGTCGACCGGATCCCAGTTGACCACCGAGTTGCGACGATAGGCGAGCCCCTTCTTCAGCAGGCGCACGAACATGCGCTGCTCGTGCACGTAGTAGTCCGGCGAGCAGGTGGCGAACTCGCGGCTCCAGTCGATCGCGTAGCCGAGCGACTTCAGCTGGCCGCGCATGTGGTCGATGTTGGCGTAGGTCCACTTCGCCGGCGCGGTCCGGTTCCTGATCGCCGCGTTCTCGGCCGGCAGCCCGAACGCGTCCCAGCCCATCGGCTGCAGTACGTTCCTGCCGGTCATGCGCCGGTATCGGCTGATCACGTCGGCGATGGTGTAGTTGCGCACATGCCCCATGTGCAGCGCCCCGGACGGATACGGCAGCATCGCCAGGCAATAGAACTTCGGCCTGGCGTCGTCCTCGCCGACCTCGAAGGCACGGGTCCGCTGCCAGTACTGCTGGGCGGCGAACTCGACGGCGTCGGGCTGGTAGGCGGGTTCGGGGGCGGGAGGCGCGTCGGACACGGCGGAGGCTGGCGATCGGGGACCGGCAAGCCTACCGCAGCGCAACACGCGCCGCCACGCGGGTGACCGGCGGCCGAGTCTGCCGGCCACGCAGGCGCCGGAGCCGGCCGTAGAGCCGAGCTCGCTCGGCTGCCTTGGCGCCGGAGCCGGGAGCAGCGGAGCAAGCTCCGCTCTACGGGGTGCGGAATAGGCCGCGGTGCGCCGGTCACACCAAGAAGCAAGTCTCCGGCCTCCCTCGGTGTTCTTCGCTCCCCACCGGCGCTTCGCTCCAGGCGCCGCCGCCGCCGAGGGCCCAGGAGAGAATGCCGGCACTTTCTCCGCAGCCGCCGGATCGCCGCCGGCGGCTGTGGTTCAATCGGGCCTCGCCAACCGGAGTCCGCCATGCCCGCCACCGCCGGTCGTCGCACGCTCGCGATCCTGCTCTTCCTGGCACCCGCCGCCGCGCCGGCCGCCGACGCCGTGCTCCACTGCGGCAAGCTGTTCGACAGCCGCAGCGGCCGCATGCTGGCCGAGCGCACCGTGACCGTCGAGGACGGCCGCGTCGCCGCGGTGGCCGCCGGCTACCTGCCCGCGCCGCCCGCCGGCGGCGACGCGCGCTACGTCGACCTGCGCGCCCACACCTGCCTGCCCGGCTGGACCGACCTGCACGTGCACATGGGCTCCGAGTCCAGCGCGCAAAGCTACTCCGAAGGCTTCCGGCTGGACCCGGTCGACTTCGCCTTCCGCGCCGTCGGCTATGCCGAGAAGACGCTGATGGCCGGCTTCACCAGCGTGCGCGACCTCGGCGGCGAGGTCAGCCCGCACCTGCGCGATGCGATCAACCAGGGCCTGGTGAAGGGGCCGCGGATCTTCGCCGCCGGAAAGTCGATCGCCACCACCGGCGGCCACGCCGACCCGACCAACGGCTACAACTCGATGCTTTCGCACCTGATGGGCCCGCCCGGTCCGACCGAGGGCGTGATCAACTCGGTCGAGGACGCCCGTCAGGCCGTGCGCCAGCGCTACAAGGACGGCAGCGACGTGATCAAGATCACCGCCACCGGCGGCGTGCTCAGCTACGCGCGCTCCGGCGACGCGCCGCAGTTCATGACCGACGAGATCCGCGCCATCGTCGAGACCGCCAACGACTACGGCTACCGCGTCGCCGCGCACGCGCACGGCACCGAGGGCATGAAACGCGCGGTCGAGGGCGGCGTGACCAGCATCGAGCACGGCACCCACATGAGCGACGAGGTGATGCGGCTGATGAAACAGCACGGCACCTGGTACGTGCCGACCATCTACGCCGGCCGCTTCGTCGCCGACAAGGCCAAGGAGGACGGCTACTTCCCCGAGATCGTGCGGCCCAAGGCGGCTACCATCGGCGCGCAGATCCAGGGCACCTTCGCCAAGGCCTACAAGGCGGGCGTGCCGATCGCCTTCGGCACCGACATGGGCGTCGGCCCGCACGGCGACAACGCGCGCGAGTTCCTCTACATGGTCGAGGCCGGCATGCCCGCGGCCGAAGCCCTGCAGGCCGCCACGGTGCACGCCGCCGAGGTGCTGGGGGTCGACGACCAGGGCGTGATCGAGGCCGGCCGGCGCGCGGACATCATCGCGCTGGCGGCCGATCCGCTCGAGGACATCGAGGCGGTGCTGGACGTGCGCTTCGTGATGAAGGACGGCGAGGTGTTCCGCGATCCGGACACGCGATGAGCCCGGACTGGTTCGGCTATGCCGCCGCCGCGCCAGGCAGCCTTGTCCGTTGCGGTGAGACAAGCCCCGTCGCCACGGGCGGTGCAAGCCAATAGCCAAGCCGTCACGATGGACCGACGCCTCAATTCTTGAGGTGCGAGCTATTCACTGACGCCGCCCGTGGCGACGGGGCTTGCTTCGTCGCGGCGGGAAGGGCTGCCTGGCGCGGCGCCAGCGCCAGCCAGCCGAACCAGGCCGCGAACGCGACCCGCTGCGCCAGCGCCGGCGGCAGCGGTTCG
The DNA here is from genome assembly GCF_041300785.1 of Luteimonas salinilitoris. Classification (NCBI taxonomy): domain Bacteria; kingdom Pseudomonadati; phylum Pseudomonadota; class Gammaproteobacteria; order Lysobacterales; family Lysobacteraceae; genus Luteimonas; species Luteimonas salinilitoris. The sequence goes on from NZ_JBFWIB010000010.1 coordinate 152,367, forward strand.
ACCGGCAGTACCGACAGGGCCGCCACCGCGCAGGCGGCGACGATCCCGGGCAGCCGCAGCCCGCGCACGCCGGTCGTCAGCAGCAGGGCCCCGGGCACGAAAGCGATCCACCACACCATCCAGGCGCCGGCGTGCAAACGCCCGGCCGGGCCGTCGAGGTCACGCGGGTCCAGCGGCAGCACCCCCTGCGCGGCGAACGCCAGCGCCGACAGCAGCAGCAGCCGCGCCCCGATCCGCGGCAGCCAGCCCGCCTGCGGCGGCAGCGCCCGGTACAGCGCCAGCGCCACCACGGCCGCCAGCAATCCCGGCAACACCAGGCCCGACACGTTGAAGATCCAGGCGCCGGGCACGCCGTGGGCGCCGAGCAGCGCCACCGGATGCCAGCGCTGCGAATAGCCCTCGAGCAGCGCCCCGCAGCCGAGCAGCGCGGCCACGAACACCAGCGCCGCGACCCATCCCGCGTGCCGCTCCGGATTCCTCATTTCGACCTGTATCCCGTCCGCCGCCTGTGCGGGCCCACCGGGCGAGCTTACATGCCGGTACGGGCGACGGCGCCGCGACCGCGGGTTGGTTTCGCGCGCATCTGGCACCATCTGCCCCTGAACGCATTCCGGAAACCACGATGTCCGCCGATCCCGCAACACCCCACGTCTTCGACGCCACCGCCGCCAACTTCGAGACCGATGTCCTGCAGAAATCGCTGCAAACGCCGGTGCTGATCGATTTCTGGGCGGAATGGTGCGGCCCCTGCAAGACCCTCGGCCCGATCCTGGAGAAGCTCGCCGCCGACTACAACGGCGCCTTCGTGCTGGCCAAGGTCGACGTCGACAAGGAACAGCAGCTCGCCGCCGCGTTCCAGGTGCGCTCGATCCCGACCGTGTTCCTGCTGGTCAACGGACAGCCGGTCGACGGCTTCCCCGGCGCATTGCCGGAAGGCGAGTTGCGCGAGCTCCTCAAGCGGCACGGCATCGAGCCGGCGGCGCCCGCGCTGGCCGGCGTGGACATGGACGGCACCGGCAAGGCGCCGCCGCCGCCCGACCCGCATGCCGAGGTCCTGCGCCTGCGCGAGGCGACCGTGGCCGAGCCGGACAACGAGGAGCTCAAGCTCGACCTCGCCCTGGCCCTGCTACGCACCGGTGCCGCGGACGAGGCCGAGCAGCTGCTCGACGCCCTGCCCGCCAATCTCGCCGCCGACGATCGCTGCGTGCAGGCGCGTGCGCGCCTGGGCTTTGCCGCGATGCTCGAGGGCGCGCCACCGCCGGAAGCCCTCGAGGCCGCCATCGCCGCCGACCCGGACGACCTGCGCGCGCGCCATCTGCTCGGCGTGCGGCACATCGTCGGCGGCGACGCCGAGGCCGGGCTGGAGCAGTTCATCGAGATGCTGCGGCGCGACCGCGACTTCGACGGCGGCCTGCCGCGGCGGGCGCTGATCGACGCCTTCCGCGTGGTCGACGATGCGGCGCTGGTCGGGCGGTATCGCAGGCGGATGGCGTCGCTGCTGTTCTGAGAGCGAGGAACGAGTGGAGAGGAACGAGGAACGAGTAAGCGCCCTTGCCTTCACTCGTTCCTCGTTCCTCGTTTCTCGTTCCTGACCCTCGCCCTCCACTCACGACCGCCCAGCCGCCATGATGCCTTCCACCCTGCGCCGGGTCATGAACCTGTGGCCGCCCTTCCTGTTCTCCGGCATCCGGGTCGTCGAGATCGCCGCCGACTGGCGGCGCGCACGGGTCGAGCTCCGGATGCGGCCGTGGAACCGCAACTACGTCGGCACCCACTTCGGCGGCAGCCTGTTCTCGATGACCGATCCGTTCTGGATGATCCTGGTCAAGGAATGCCTGGGGCGCGACTACTACGTCTGGGACAAGGCGGCCGGGATCGAATTCGTCAAGCCGGGCCGCGGCACCGTGCATGCCACCTTCGCGCTGGAGGAACCGACGCTCGAGTCCATCCGCGCCGCCACGACCGACGGCGACAAGCACCTGCACTGGTTCGCGACCGACATCGTCGATGACGGGGGCGAGGTGATCGCGAAGCTTCGCAAGCAGCTCTACGTACGGCGCAAGCGCACCCGCTGAGTCCGGCGACCGCTCCCGGCCACCGGCCGGACGGGGCCGGGAACCCCGGTACCGCACTGCCGCCCCGGGCTACGCGGCAACGTGATCGGGATTCACAATACGTCGTCACCGGATCGCTATGCTGGCGGGCGAACAGGGGGTGGAATGCAAGACGTACCAGGCCAGCGCGACGCCACGCCGTTGCCGGAAATCGTCGGCTACCGACTGCTGCGCGTGATCGCCCACGGTGGCATGTCGACCGTCTACCTGGCCAGGCAGGAATCGCTGGGGCGCGAGGTCGCGATCAAGGTCATGCGCCCCGAGGCCCTGGCCGACGAGGTCAGCCGGCGCCGGTTCGAGAACGAGGCGCGCACCATCGGCCGCCTCGAGCATCCGCACATCGTCGGCATCTACCAGATCGGCCGCACCGTCGACGACCTGCCCTACTACGTGATGCCGCACATGCCGCAAGGTCACCTGGGCCAGCGCGACTTCGGCGGCGATGAGGCCCGGGTCCGCGCGATCCTGCGCGCGCTGCTCTCGGCGCTGGGCTATGCGCACGCCCGCGGCGTGATCCATCGCGACGTCAAGGCCGAGAACGTGCTGTTCGACGAAGCCGAGCGCCCGCTGCTGGCCGACTTCGGCATCGCCCTGCGCCGCGGCTACGGCAGCCGCGTCACCAGCGCCGGGCTCGCGCTCGGCAGCACCGCCTACATGGCGCCCGAGCAGGCCCGTGGCGACGAGGTCGACCCCCGCGCCGACCTCTACAGCGTCGGCGTGCTGGCCTGGGAACTGCTGACCGGAGAACTGCCGTACAAGGCGGGCGACGCGCTGTCGATGGCGGTGATGCACGCGCAGGACCCGGTTCCGCGGCTGCCGCGGCATCTGCGTCACTGGCAGCGCTTCATCGACCGCGCCATGGCCAAGGGACCGCTCAGGCGCTTCCACGACGCCGACGAGATGCTGCGTGCGCTGGATCGCGTCTCCCTGCGCGGGCCCGGCCGCACGGCGGCGCTGCAGGATGCCCTGCAGGCGCTCCCGGCAAGGCTACGGCGTGTGCCGAAGGCGGCCTGGGTGCTGTGCGCGCTGGGCCTGGCCGCGGTGGCCGGGGTGGCGCTGCGGCAGACCGAGCCCATCGCCGCTGAGGGATTCTTCCGCGCACAACCGGCGAGCACGGAGACCGCCGGCATCGGACCGTCCGCGTCCGACGCGACGCGCGTGGGCGTGCTCGCCAACCCGGACGATGCGCTGCTGCGGGCAGCGCCGGAATCCGAAGCCAGCAAGCTCATCGCCGCGGCCGAGCGCCAGACCGCCGCCCGCCGGCTGTACCGGCCGAAGCACGACAACGCCTACGACAGCCTGGTCGCGGCGGCGGCGGCCGACCCCGGCCACCTGCAACTGCCGCAGGCGGCAACGCAGCTGGCCGCCGCGCTGGCCGCGGAAGCGGACCGCAGGATCCGCGCCGGCGACGCCGCGGGCGCCGTCGAGCCGCTGCAGCGGATGGCGCGGCTGTCGCAGCGGATGCCGGACAGCGAGATTCCCGGCCTCGCGAAGCTGCGCCGCGACGCCGCCGCCGCGATCGCGGCGCGCATCGATGCCGAAGCCGCGCGCTTCGACCGCGAGCAGGCCCTGCGCCTGGTCGACATCGCCCGGGCGGCTGCGCTCGACGAGGCCAGTATCGCGGCGCTGCGCAAACGCGCAGCGGCGATTCCCGAGGTCGGACAGGCGGTTCCCGGCGAAACCTCTGGCATGACGGTGATGCGCAAGGGCGGCGGCGCCTACGCGATGGCGCGGCGCGCGATCAGCCGCGACGAGTACCGCCGCTTCGCCGAGACGACCGGCCGCGAGCCCGCGCTCTGCCGCGAACGCGCCTCGGTACTGCGCGTGTTCTCGCCACGCGACTGGACGTCGCCCGGCTACGGGCAGAGCGGCAGCGATGCGGTGGTCTGCGTGTCCTGGGCCGACACCGAGGCCTACGCGCAATGGCTGAGCCGGAAAACCGGTCACCGCTACCGCCTGCCCACTGCATCCGAGGCGCGCGAACGGGCGCACGAGAGCGGCGCGACGCCGGTGGCGGAATGGCTGCTCGACTGCACCGGCGACTGCAGTCGCCGGGCGGTGCGCGGGACCAGTTGGCGACGCGACGCCGCGGCGCGCGACGGCGACGCCGGACGCGGCTACGACGACGTCGGGTTCCGGCTGGTGCGTGAGCCCTGAGAGGCGTTGTGATTCGGGAATCGGGAATCGGGAATCGGGAATCGGGAATCGGGAAAGGCTAACCGGCCGTCATCCCGGCGCAAGCCGGGATCCATTCCGCAGAAGCCCGGCATTGCAAGCCAACAACAAAGGCAACTGGATCCCGGCTTACGCCGGGATGACGAGCAAAGACCGTTTAAGCTTTTGACGAATCACGAATCACGAATCCGCGATCACCAGCCCCGGACCGCCACGACCGCTCCGGTAAGATGCGCCCATGCCCTCCTCCCCTTCCCGCGCGCGCCGCCTGCAGCGGTTGTTCCTCACCGGCCTGCTGACGCTGTTGCCGATCTGGCTGACCTGGGTGGTGGTCAAGTTCGTGTTCGTGCTGCTGGGCGATGCCAGCAAGCCGTGGGTCGGCCCGCTGTCGCGGCGGATCGCCGCCTGGTTCCCGGATTCGCTGGGCTGGTTCGATGCGCTCTGGGTGCAGAATGCGATCGCGCTGCTCGCCACGCTGGCGCTGGTCCTCGTCTCCGGCTGGATGGCCCGGCGCGTGATCGGGCAGCGCCTGCTGGGCTGGTTCGAACGGTTGGTCGCGCGCATTCCCCTGGCCAGCGTCATCTACTCCAGCGCGCGCAAGCTGCTCGATATCCTGCAGACCAAGCCGGGCACTACCCAGCGCGTGGTGCTGATCGACTTCCCGCACACCGAGATGAAAGCGGTCGGCTTCGTCACCCGGGTCATGCGCGAACACGGCAGCGATCGCGAGCTCGCCGCCGTGTACGTGCCCACCACGCCCAACCCGACCTCCGGCTATCTCGAGATCGTGCCGGTGGAAAAACTCACGCCGACCGACTGGACCGTCGACCAGGCGATGGCCTTCATCATCTCGGGCGGAGCCTCCGCGCCGGACACCATCCCCTTCACTCCGCCAGCCGGGCGTCCGCCGACGTGAGTGCGCGCCTGCTCGACGACCGTGCGACGCGATTGTTCATCGCGCTGGCGGCGTTCTTCTGCGTCAACGCGGTATTGGCCGAGTTCATCGGGGTCAAGATCTTCTCGCTGGAGGGCACCCTCGGCATCGACCCGCTGCAATGGAACCTGTTTGGACAGAGCGGCGGGTTGAGCTTCACCGCCGGCACCCTGCTGTGGCCGATCGTCTTCATCTTCACCGACGTGATCAACGAGTACTTCGGCCGGCGCGGCGTGCGCCTGATCTCGTGGATCGCGGTGGCGCTGATCGCGTACGGCTTCTGCTTCGCCTTCGCCGCCATCGCGCTGGCGCCGGCCGACTGGTGGGTGACCGTGGCGCAGCGCCAGGGCGTGCCGGACTACCAGGCCGCGTTCGCGGCGGTCTTCGGCCAGGGCATGTGGACGATCGCCGGATCCGTGGTGGCATTCCTGATCGGCCAGCTGGTCGACGTCGCCGTCTTCCACCGCATCCGCCGCGCCACCGGCGAGCGCATGGTCTGGCTGCGCGCGACCGGCTCGACCGCGGTGTCGCAGCTGATCGACAGCTTCGTGGTGATCTGGATCGCCTTCGTGCTCGGTCCGCAGCAGTGGCCGACCTCGCTGTTCCTCGCGGTGAGCTCGGTCAACTACGGCTACAAGATGGCCGCGGCGATCGCGCTGATCCCGCTGCTGTACCTGATGCGGCGCGCGATCCGCGGCTACCTGGGCGAAGCCCGCGCCGCCGAATTGCGCGCGCACGCGGCAAGAGCGTAGGAACGAGTGGAGAGGAACGAGGAACGAGTGAGTCCACCGCCCTGCCCCTTACTCGTTCCTCGTTCCTCGTTCCTCGTTTCTAGTTTCTAGTTTCTCGTTCCTCGCTCCTCACCCAATGACCTTTGACCCTTGCCGGCACACGCCGGCGGCCCGACGCTGCCGCCTTTCCCCCACCCGGAACCTCCCGAATGGCCACCCGCCCGCTCGCGCTCTCCATTTCCCTCGCACTGGCCGCCGCGCTGTCGGCCTGCGGACCCTCGACCACCACCGATACCGCGGAACGCAACGGAACCGCGACGGCGCAGGCGACGGCCAGCGACAAGGCCGCGCAACTGGCCACGCTCTACGATGGTTTCTGGGAAGAGAACCTGCAGCTCAACCCGATCCAGGCCACGTTCCAGGGCGACCATCGCTACGACGACCAGCTGCCGGACTTCGGTTCGGCCGAGTACCGCCGGCAGATGCACGAGTTCAACGACCGCTGGCTGCGCCGGATCGAGGCCATCGGCGACGACGGACTGGAAGGCCAGGACCTGCTGAGCTACCAGATCTTCGTCCGCGAGCGGCGCGATGCGCTGGAAGCCGAACGCTTTCCGGACTGGATGCTGCCGGTCAACCAGATGGGCAGCCTGGTCACCTACGCGGTCATGCTCGGCTCCGGCTCGGTCGCGCAGCCGTTCAAGACGGTCAAGGACTACGACAACTGGCTGGCGCGCGCCGGACGCATCCCGGTACTGATCGACACCGAGATCGCCAACATGCGCGCCGGCATCGAGGCCGGCGTGGTGCAGCCGCGCGTGGTGATGGAGAAGGTGCTGCCGCAGCTGGACACGGTGATCACCGACGAGCCGGAGGAGAGCCAGTTCTGGGGCCCGATCACCAACATGCCGGAGGACTTTTCCGAGGCCGACCGCGAGCGGCTGACCGGTGCGTACCGGGCGCTGATCGGTGAGCAGCTGATGCCGGCGCTGCGCAAGCAGCGCGCCTTCATCGCCGACGAATACCTGCCGGCCACGCGCGACACGGTCGGCCTCGATTCGCTGCCCGAGGGCGAGGCCTGGTACGCCTTCTCCGCCAGCCAGAGCACCACCACCGACATGTCGCCGGCGCAGATCCACCAGATCGGCCTGGACGAGGTCGCCCGCATCCACGGCGAGATCCGTAAGGTGATGGCGGAAGTCGGCTTCGAGGGATCGCTGCAGGAATTCTTCGCCTACATGCAGACCGACAAGCGGTTCGAGTTCGAATCCGAGGACGCGCTGCTCGCGCACTACCGTGCACTGGAGGAGAAGGTCAACCAGCGGATCCCGGAACTGTTCTCGCTGACGCCGGAAGCCGGCTTCGAGATCCGCCCGGTGGAACCTTTCCGCGCCGAATCCGCCGCCGGTGGTTCCTATATGTCGCCGAGCGAGGACGGCAGCCGCCCCGGCATCTTCTACGTCAACACGTTCGACCTGCCCACGCGAAAGACCTGGGACGCGGAGGACCTGTTCCTGCACGAGGCGATCCCCGGCCACCACTTCCAGCTGGCGTTGCAGCAGGAGCTGGAGGGCGTGCCCGCGTTCCGCCGCTTCGGCGGCGAGACCGCCTTCATCGAGGGCTGGGGCCTGTACTCGGAGGGCCTGGGCAAGGACCTGGGCGTCTATGCCGATCCCTACAGCTATTTCGGCCGCCTGCAGGGCGAGCTGTGGCGCGCGGTGCGGCTGGTGGTCGACACCGGCCTGCACAGCAAGGGCTGGACCCGGCAGCAGGTGCTCGACTACATGTTCGAGAATTCCTCGGTCAGCGAGCCGGACGCCGTCGCCGAGGCCGAGCGCTACATCGCCTGGCCGGGCCAGGCGCTGGCCTACAAGATCGGCGAACTGAAGATCAAGGAACTGCGCGCGAAGGCGGAGCGCGAACTCGGCGACGCGTTCGACATCCGCGCCTTCCACGCCGAGGTGCTGAAGGACGGCTCGGTGCCGCTGGACGTGCTGGAAGCCAAGATCGACCGCTGGATCGCCGAACAGGTCTGATCGGGACCGCCGCCATCCCAGCCCGTAGAGCGGAGCTTGCTCCGCTGCTCCAGGCACCGGAGCCGATCCTCCAAAGAGCAGCGGAGCAAGCTCCGCTCTACGGGAATCGGGAGACGCGAAGAAGGCCGGCATTACCGGCCTTCTTCATTGCGCATCCCTGCGACCAGGTTCAGGCGCGCGAATCGCGCCGTGAACCGCTGCCGGACCTGCCGCCGCCGCGGTGCTGCTTCGGCCCGGCATGCGGCTGTGCGCCGCGCGCCTGCGGCTTGCCGTGGGCGCGGTGCGCCGGCTTGCCTGCGGGACGGCCCTGCGAGCGCTGGCCACTGCCGCCGTTCTTCGGGATCGGCGCGTTCAGATCGATCGGCCGGCTCGGCGCAAAGCCTTCCACCGTGTCCATCACGATGTCGGCTTTGAGCATGCGCTGGATCTGGCGCAGCAGGCCGCCCTCCTCGGGTGCCACCAGCGACAGCGCCTCGCCCGAGGCGCCGTTGCGGCCGGTGCGGCCGATGCGGTGGATGTAGTCCTCGGCCACCATCGGCAGGTCGTGGTTGATCACCAGCGGCAGGTCGGGGATGTCGAGCCCGCGCGCGGCGACGTCGGTCGCCACCAGGATCCGCGCCCTGCCGGTCTTGAACGCGGCGAGCGCCTTCTGCCGCTGCGCCTGGCTCTTGTTGCCGTGGATCGCCACCGACGGCAGGCCGGCCTTCTCCAGCTGCTCGGCGAGCCGGTTGCAACCGTGCTTGGTCTTGCCGAACACCAGCACCCGCTCGGTGTGGCGCGCGGCCAGGATGTCGACCAGCAGGTCGTGCTTGCGGCCCGAATCGACCGGATGCACGCGGTGCACGATGGTGTCGGCGATGGCGTTGTTCGCCGCCACCTGCACCTGCTTCGGATCGCGCATGAACTCCAGCGCCAGCGCCTTGATGCGCGGCTCGAACGTGGCCGAGAACAGCAGCGTCTGCCGCACCTTCGGCACCCGCGCCAGGATCCGCTTCATCGCCGGCAGGAAGCCCATGTCGAGCATGCGGTCGGCCTCGTCCAGCACCAGCACCTCGACGGCGTCGAGCTTGGCGTGGCCGCTCTCCATGTGGTCCAGCAGGCGGCCCGGGCAGGCGACCAGGATGTCCACGCCGCGGCGCAGGCTGTCGATCTGCGGATGCATGCCGGCGCCGCCGAACACGGTGGTGACGTTGAGGCGCAGGTGGCGGCCGTAGGCCTTGAGGCTGTCGCCCACCTGCACCGCCAGTTCGCGGGTCGGCACCAGGATCAGCGCGCGCGGCTTGCGCGGGCCCTTGGGCGGCGTTTCCTTGGCCAGGCGCTGCAGCAGCGGCAGGCCGAAGGCGGCGGTCTTGCCGGTGCCGGTCTGGGCGCCGCCCAGCAGGTCGTGGCCGGCCAGCGCCAGCGGAATCGCCTCGACCTGGATCGGCGTGGGCACGGTGTAGTTGTTTTCGGACAGCGCGCGCAGCAGCGCGGGCGAGAGCCCGAGGGTTTCGAACGTCATGATGTGATTGCTCCGGGAGGTCGCGGCGCCGGAATCCCGGGCACGCGCGACTGCGTCGTGTCCGGCCGGACGGCCGTGACGGCTTACTCGGAGCTATCCAGAACCGCGCTGCGAGTAAATGGGTGACGGCTCGGAAGGCTCCGGACCGTGTCTGCGCGACGAATGACGTGCGGGATAAGGGCCGGGGCGCATGGCCGCGGCGGGTCTACCAGGATCGTCTCCGCCCGAAGGCGGGGGCAACCGTGTTGCAGGACGCCGCGGAGTCTACGCGAGCCCGGCCCAGACCGCCAGCGCCGGCCGCGTCGCCCGTTCAGCCATCGCGATCATCGCCTCCTGTTCGGCAACCCCGCACGGCAAAGGCCGAAATCCTGCACACGCTCGTGGCTTGTAGGAGTGGCGGCGGCATGCCGTCGCCACTCCCACAATCGCGCCGGACCAGGGGCTATGGGCTTGGTCTGACACCTGGCCGGGCTGGCTGAATGACCCGCCCGGGGTCTGGTGGAGGCCGGGTTTACCTGGCTCCGATTGGCGCCAGGTGTTGCCGCTGCTGCGTAACCAGGAGGTGGTGGTCGTCCAGCTTCCTGGACCCAGCGGCGGCTTTGGAGATGGTCCGGGCCTCGACGCGGAAGCAGTCCCGGAATACGCCAGAAACGGACCCCACGCTCGTATAGTGCCGGTCAGAGGCCCGGTTCTGGGGCGCGCGTCCACGTAGTTAGGGTGCCGGCGTCCACACAGTCGCTCGTTGCTGGGCGGGCCGACGCTGCCCACTTCGAGCCGGGTGGGTACAAGCCTGATCAGGAGGACGAACCATGCAGCAGTTGTCGTTGTCCTCGGCGCCAGGCGAGCAGCAGTCGTCGCAGCCGCGTTCATCGCCTGCCGCATACGGGTTCGTGGGAGCGGGTGAGATCGCGGCCGCCATCGTGGAAGGCCTCAGCGCGGATGTTGCCGACCCTCCTAGGGTCTTCCTGTCACCACGCAGTCACCGTGTCGGGCACGAGCTGGCAAGCCGGTTTCCGAACGTGCAGGTGTGCGACAGCAACCAGGACGTACTCGAGAACGCGACGTCGGTCGTGCTCGCGGTGCGTCCACAGATAGCTCGTGCCGTCTTGGAGGAACTGTCGTTTCGACTGCACCACGTGGTGATGAGCGCGATGGCCGGTGTGCCGTTGGAACGGCTGCATAACTGGGCCGCACCAGCCGGTCACATCATCCGCGTCATACCCCTGCCATCGGCAGCGCGCGGTCAAAGCCTTACTGTGATGTACCCGGACAACGCCGTCGCTCGTGAAATGTTTGGCCGTGTGGGTGGCCTCCTCGTTCCGGGCGAAGAAGAGACCTTGGATGCGTTCAGTGCGGCGACGGCTACATTTGCTGCGCATCTCGAATACCTCACCACCATCGCAAAGTGGCTGGCTGATCACGGCGTCGATTATGACGCCGCGGCCGCCTACACCACGCACATCTTCGGTCAGCTGGGCCAGTCCTTGTTACAGCGGACCGACTCGCTCACCGCGCTGACCGACAAGCACATGACTCCGGGCGGGATCAACGAGCAGCTCATGACAGATCTGCGGCGAAACGGCGTGCCCGACGTGGTGCGCCGCGCCCTCGATCGGATACTGGCTCGCCTGCGCGGATAGCTCGCCTAGCCTCGATTCCTCACGGGCATGACACCGGTCGATGTTCCAGATCGGTCCATCGTCGGCTGCCGATGGGATCGGCGGCTGGGTAGCGTCCTGGTCCGGCTGTCGCGCCGGTGTACCGCCACGTCGCCGTCCAACGCCTCGGCCCGTCCGCCCGACGCCACAACTGGACGTGAGGTGTCGCGACGTGCCGACGCAGAAGCAGCGCAACCCGGCGGCGGTCGCCGGGCGTCCGGAAATGACCGTTACCGACCGGCTCAGCGGCGGATGCAGTAGCGGATATGGGTGGCCTCCGGGGTGTCAATCACCCGAACGATCTTCAACTCGATCCGCGACGGCAACACGTCGAACAACCGACGGCCACCGCCGAACAGCACCGGGACTTGGTGGATCTGCAACTCGTCCAGCACCCCGGCCTCGAGCGCCCGCTGCGCCGTGTATGCACCCTGCACCATCACGTCCCGGTCCCCGGCCGCAGCCTTGGCCTGCGCCATCGCGCTCTCGATCCCGTCGGTCACATACGTCACCTTCGAATAGTTCGCCACCGAGGGACCCGGCGGCCGGTGGCTGACCACCACGATCGGCACGCCGTGATGATCACCTCCCCAGTGATCTACCTGCTCCACGGTACGCCGACCCGCCAGCACCGCACCGGTCGCCTCCATCTCGTCGACCAACTCCCCGGCCGGCCCTGAACGCCGGATATCCCCGTCCGCGGTGTAGCCCCACTCATGCAGCCGCTCGACCGCGCCGCCGTCACCGCCCGGGTTGCCCGGTTCGTCATTCGGACCCGCGATGTACCCGTCGAGGGACATCGACATATAGAGCACCGATGAGGACATGATCTGCTCCTTAGTCTCGATAGGCGCAGCTCCTAAGCCGCGCCTCCTGCTTCTACGTCGAAGCACAGATGCAATTTTCGACAAGATCTACTTCGCATTTCACACCTGAGACCGCAAACCGTTCCTGGCCCCAGGCTCATCACCAGCTCTGCGACCGCCAGCGATCCATGCTTCGATTGACCGCAAGGGATCCCTGATCGGGCTGGCCTGGTCTACCGAGGAAAGCGGAGGGCAACCTGCTCCAACGTCGTCGCGTAGTCGCCCCACCGGCGGTCCTGTTCGCCCAAGACGCGAACCCGCGCGACAAAGGCCAAATCCTGCACACGCTCGTGTCCTGTGGGGGGGGGGGGGGGGGGGGGGGGGGGGGGGGGGGAAGGGCAAAA
>NZ_JBFWIB010000011.1:0-127059 GCF_041300785.1 Luteimonas salinilitoris
AGCTCTAACAATTCATTCGAGCCGAACCCGCTTCGCGGGTCGACATAAGGCGTTAGGCCGCATGAATAGAATCATCGCCACTATTACATTCACAATACTTATCTCATCTGTCGTTCTAGCCTCTCAACCAGGAACCATGAACATTTACGACGCCGCTGTCGCCGGGAAGTTCTCTCGGGTACAAGAGATAGTTACCCAGGATCCATCCGCCGTGAACAAAGAAGATGAGTACGGTTTTACACCGCTACACGGTGTTGCTGGGGAAGATCACTTTGATATGGCTCGCCTGCTTATCACCAAGGGTGCTGATGTCAACGCCAAAAACGATGAGGGGATCACGCCATTACACTTGGCCGCTTATCCAGAGATGGTGGAGATCTTAGTCAGAAGCGGGGCACAACTAGAGGCGCGCGACGCTCGTGGACGTACACCGCTGCACACTGCAACCGAACATCCAGAAGGCATTGATGTAATGGAGAAGCTGTTGCAACTTGGAGCCGACGCAAATGCACGCGACGATGCTGGAGAAGCCGCTCTTGACTTCGCTAACGCGCGCGAGGAGGGCGACAAGGTTGAATTGCTTATGGAATTTGGTGCCCGCAGTGGCAATGCGGCCTAACAAGGCGTTCAAGCCGATGCCGCTTCGCGGCACGGCTTAACTCCGGCGTTAGACGCCAAGGAGACATCATGACGGTCAAGCGTATGGACAACGTCGGCATCGTGGTAGAAGACATCGGCGCCGCCATTGAGTTCTTCACCGAACTTGGCCTAGAGCTCGAGGGGCGCGCCCCAATCGAAGGAGACTGGGCAGATGGCGTCACTGGATTGCGCGACATGCGCGTCGAGATTGCCATGATGCGTACGCCGGACGGTCACAGCCGGCTCGAGATGTCCCGATTCCTCGCGCCGCCTGTGGTCGCCGATCACCGCAGCGCCCCGGTGAACGCTCTCGGTTACCTACGCGTCATGTTCACCGTGGAGGACATCGACGATACGCTCGCCCGGCTCGGAAAACGCGGCGCGGAGCTCGTCGGCGAAGTGGTCCAGTACGAAGACACGTATCGGCTCTGCTACATCCGGGGCCCCGAAGGAATTCTCATCGGGCTTGCACAAGAGCTCGGGCAGCGGACTTCCCGATGAGCACATGTGACAGGTACAGACCTGATAGGGGTGCGTACTCGCGGTGGCTAGTTGCCGTTTGAGGGCGTTTAACAGATCGCTCAAGCCAACCCCTCCGGCCTTCGGCCTCCGGGGCGGCTTAGCTCAACCGTTAGTCTGCTATGCAGACAGCGGCGTCAGTCGGTTACGAGGGCGGGGGTTCGTTTCACTGAGGCGCCGGGTCCAACCGGACCCATGTCTCGCCCCGCCGCACGAAGGCGCCGCTGTCCAGGTGCCACCCGACGTCGATCCACCGTCCGTCCCGGCGCACGAAGATTTCTGTGCCGCGCCCAGCGTCGGTGGCGGACTTTTGTCCGTCGCCGGTTTCAAAGACATAGGTGTAGTACATGACGGCCACGTCGCCGAAGACTTGAATCTCTGTTTGCGGAAACTCCAGCCGCAGGATACGGACGTCCTGCTGTTGAATGCCCCGGGCCAGGGCGACCAACCGATCCCGATCCTCCCAGCGCTCCTGGTGCTGTTGGATCGCGATCAGTTCCGGCCCCAGCAGTGCTTCGACCTGCGCGGGGTCATCGTTGAAAAAGGCGCGCCATATGGTCTCCCGCGCGGCGAAGAGTTCAGCGCGCACCTGATCGCTGACCTCTATCGACGCGGCTTCTGGTTGCGCCGCCTCACAGACCTGGCCCGCCGGCGCTAGGGCCAATCCGATCACAGCTGCGATCGCCACGATTGCCGATTTCCGCATCTCTATCTCCCGCAAGCCTGGGACCCGCTGATCGCGTCCGACCGATGGGTCTGTTGTGATGCTAGTGATATGGCAAAGCTTGGGCGTTTGCCCGCATAAACCTTGGGGATGTGCGGCTCGATCACCGTCACTGCCCGTCCGACAACCATGATCCGCCATGATCCAAGCCTCAGAAGCTTGGATCATAACCGATCTCTCAACTAAACTTGTTGCCACTCTCGCAGCCTCACCTGCATCGGCAACTTCGGGTATCGTTCTTGGCAGCGCCAAGCTCGGCGTTTCAACCGGCCGTGGCGCACTTCAATCAATTGGTCTGGAGTGACTGCAGTCTTGATGAACGGTTGCGTGCCTATCACTCACGGTTAGCAGCCTGACAATTCATTCAAGCCGAACCCGCATCAGGGCGGCGCCTGAGTGCACGCCTTCGGCCATATTGAAAGAACATTCGAGATGAAGCCTCCGCTCCTATTGCCGCTGCTCGCACTCTTCGCCTCGGGATCGGCCTTTGCCATGGGCGAGAGGACAGAGATGCCGTTTCATCTTTCGCGTCCCGCCGTCATTCATGCTGCCGACAAGACAATCACGCTCGCCGCCGAGATGCTGGGGCGGGATATCGCGGCCTTGCGCGGCAAGCGACCCGTCCTTGCAACCGATCTCGACGCTTGCGCGACGGAATGCGTCGTGATGGATGTTGCAGGCGGTCCGCTGATGCAGGCTGTCGAGACATGGGCGGGCGTGAAGCTGCCGGCGCTGACCTGCGCATGGGAATGCCATGGCCGCAAGACCCTTTCCGTCCAAGGCCGCAAGCTGGTCGTCATTTATGGTTCGGATGCCAGGGGTACGGTCTATGGCGCGGTCGATCTTGCGCGCACATGGGGCGTCTCGGCCTGGGAGTGGTGGGCGGACGTGACGCCGCGCGCCCGGCCCTTTCTGCCGGTCAGCGAGGGTTTTATGCAATCGGCGGAACCCTCGGTGCAGTATCGGGGCATCTTCCTCAACGATGAGGATTGGGGCCTGCAACCCTGGGCGGCCATGACCCATGAGCCGGAAACGCGTGACATCGGCCCCAAGACCTACGCCCGGATTTTCGAACTGATGTGGCGCATGAAGGCCAATCTCATCTGGCCCGCCATGCATGAAAGCACGCAGGCGTTCTATCTTGTTCCCGGCAATGCCGAAATGGCACGGGATTATGCGATTGTCGTAGGAACGTCCCACGCGGAACCCATGATGCGGAACAATGTGGGGGAATGGGACAAGGAACAGTCGTTCAACTACATCGGCAACCGCCAGCCTGTGCTGGATTACTGGGAGGCACGAGTCAAGGATCTTTCCGAACGGGATCTCAGGGACGTCGTAGTCACATTGGGGATGCGAGGTGTGCATGATTCCGGCATGCAAGGCATCGAAAGCCCGCAGGAGGCCATCAGGGCCGTGGAGAGCACCCTGAAAGACCAACGGGCCATGCTGTCGCGTCATATGCCCGATGCACCGCAGTCTTTGACCCTGTACAAGGAAGTGCTGGGGCTCTATCGGAAAGGATTGAGCGTCCCGGACGATGTGATCGTGGTATGGCCGGACGATAATTACGGCTACATCCGCCAGCTGAGCAACGAACGGGAAAGAAGGCGTTCAGGCGGCGCGGGAGTGTACTACCACGTCTCCTATTGGGGGGCGCCTCATGATTACCTCTGGCTGGCGAGCACGCATCCGGCGCTGATCCGCGACCAGATGCAACGGGCGTGGGAAACGGGTTCGAACCGCCTGTGGGTGGTGAATGTCGGGGATATCAAGCCGGGCGAGTATCTCACGCACTATTTCCTTGATCTCGCTTTTGACGCCGGGCTTTTCGAAAAGGATGCCAGCGCCCATCTGCGCGGATGGATGCAGGAACAATTTGGCCCGGACGCCGGCCTTGAGGCTGCCGGCATCATGGAAGATTTCTACGCGCTGGCCTGGGAGCGGCGGCCGGAATTCATGGGCTGGACCCGTATTTATCCGACCACCTGGCTCGAGCCTTCACCGCTTTATCTGGCCGGTGATGCGCAACGAGGGATCGACCGCATTTCCGCCTATGCCGCTCTGATCGAGCGCGCAGATGCCCTTGCGGAACAAATGCCCGCGGACCGGAAGGATGCCTATTTCCAGCTGGTTCATTACCCGGTCAGGGGCGCAGGCTTGCTCAATCACCGTATCCTGAAGTATGACCTCGCCAATATCCGGGCGGGGCAAGGTGCGATCGGTGAGGGCACTCGCCTGATGCACGAAGCCCGTTTTGCCCATTGGCGGATCATTGAGGATACCCGCCGCTACAACCAGAACAACAATGGAAAATGGGCCTACATGATGGATCATGCACCACGCGACCTGCCCGTCTTCAGCCCCTATCAGGCGCATGGGAATCAGCGGACCTTCATGACGTTCGAGGAAGGCAGGCACTATGCGGATCGAACACTTCCCGCCTTGCCCAAGGCGCGCTCGCTGATGACAGCGTCCGACAGGCTGGCGGCTTCCGGGGAGTGGGAAGCGTTCGAATTCTTGGGCTGGCGCAGCAAGCTGACCCTGCCGGCGCGGAAAGAAGGTGTGTCGCTGGCGGGGATCGAGCCCTTGAGCTGGCAGTTCGACCGAAATCCCGCGGACGGAAAGTTGCGGCTCACCGCCGTGCCGACGCATCCGCTGACCTCCGGTCACGGCGTCGGCGTGGCCATCGCAATCGACGATCGCGACCCCATCTGGGTGGATTTTGCGGCACCAGAATGGAGCGATGAGTGGAAAGACAATGAGCTTTCGAACAGCGCCGTCAGGGAAATTTCCCTCTCCGATGTGCCGACCGGGATCCATACATTGCGCGTTTACGCGGCGGATCCTGGCGTTATTTTGAACCGGATCGAGATTGTCGAGGAAATGCAATGAGAAATCGGCTTTGTCTGCTTCCGCTATTTCTCTCGGCCGCCGCTCATGCGGAAACGGTATACATGGCCGGCGATTCCACCATGGCCATCAAGGAGAAGAGCGCCACCCGAAAACCGGTTGGGGCGTACCCTTTCAGGTTGCTTCGACGATTCGGTAAAGGCGGGTGAATTCCACCACCAAGTGCGACAAGTGTTGAGGATGCTCTATGGACCGCAGGAAGTTCTTGGCCGTTGGTGGATTGGCGGCAGCGATGCCGGTGCTTGCCCGGGCAGATGCGACGGACGCAGGGGCCGACACTGAGTCGGGGTTATTCAAGTCCATCAATTTCGTTTCGGACGGACTCGCGTTCAGTCCTCGCGAGTACGCCGTGCTGTTGGACGAAGCAACGAAGGGTCGGGACCTGGAGCCCGACAACTACTCGCGCGGGGGGCTGGTCGCGGAGCTGGAGCGACAGTTCGCGCAGCTGCTGGGCAAGGAGGCCGCGATGTTCGTGCCGACCGGCACCCTGGCCAACCATCTGGCCGTCAGGAAGCTGGCCGGCAACGACCGCCGCGTGCTGGTCCAGGCGGAGAGCCATCTCTACAACGACAGCGGCGATTGCGCCGATACGCTGAGCGGCTTGAACCTGATTCCGCTCGCCCAGGGGCGCAGCGCGGTCGAGCTGGTGGAGGTACGGCACTGGGTCGAGCGTTCGGCCGGCGGCCGGGTCGAGACGAAGGTGGGGGTGATCTCCATCGAGAATCCGGTGCGGCGCAACGGCCACGACATGGTCGACTTCGGCGAGCTGGAGCGCATCTGCGGCTATGCGCGCGAGCAGGGGATCCGCCTGCACCTGGACGGCGCGCGGATGTTCAATCTGCCCTTCCACTCGGGCAGGAGCGTGCGGGAGCACGCCGCGCTGTTCGACACCGTGTACGTGTCGCTGTGGAAGCATTTCAACGGTGCGTCCGGCGCGATCCTGGCCGGCGACGCCGGTTTCATCGACGGGCTGTTCCACATGCGGCGGATGTTCGGCGGCGCGTTGCCGCAGGCGTGGCCGCAGGTCGCCGTGGTCGGGAAGTACGCGGAGAGCTACGAGGAGGACTACGCCAAGGCGTGGCAGGCGACCGACCGGTTGATCGCGCTGCTGCAGGCAGACGGCCGGTTCGAGGTAAGCAAGCCGCCGAACGGCACCAGCCGGTTCCTGCTGACGGTGTCCGGCGTGGCGCCGGATGACTGGACGGCGCGCTTGCGGAGAAGGGGCGTCATTCTGCCGTACGCCCATCCGGGCTCGGGCGTGCTGGCGCTGCAGGTGAACCCGACGGTCCTGCGCACGTCCCCCGACGCGCTGGCGCAGATCTTCATCGCTTCGATGAAAGACTGAGGCGTCACCCCGCGCGACTTTGCATCATCTGTCGCTTCACCGCATTCAGATCGCAACGGCGTCACGCATCGACCAACGTCGAATTGAGTTCGCGGTGCGGCGTGTGGAAGCGTGCGCCTGCAGGGGTTCGCGCCGCTGGAGATCGTCGCATCGTCGATGGCTCCCGGCGCCCGGCTACGAGGGAGATGTCATGAAACACTCGTCAGCGGCCCTGCGCGCATTCGTCGCGGGGGCGGTCGTATGTGCGGCGTTCGCCGCATTCGGGGCTGGAACGGCGGACGACCCGGCCGCCCACGATGGATCATCGCAGGTCGTCACGGTCGACGAAGGCACTAATCTCGCGGCGACGGTGTCGCCGGACGGGCAGGCGATCGTCATGGATCTGCAGGGCGTGCTGTGGCGCCTGCCGGCAAGCGGAGGCAAGGCGGAACGCATCACCGACAGTCTGCTGGAGCCGGCGCGGCCGGACTGGTCGCCGACGCAGGACCTGATCGCGTTCCAGGCATTCCGGGACGGCAATTTCAACATCTGGACCGTCCGTTCGGATGGCGAAGGGCTGCAGCGCCTGACCAGCGGCCCCGGCGACCATCGCGACCCGCGCTTCTCCCCGGACGGCGGCACGATCGCGTTCGCGTCCGACCGCGCGTTCGCCGGCAGCTACGACATCTGGACGGTCGACCGCGACAGCGGCGAGCCGGTCCGCATCACCGACGACGACACGATCGAGGAGTTCGAGCCGGCGTGGTCGCCCGACGGCACGCGGCTGGCGTTCGTCAGCGGCACCAGCGCCCGCGGCACGAAGATCGAGGCGGTGACGCTGGCGACCGGCGAGCGCTCGACGCTGGTCATCGCGCCGGAGGGGGCGCAGCTGTTCGCACCGTCGTGGTCGCCGGACGGCGCCACGCTGGCCTACGTGCAGCTGCAGAACAACGTCAGCCGGCTGATGGTGGCCGGTCAGCCGGTCGGCGAGGCCACCGA
Organism: Luteimonas salinilitoris; assembly: GCF_041300785.1. Classification (NCBI taxonomy): domain Bacteria; kingdom Pseudomonadati; phylum Pseudomonadota; class Gammaproteobacteria; order Lysobacterales; family Lysobacteraceae; genus Luteimonas; species Luteimonas salinilitoris. The sequence goes on from NZ_JBFWIB010000011.1 coordinate 7,119, forward strand.
CGTGTTTCCTTTCCCGGCCCGCTGGCTATCCGCGGACACGCTGCTGTACACCGGCGACGGCGGAATCCGCACCGTGCGCGCGGACGGCAGCGGCGGCGCGCGGGTCCCGTTCGAGGCCGATATCCGTTTCGAGCGCCCGGACTATCCGCGCAAGCGTTCCGTCTTCGATTCCCCTGCGCGCCGCCAGGCGAAGGGCATCGTGGGACCGGCGCTGTCGCCGGATGGCACCCAGCTGACGTTCCAGGCGCTCAACCAGGTCTGGGTGGCGAGGATCGGCGGCAAGCCGCGCGCGCTGACCGACGACAGCTATTACAAGGCCGATCCGGCCTGGTCGCCGGACGGCGGGCGCATCGCGTATTCCTCGGACAAGGCCGGCACGCAGGACCTGTACGTCCACGACCTGTCGACCGGCGACGAACAGCGCATCACGTCGCTGCCGGGCGCCGAGGTGTCCGCGGCCTGGTCGCCGGACGGCAACCGCATCGCCTTCCAGGACGAGACCGGCGCGACGCAGATCGTCGCGCTGTCGACCGGCAACGTGACGCCGCTGATCCCGTCGCTGTTCGCGCCCGGCAAGCCGAGCTGGTCGTCGAGCGGCAACACGGTGTCGATCGCCGCGCTCAAGCCGTACTCACGCCGCTTCCGCGAGGGCACCAGCCAGATCCTGACCGCCGATGTTGCCAGCGGCGAGCTGCGGTACTGGGAGCCGGCGCCGTTCAAGTCGCTGAGCACGCGCGGCGAGGACGGGCCGGTGTATTCGCCCGACGGCAGCGCGCTCGCCTTCGTCATGGAAAGCGCGCTATGGACCATGCCGGTCGACGGCGACGGCTATCCCGCCGGGCCGGCGCGGCAGCTGACCACCGAGGTGACCGATGCGCCGACCTGGAGCGGCGATTCGCAGAAGCTGCTGTACCTGTCCAATGGCCGGTTGCGCATGGTCTCGCGCGACGGCGGCCGGCCCGGGCACGTGCCGCTGCGGCTGGACTGGCAGCAGGAGCGGACCGCCGGCAGGACGATCATCCACGCCGGGCGCTTGTGGGACGGGCGCGGCCCGCAGGTGCAGACCAACGTCGACATCACGGTGGTGAACAACCGTATCGTGCACGTGCGGCCGCACCGAGACGTCGCGCATGCCGCCGGCCAGGGCCACGGCACCGAATTCGTCGATGCATCGCAGTACACGGTGCTGCCCGGGCTGTGGGAGTCGCATACCCACGAGTGGATCAGCGGCAAGTTCTTCGGTGCGCGGCTGGGCCGGCTGTGGCTGGCCTACGGGGTGACGTCGATGCAGTCGGTCGGCGATCCGGCCTATCGCGCGGTGGAGACGCGCGAGGCCTACGCCTCGGGGCAGCGGGTCGGTCCGCGTTTCTTCGCCAGCGGCGAGGCGATCGACGGCGAGCGCATCTACTACAACTTCATGCGTCCGGTGACCGGAGGCGACCGCCAGCTCGCGCGCGAGCTGCAGCGCGCCGATGCGCTCGACTACGACATGCTCAAGACCTACGTCCGCCTGCCGCACGAGGACCAGGCGCTGTCGGCGGAATTCGCGCACCAGCAGATGGGCGTGTGGGCGGCATCGCACTACATGCTGCCCGGACTGGCCTTCAACATGGACGGCATGACCCACCTGAGCGCCACCTCGCGCCTGGGCTTCGCCTACACGCGCTCGCTGACCGGCGCCACCTACGGCGACGTGGTGGACCTGCTGGCCGGGTCCGGGATGTTCGTGATCTCGACCACGTTCAATCCGTCGCTGTACGCCGAGGATCCGGAGATGGTCGACGATCCGCGGCTGCTCGCATTGAATCCGCCGTGGGAGCAGGCGGCGCTGCGCGCCAAGCGCGATCTGGCGGTCGGCACCGACCAGACCATCAGCCTCGAGCGGCTGCGCCGCGAGGAGGAGACGCTGGCGGCGGTCGTGAACGGCGGCGGCAGCGTGCTGGCCGGCACCGATTCGCCGCTCGACAACCCGGCCGTGGCGCTGCACCTCAACCTGCGCGCGCAGGTGAAGTACGGCATGGCGCCGTGGCAGGCGCTGCAGAGCGCGACCCTGCGGCCGGCGCAGGAATTCGGCGTGGCCGACAGCCTCGGCAGCGTCGAGCGCGGCAAGCTCGCCGACCTGGTGTTCGTCGCCGGCGATCCGCTGCAGGACATCGCCGACCTGGCGAACGTGCAGGCGGTGATGAAGAACGGAAGAATGTACGGAATCGAGGAGCTGATGGCGCCGTTCGCTTCCGCGGAGGCGCGGCGGGCTGCGGCTGCGGATTCGGCGGCGCCGGCGGCGACGCATGCGGCGTCGCGGCACGACGACGAGCATTGGTGGCACGATCCCGAGCTGTGGCAGGGCGCGCACGAGCACTGAGCTGAGCACTGCGCCGTCCAGGCGGAATTGCCCGGACGGCGTGCAACATGGCGACTCGCGCTTCGGTGCGCTCGACGTGGCATCCTCGCGGGACGCATTGAAAGGTGAGCTCTTCAACCTGTGAGCTCGGCCGGCGGTTTCCGAAAGGACTGTGCCTGATGGTTAGATGCTTTCCGGGGAGTCTTCTGGATTCGCGGGCGTCCACCTTATAAAGTGCAGCAAAAAGGGAAGCCTCCATGCGACTGCTGCTTGCGATCCTCCTGCCCTGGCTCCAGTTCTTTACCATCGGCCGGCCATTCGCCGGGATCATCTGTTTGATCCTCCAGATCACGATCATCGGTTGGCTGCCGGCAGCCATCTGGTCCGTCTATGCGCTGAGCCAGTACAAGACCGACCGGAAGATCGAAAAGGCGCTTGCGACCCAGCGCGCGCGGTAGTGATCGTTCGCGTTGCACCTGAGGCATGAGTCGCCGACCGCGCCGAGCAGGCAAGGCCTGAAGATTCGACCACCTCGCGGCTCGATCGATTCGATGCAGTGCTCGCCTGGAGAGATCAGTGGACGACGAATGCGTCTTTTGCGAAATCGTGCAGGGCAGGGCGCCGGCCAGCATCGTCTGCGAGGACGCGCTGGTGATGGCGTTCGTCGACCTTCGGCAGTTCCATCCCGGTCACACGCTGGTCGTTCCGCGGCGGCATCTGCATGACGTGCGGGAGCTCGACGTCGCGACGGGCGCGGCGTTGATGGCGATGGTTTCACGGGTCGCCCGGGCGATCGGGTCCGCATTCCCCAACGAGGGCCTGAGCATCTGGCACTCCATCGGCGAGGCGGCTTTCCAGGAAGTCCCGCATCTGCATGTCCATGTGCACCCGCGACTGCCGGACGATGGCCTCCTGCGTGCCTATCCGCATGCGCCTGTGGCGCCGGGCAAGGACGTGCGGGATGCGTATGCGGCAGCGCTGCGCGCCCACCTCGATTAGCATGGGCGTGCATGCTGCAACGCCGCCGCTGTCCTCATCGGCACGTCGCGCATTCTTGAGTTTCACGACAGGCCAATCCCAAGGAGACCGCACATGTATGCGCTGGATATCGGATTGTTCATTGCAGGTGCCGTTTTGCTCGTCATCGGATATCGCAAGACGAATCGCAACGTGCTCGCGGCGGCGGCAGTTCTGTTGCTCCTGGTGGGGACCGCCGGCGACTTCATCTCCGGCTACGGGGACGGCGTCTCCGGGCGCCATCGGGCTGCACAGGACTCGTCTGCTGCGCCGGAGACAGGGGTCGAGAACGGCGAGCGCAGCGCATAGGGTGGGCTTCAGCCCACCACCTCCTCCACGACCCGTAGGGGTGCGCCCGACGCCATCACAATTGGTGACATGGCGACGGTGGGCCGGGGCTCACCCTATGTGGCTCGACTAGCCTGCGTATTCCCCGGCGATGCCAGTCGCGACTTCCGTCGCTCCCACAAAAGTGGGCATGCGTTCTCCTGTGGGAGCGACGGAAGTCGCGACCCCGTGCAGGTGGATTAGGCGGTGATGGCGTGACAACCGAACCAGTGACTGCCCGGCGGCGGCATGCCGCCGCCACTCCCACGAAAGCGGGATGCCGCCTTCCCGTTGCGTCCACAAATGCAGGATGACCGAACGGCGTCGTCCACCGCGCTCAGAACGGCCAGAACGGCCCGTCCAGCCACAGCCAGCGCGCCATCCAGGCGCTGACCAGGGCGATCACCACCGTCAATGGCAGGCCGATGCGCAGGAAGTCGTTGAAGCGGTACTGGCCGGGACCGAGCACCAGCAGGTTGCCGTGGTGCCCGATCGGGGTGAGGAACGCGGCCACCGCGCCGAGCGCGGTGCAGACTACGAACGGGATCGGCGACAGCCCGAGCGCGTCGGCGAGCGACACGGCGATCGGCCCCAGCAGCACGGTGGTCGCGGCATCGGAGAGGATTTGCGTGAGCAGGCCGGCCATGGTGAACATCACCAGCAGCACGCCGAGCGGCGGCCAGTGCTCGACCACGCCGAACAGGTGCCGGGCGAACAGGTCGGCGGTGCCGGTCTGTTCCATGGCGATGCCGAGCGGGATCACGCCGGCGATCATCACGAAGATGCGCACGTCGATCTCGCGGTAGGCCTGGTTGATGTCGACGCAGCGCGTGGCCACCATGGCCACGGCGCCCAGCAGGAACGCCAGCGGCGCCTCCAGCCATTCGGTGCCGGCGGCGATCACGGTGCCGGCCAGCACCGCCAGCGCCAGCGGCGCGCGCACGCGACGCTTGGCCTCGCCGGCGAACGGCACCAGCATCAGGAAGCCGTGGTGCGCGGCCAGTTCGGCGAAGTGGCTGGAGCGGCCCCACAGCACCAGCAGGTCGCCCTCGCGCAGGCGCGCGTCGGCCAGGCGCCCGGTCGGCTGTTCGTCGCGCCGCCACAGCCCGGCGATCACCGCCTTGAAGCGGCGCGAGAAGTCGAGTTCGCGCACCGAGTGCCCGATGAACTCCGAGCCCGGCGCGATCAACGCCTGCACCAGCTGCGCGTCGCTGCCGCCGGTGGCCGTTGCGGTCGCGGCGGCGCCGTGGCGCGCCAGCGCGTACAGGTCGAGACCGGGGTCGTCGTGCAGCGAGGCGAGCGCATCGGCCGAGGCCTCGACCAGCAGGATGTCGCCGCTCAGCAGCACGCTAGTGTCCTTGAGGTCGTCGCGCACGGTGCCGTCGCGCAGCCAGCCGAGCAGCCGGAAGCGGTCGCCGAGCGCCTTCTGCAGGTCGGCCAGCGGGCGTGTGCTCCAGCGCGAGCCTTCGACGATCAGAAGTTCGGTGCGGTAGCGGTCCAGGCGCAGGTAGCCGCCGTCGTCGGACTCGCCGGCGTGGCGGGGCAGCAGCCAGCGGGCGGCCAGCATGTAGGCTACGCCCACCGCGACCAGCGCGATGCCGATCGGGGTGATCGAGAAGATGCCCAGTCCCTCGCCGGTGTTGCGCTCGATCAGGTTGCTGGCCAGCAGGAAGGCCGGAGCGCTGACCAGGGTGAGCGTGGTGCCGAGCGAGGCGGCGAACGACATCGGCATCAGCAGGCGCGAGACCGACATGTTCTTCGACCGCGCGAAGCGGTTGAGGATCGGCAGCATCATCGCCGTGACCATCACGTGGTGCGTGAACGACGACAGCGCCGCCACCGTCGGCATCACCACCGCGACCGCGCGGCTCTCGCTCGAGCCGGCGGCGTGCCCGATCCACTGGCCGATGCGCTCGGTGATGCCGGTGGCGGCCATGCCGCCGGAGATCACGAACACCGCGGCGACGATGATCGCCGGGTCGCTGGCGAATCCGGTCAGCGCCTGGCGGCCGTCCAGCACGCCGGTCAGCACCAGCGCCAGCAGGATCAGCATGGCGGTCACGTCCACCCGCAACCGCTCGCTGATGAACAGGTACAGGCCGCCGGCGAGGATGAGGAGGAACAGGGCCTGGTCGAAGGTCATGGCCCTAGTGTGCATGGACGGGGGTAAATAGTGTCGCCTGGCGAGGGTATGCCGATGTCAGCGGGGCTTGGCCGGCAGCCGTCTTGGTGGAGACTGACGGGGGGCGTTCCGCTTGTGGGAGCGATGGAAGTCGCGACTCCGCGGACCTGCCAGCCGCGGCGCGCGGGCTTCGACGGATGGCGCTGAAGGGATTTGCGGTGCGCCTCGCCTGGCCAGAGCAACAGCAAATCCCCCCGGCCCCCCTTTTTCAAAGGGGGGAGTTCACCTCGCTCCACAGGGTCGGGAGCCGGCGACGCGTCAGCGGATCGGTTCGTCCAGCATCAGCTGGCGCACGAAGCGCACCGGCGGAGCGCCGTAGGACAGCACTTCGTCGTGGTAGGCCTTGAGGTCGAAATCCTCGGCGCGCTCGGCTTCCACCGCCTCGCGCATGTCGAAATGCTCCTGCACGCCGGCGAAGTAGGTCGGCAGCTGCGCCGAGGTCAGCTGTGCACGCACCCACTTGCCGGCGGCCTCGCGCTCCTGCTGGAAGGTGGTGCGTACCATCAGATCCATCGCCCGCTCGCGGTTCCAGCCGTCGACGTGCACGCCCTGATCGAGGATCGCGTTGGCCACCGCGCGCAGGTAGAACTTCAGCTGCACCAGGCGGAACAGCGGGTCGTTGTCGAGGTAGCCGGCCCTGGCCATGACGTCCTCGGTGTAGACCGCCCAGCCTTCCGCGAACGGCCCCGAGCGCAGCACCGCGCGCAGGGTGGAGGGTTGCTGCACCGAATGTGCGCCCTCCAGGTAGTGACCCGGCACGCCCTCGTGGATCGACAGCAGGTGGATCATGCGGTCGTTGTATTCGCGCAGGAACGAGTCGGCCTGTTCGTCGGTCCAGTCGTCGGGGATCGGCGAGATCGCGTAGTAGGTGTCCAGGCCCTTGTCGAGCGGGCCGGGCGAGTCGCAGTAGGCGACGGCCACGCCGCGCTGGAACTCCGGCATCAGGATCACCTGCACCGGGTCGTCGGGCACCGTCACCAGGTCGTGTTCGCGGGTGAACTCGGTCGCCTGCGCCAGCGTCTGCTTGGCGAAATCGACCACCGCGTCGCGGGCCGGCCGCTCGGCGTAGGCGAGTTCCAGCGCGGCCTCGATCGCGGCCTGGCGCTGGTCGTCGTCGGGTTCGGCCGGCAGTTCCGGCGCGTCCGGTGCGTCCTCGAGCACGGTCTGGGCGATGCCGTACATCTCGTCACGTACGCGCGCCAGCTCGGCCTCGGCGCGCTGGCGGATCTCCTCGCGCGAGAGTTCGGAGTTGAGCGAATAGCGCAGCTTCTGGTCGTACAGCTCGGCGCCGATGCGGAAATCGCCGGCGGCGCCGGGCACCAGGGTGTCGTCGAGCCAGGCCTGGTGTTCGGCGACGGCTGCGCGCAGCGTATCGATCGCCGCCTCCAGGCGTTCGCGCTCCTCGCCTTCGAGCGTGTCGACGTTGGGCGTGATGAATTCGTCGACCAGGGTGAGGAGGCCCGGGTTCTGGCGGGCGACGGTCTCGGCGTGGATCTTCGGCACCCGCGCCGGGTCGAGGTTGTCGCGTGCCTGGGCGAACAGCACCGGCAGCTTCTCCATGCGCGCGGTCGCCGAGCGCAGCCTTTCGGGCAGCGGCGCGAACTCGCGCGCCATCAGGCCGTAGATGGCGCCGCCGGCCAGGCTGTTGTAGACCTGCGGATCCCAAGCCCAGGACTGCAGCGTCTCGGCGTTCCAGATCTCCGATTGCAGCTGGTTGCGCAGGATCGCGGCGTCGACCTGGTTCTCACGCGACAGGCGCGTGACGTCGATCGCGTCGAGGTCGGACAGCAGCCGCTTGGCCGCGTCGAGCGCGCGCTGGCGGCCCTCGGCGCTCATGTCGTCGAGTTCGCCGTCGTAGCGGTGCTCGCCGATCTGGGTGGCGGAGACCGGCGAGAGTTCGAACCATTCGTCCAGGGCGCGCTGCGAGAGCTGGGTGAACGCGGCGTCGGCGGCTTCGTCGGCTGCGGTGGTGCCGGCCGGTTCCTGCGTGGCCGGCGTGGCCGGCGCCTCGGAGCGCTGGCAGGCGGACAGGGCGGCGAGCAGGGCGAGGGCGAGCAGGCTATGGCGCATGGGCGGGTTCCGCTGTGAACGATCCGCGCAGGATAGTCGCGGCGGCGCGCCCATGCATGTGCCGCGGGCGGCGGGGCGTTTGACGCACGCCGGTGCCGCGGCAAGAATGCGGCGGACGCCCCGCGGGCGCCGTTCCCTGCATCCATCGCGTGTCGCGCGCTGCGTCGCGCCCGAATTCTCCGGAGAACCGCCTTGCATCGTCGCGACTTCCTGATTCTCGGCGGGCTGGGCCTCGGCGGCCTTGCGTTGCCGCCCTTCGGTCGCGTCATCGCCGCCGAGCAGTTGCAGTCCACGCTCGATGTCGCCTTCAAGAAGCGCCTGGCCGATGCCGCGCTTGAGGCCGCCACGGGTGCCGGCGCCGGCTACTGCGACGTGCGCATCGGCCGCTACCTGCAGCAGTCGCTGATGACGCGCGAGGACAAGGTGGAGAACGTGATCAACACCGAATCCACCGGCGTCGGCATCCGCGTGATCGCCGACGGCGCCTGGGGCTTCGCCGCCACCAACACGCTTACCGAGGCCGGCGTGGCGCAGGCGGCGCGGCAGGCCGCTTCGGTCGCCAAGGCAAACGGCAAGATCCAGACCGAGCCGGTGCAGCTGGCGCCGGTCACGGGGGTGGGCGAGGTGTCGTGGCGCACGCCGATCCGGAAGAATTCGATGGAAGTGCCGGTCGAGGAGAAGGTCGACCTGCTGCTCGGCGTCAACGCCGCGGCAATGAACGCCGGCGCGGACTTCGTCGCTTCGCGGATGTTCCTGGTCAACGAGCAGAAGTATTTCGCCAGCACCGACGGCTCCTACATCGACCAGGACGTGCACCGCATCTGGGCGCCGTTCACGGTCACCGCGATCGACAAGGAAAGCGGCAAGTTCCGCACCCGTGACGGGCTGGCGCCGCCGATGGGGCTGGGCTTCGAGTATCTCGACGCCGATCCCGCCGGCCGCATCGAACTGCCGGGCGGGGTGGTCGCCTACACCACTGCGTACGACATGCGCGAGGACGCGATCGCCGCGGCAAGGCAGGCGCGGGAGAAGCTGAAGGCGCCGTCGGTGAAGCCGGGCAAGTACGACCTGGTGCTGGACCCGTCCAACCTGTTCCTGACCATCCACGAGAACGTCGGCCACCCGCTGGAGCTCGATCGCGTGCTCGGCTACGAGGCCAACTACGCCGGCACCAGCTTCGCCACCCTGGACAAGCGCGAGCAGCGGTTCCAGTACGGCAGCGACATCGTCAATTTCTTCGCCGACAAGGTGCAGCCGGGCAGCCTGGGCGCGGTTGGTTTCGATGACGAGGGCGTCAGGACCAAGCGTTGGGATCTGGTGCGCGAGGGCGTGCTGGTCGACTATCAGGCCACGCGCGACCAGGCGCACATCCTCGGCAAGGATGCCTCCGACGGCTGCAGCTATGCGGACTCGTGGTCGAGCGTGCAGTTCCAGCGCATGCCCAACGTCTCGCTGGCGCCGGGCAGGGAGGCGCTGAGCGTCGCCGACATGATCAAGGGCGTCGAGCGCGGCATCTACATCCACGGCCGCGGTTCGTACTCGATCGACCAGCAGCGCTACAACGCGCAGTTCGGCGGGCAGCTGTACTACGAGATCAAGGACGGCGAGATCGCCGGGATGATCGAGGACGTGGCCTACCAGATCCGCACGCCGGAATTCTGGGGCGCGTGCTCGGCGATCTGCGACAAGCGCGACTTCCGCCTCGGCGGTTCGTTCTTCGACGGCAAGGGGCAGCCGGGGCAGGTCTCGGCGGTGTCGCACGGTTCGGCCACCGCCCGCTTCGACGGCATCAACGTGATAAACACCGCGCGCAGCCTGGGCTGAGACGCCGGCTCTTGCCACGGGATCCGCTTTCCGTAGGAGCGTGCCATGCGCGCGATGCCGCGCCAGGCAGACTTCTTCGTTGCGACGAGACCAGGCCCGTCGCCACGGGCGGTGTCAGTGAATAGCCAAGCCCGATGGACCAACACCTCACCCGTTGGCTCGAGATGCCGGCTATTCACTGACACCGCCCGTGGCGACGGCCCATTCTTCACTGCGGCGGAAATGGCTGCTTGGCGCGGCAGTGCCGCCAATCCCGAGTCCCCAATCCCGGCTCCTATGCCAAAAGTCATTTGACGCTCCGCCGGGCTGCGGCAAGAATCGACGGGTATGCCGACGGACTGTCGCGCGTGCGTCCGCAATCCATCCCGCCCCGGCCGCTGTCGCGTCGCGGGCACTACTTCGGGAGAGCTGTCTTGCAACGACGTGACTTCCTGGCCCTGAGCGGCCTCGGTCTGGGCGGCCTGATGGTGCCGTCCTTCTTCGGCAAGGTCATCGCCGCCGAACAACTGCAGTCGACGATCGACCCGGCGCTGAAGAAGCGCCTGGCCGATGCCGCGCTGAATACGGCCACCGGCGATGGCGCCGGCTACTGCGACGTACGCATCGGCCGCTATCTGCGCCAGTTCGTGATGACGCGCGAGGACAAGGTGCAGAACGTGATCAACACCGAGTCCACCGGCGTCGGCGTGCGCGTGATCGCCGACGGCGCCTGGGGCTTCGCCGCCACCAACACGCTGACCGAGGCAGGCGTGGCGCAGGCCGCGCGGCAGGCGACGGCAATCGCCAAGGCCAACGCCAAGATCCAGACCGAGCCGGTGCAGCTGGCGCCGGTCACGGGGGTGGGCGAGGTGTCGTGGCGCACGCCGATCCGGAAGAATTCGATGGAAGTGCCGGTCAAGGAGAAGGTCGACCTGCTACTCGGCGTCAACGCCGCGGCGATGGAGGCCGGCGCCAGCTTCGTCAACTCGATGCTGTTCCTGGTCAACGAACAGAAGTACTTCGCCAGCACCGACGGCTCCTACATCGACCAGGACGTGCACCGCATCTGGGCGCCGATGACAGTGACCGCGATCGACAAGGAAAGCGGCAAGTTCCGCACCCGCGACGGCCTGTCGGCGCCGATGGGCATGGGCTATGAATACCTGGACGGCGCCGCGTCGGGCAAGGCGATCCTGCCCAACGGCGTGATCAGCTACGGCATGTCCTATGACATGCGCGAGGACGCCATCGCCGCCGCAAAACAGGCGCAGGAGAAGGTGAAGGCACCGTCGGTGAAGCCGGGCAAGTACGACCTGGTGCTCGACCCGTCGCATACCTGGCTGACCATCCACGAGTCCATCGGCCATCCGCTGGAACTCGACCGCGTGCTCGGCTACGAGGCCAACTACGCCGGCACCAGCTTTGCGACCCTGGACAAGCGCGAGCAGCGCTTCCAGTACGGGAGCGACATCGTCACCGTGTTCGCCGACAAGGTGCAGCCCGGCAGCCTGGGCGCGGTCGGCTACGACGACGAAGGCGTCAAGACCAAGCGCTGGGACCTGATCGCCGGCGGCAAGCTGGTCGACTACCAGACCGTCCGCGACCAGGCGCACATCCTCGGCAAGACCGAGTCCGACGGCTGCTGCTACGCCGACTCGTGGTCGAGCGTACAGTTCCAGCGCATGCCCAACGTGTCGCTGGTGCCGGGCAAGGACAAGCTGAGCGTTGCCGACATGATCAAGGACGTCGAGAACGGCATCTACATCGTCGGCGACGGTTCGTTCTCGATCGACCAGCAGCGCTACAACGCCCAGTTCGGCGGGCAGCTGTTCTACGAGATCAAGAACGGCGAGATCGCCGGGATGATCGAGGACGTGGCCTATCAGATCCGCACGCCGGAGTTCTGGAACGCCTGCGCGGCGATCTGCGACGAGAGCGACTACCGTCTCGGCGGTTCGTTCTTCGACGGCAAGGGCCAGCCCAGCCAGGTGTCGGCGGTCTCGCACGGCTCGGCCACGGCGCGTTTCAATGGCATCAACGTGATCAACACCGCCCGCTCGCTCGGCTGACCGGCGTCCAGGAGAATTGCAGACCATGACCATCTTCACCGAAGAGCAAGCCAAGGCCATCCTCGACAAGGTGATCGCCCTGTCCGAAGCCGACGAGTGCACCGCCACGCTGAACGGCTCGATCGCCGGCAACATCCGTTTCGCGCTCAACAACGTCTCCACCAGCGGCATCGTCAACGACGCCGAGCTGAGCGTGCAGGTGGCGTTCGGCAGGCGCGTCGGCACCGCCACGGTCAACGAGTTCGACGACGCCGCGCTCGAGCGCGTGGTGCGGCGCGCCGAGGACCTGGCGCGGCTGGCGCCGGAGAATCCTGAGTTCATGCCGGCGATCGGCAAGCAGGAATACAAGCCCAGCCCGACGTTCAGCGAGTCCACCGCCGCGATCACGCCGGAGTTCCGCGCGCAGGTGGCGGCCGACTCGATCGGTCCCTGCCGCGCCGAAGACCTGATCGCCGCGGGCTTCCTCAACGACGGCCAGAGCTTCGTCGCCTTCGCCAACAGCAACGGCAATTTCGGCTACCAGACGGGCACCAATTTCAACTACACCTGCACCGTGCGCACCGAGGACGGGCGCGGCTCGGGCTGGGTCGGGCGCAACCTCAAGGACGCCAGCGACTTCGACGCCGGTCGCGACATCCGCGTCGCCATGCGCAAGGCCAGCGAATCGGCCGATGCCAAGGCGCTGGAGCCGGGCAAGTACACGGTGATCCTGGAGCCGGCCGCGGCCGCGGGCCTGGTGTCGTTCATGATGCGCTTCTTCGATGCGCGCACCGCCGACGAGGGCCGCAGCTTCCTGTCGAAGAAGGGCGGCGGCAACAAGCTCGGCGAACAGGTCTACGATCCGCGCGTCAACATCTCCGCCGATCCCTGGGACCCGGACGCCGCGGTGCTGCCGTGGGACGAGGAAGGCATGCCGCGCGAGAAGATGACGATCATCGAGAACGGCAAGGTCGCGGCGCTGGACTATTCGCGCTTCTGGGCCAAGGAGCAAGGCAAGCGCGCGGTCGGTCGCCCCGGCAACCTGTTGATGGCCGGCGGCGACAAGTCCACCGCCGAGCTGATCGCCGGCACCGACCGCGGCATCCTGGTCACCCGCACCTGGTACATCCGCATGGTCGATCCGCAGACGGTGCTGCTGACCGGGCTGACCCGCGACGGCACCTTCTACATCGAGAACGGCGAGCTGAAGTACCCGGTGAAGAACTTCCGCTTCAACGAATCGCCGGTGATCATGCTCAACAACATCGAGGAGCTGGGCCGGCCGGTACGCGTGGCCGGCGACGAGTCCGATTTCGTGATGCTGCTGCCGGCGATGAAGCTGCGCGACTTCACCTTCACCTCGCTGTCCGACGCGGTGTAAGGGCGAGGAACGAGTGGAGAGGAACGAGAAACGAGTAAAGGCATGCGACGACGCATATTCGCGCCGTCCTCCGCTTTCACTCGTTTCTCGTTCCTCTTCACTCGTTCCTACGACATGACTCGCGCGGAATTCGTCCGGCTGATGCTGGGCGCGGCCGGCGCCGCGTTGCTGCCGTATCCGCTGCGCGCCGCCGCTGGCTACGACTTCCGCTTCACCCGCCTGCGCTACGACTCCGGCGACTGGGACGTGGACGCGCGCATGCCGTCCAACATCATCACCGCGCTGATCGACTACACCAACCTGCGCGTCGATCCCGAGGAGCGGGTGATCGATCTGTCCGACCCGGCGATGCTCGCCGAACCGTTCTGTTACCTGGCCGGACACAAGCTGGTCGAGTTCAATCCGGCCGAGCGTCGCAATTTCGAGCGCTATGTGCGCAACGGCGGCTTCGTCTTCGCCGACGACTGCAACCACGACATCGACGGCCTGTTCGCGAAGTCGTTCGAAACGCAGATGGCGGCGATCTTCGGCCCGCGCGCGCTGCGCAAGCTGTCCAACGACCATGCGCTGTACCGCAGCTTCTTCCGTTTTCCAGACGGGCCGCCGGCCACCGGCTTCGAGCTCAACGGCTGGGGTGACGACCTGGTGCACGATTACCTGAATGGGATCGCGATCGACGGCCGCCTCGGCGTGCTGTACAGCAACAAGGACTACGGCTGCGAATGGGACTACGACTGGCGCAACAAGCGCTTCCTGGCCGAGGACAACACCAAGTTCGCGGTCAACATCGTCATGTACGCGTTGACCGCGTGACCGTTCCGATCCCGTAGAGCGGAGCTTGCTCCGCTGCTCCAGGCTCCGGAGCCGGTGCAGCCGAGCAAGCTCGGCTCTACGGGGCTCCGGAGCCGGTGCAGCCGAGCAAGCTCGGCTCTACGGCGGTTGCACGGCGGTTTCTCTTCTTCCGATTTCACGGGTTCCTCCATGACCGACACCGTTTCCGAATCCGACATCCAGCAGCACATCGCCCGCCTCGGCACCCTGCGCGAGGCGATCGCGCAGGCCGTGGTCGGCCAGGCCGACGTGATCGAGCAGCTGCTGATCGGCCTGCTCGCCGGCGGCCACTGCCTGCTCGAGGGCGTGCCCGGCCTGGGCAAGACGCTGCTGGTGCGCACGCTCGGCCAGGCGCTGGAGCTGCAGTTCCGGCGAGTGCAGTTCACGCCCGACCTGATGCCCAGCGACATTCTCGGCACCGAGCTGCTGGAGGAGGACCACGGTACCGGACACCGGCATTTCCGCTTCCAGCAGGGGCCGGTGTTCACCAACCTGCTGCTCGCCGACGAGCTCAACCGCACGCCGCCCAAGACCCAGGCCGCGCTGCTGGAGGCGATGCAGGAGCGCACCGTCAGCTACGCCGGCGTCACCCATGTGCTGCCGGCGCCGTTCTTCGTGCTGGCCACGCAGAATCCGATCGAGCAGGCCGGTACCTATCCGCTGCCCGAGGCGCAGCTCGACCGCTTCCTGCTGCAGGTCCGCGTCGACTATCCGAACGAGGCCGAGGAGCGCGCGATCCTGGTGCAGACCACCGGCGCGCACGCCGCGCAGGTGCCGCAGGTGATGGATGCCGCGCAGGTGCTGGCGCTGCAGGCGCTGGTGCGCGAGGTGCACGTGGGCGACGACCTGCTGGCCTGGATCACGCGGCTGGTGCGCGCCAGTCGCCCGGGCGAGGGTGCCCCGGAATCGGTGCGCAAGTTCGTGCGCTGGGGCGCCGGCCCGCGCGCCGGGCAGTCGCTGGTGCTCTCGGCCAAGGCACGCGCGCTGCTGCACGGCCGGCTGGCGGCGAATCGCGACGACGTCGCCGCGCTGGCGGCGCCGGTGATGCGCCACCGCCTGCTGCTGTCGTTCGCGGCCGAGGCGGAGCAGACCGGCGCCGATGAGGTGATCGACGCGCTGTTGCGCGACGTGCCGTTCGACGCCTGAGCCGTCGGAGGCCGTCGTGTACGACCCGGTTCCACCCCAGGTACGCGCCCGGCTGCGGGCGCTGCGGATCATGTCGCGCCGCGCCGCCGGCCGGCGCGGCATCGGCCTGCACCACAGCCGCAGCCGCGGCGCCGGGCTGGAGTTCGCGCAGTACCGTGCCTACGAGCCGGGCGACGAGCCGCGGCAGATCGACTGGAAGCTGTACGCGCGTAGCGACCGCTTCTTCGTGCGCGAGGCCGAGCGCGAGAGTCCGCTGACGGTCTGGGTGCTGCTCGACGCCAGCGCGTCGATGGGCCAGGCCGACGCCGCGCGTCCGGACTGGTTGCGGCTGGGCGCGGGCAAGGCGCTGGCCGCCTGCATCGCCGAGGTGGCGATGGCGCAGGGCGACCGCTGCGGGCTGGTGGCGCTGCGCGAGGCCGGCCTGCAACTGGTGGCGCCCGGTGCCGGACCGCGCCAGCGCGACCGTCTGCTGCTGGCGCTGCACGACCTGCGTGCCGAAGGCGTGTTCCCGGGCGAGCGGCCGCTGGCGCCGTTGTGGGAGCGCGTCGGCGCCGACGACCTGGTGGTCCTGTTGAGCGACTGCTTCGACGAGGACTGCATCGCCCTGGCCGAGCGCCTGGCGGCGGCGCGGCGCGAGGTGCTGGCGGTCCAGTTGCTCACCGTGGAGGAGCGTGACTTCCCGTTCCGCGACGGTCGTCGTTTCCGTGATCCGGAAACCGGCGAGGAACTGCTGGGCGACGGCGCCGCGTTGCGCGACGAGTTCCTGGAACGCTTCGGCGCGGCGCGCCGTGCGCTGCAGGCGCGCTTCGACGCCGCCGGGATCCGCCATGCCGGTTACGTGCTCGACCGGCCGCTCGACGAGCCGTTGCGGCGGCTGTTCGGCGACACGCACGCTCCGGAGCGCGCATGAGTTTCGGCCTGCTGCTGCCCGCCGCGCTGGCCGCGCTGACGGCGCTGTTGCTGCCGCTGGCGATCCACCTGGCGCGCCGCAGCGAACAGCGGCCGACGCCGTTCGCCGCGTTGCGTTGGCTGCGTCACAAGCCAAGGCCGCGGCATCGCATCCGCTTCGACGAATGGCCGCTGCTGCTGGTGCGCCTGCTGCTGCTGGCGCTGCTGGCGTTGTGGCTGGCGCGCCCGTTGCTGTTCGGCGAGCGCGCCGAAACATCGTGGGTCGCGGTAGCGCCGGGGATCGATCCCGCGCAGGTCGGCGAGGCGGTCGACGACGCGCGCCGCGAACTGCACTGGCTGGCGCCGGGCTTTCCATCGCTGTCGCAACCGGCGCCGCAAGACCCGTTGCCGTTGGCCAGCCTGCTGCGGCAACTCGATGCCGAACTGCCCGCCGCCGCCGCGCTGACGGTCTACGTTCCCGAACGGCTCGACGGCGCCGACGGCGGCCTGCCGTTGCTGTCGCGCGCAGTCGACTGGCGCGTGCTCCCGGGCGCGATGCCGGTGCGCGAGACGCCGACCGACGCGCCACCGGCCCTCGTGGTTCGCCATGCCGGGGACCGTGCTCCTGCGCTGCGCTACCTGCATGCCGCCGCACAGGCATGGCAGCCTGCCGATGACGAGAGCGATGCCGATGCCGACGCGGACACCGCCACCGACATCGGGGATCTCGTCGACACGGCGTCCGCAACGGTGCCGCTGCCGGCGGATGCGCAGTATCTGGTCTGGCTGGTACCGGGGCCGCTGCCGGACACGGTACGACACTGGATGGAAGCCGGCGGCGTGGCGCTGCTGGATTCCGACGTCGAACTCGAGCCCGAGTCCGCACTGCAGGCGCTCTGGCGCGACGCGGACGGTGCGCCACTGGTCGAGGGCGGCGCCTTTGGCCGCGGACGCATGCTGCGGCTGACGCGCCCGCTGCTGCCGGCGTCGATGCCGCAGCTGCTGGAACCGGATTTCCCGCAGCGCCTGCGCGCGCTGCTCGAACCGCCGCCGGCGCCGGCGCGCGTGTACGCCGCGGACTACGCACCGGAAACCGGCGGTGCCGCGTATCCGCAGCCACCACGCGATCTGCAGCCCTGGTGGGCATTGCTGATCGCCTTGGTGCTGCTGGTCGAGCGCTGGCTGGCGACGGCCCGGCGCCGCGGGAGCGCGCCATGAACGTGCAACTGCAGTTGCGGCGCATCCTGCAGGCGGCACGCCGGCGCACGATGGCCGATGCCACGCTGGGTGCGCTGCCGCCGGCTGCATTGGCGACGGCAGTCGCCTGGCGCGTTGGCGGCGGCGGCGCGGCGGTCGCAGTCGGCCTGATCGCGCTGGCGGCGGCCGCTGTCTTTGTCCTGTGGCGCGCCCGCCGGCTCGACACCCGCTGGCTGCAGCGCCGGCTCGACGCACGACGCCGCGACCTGGACGACAGCGCCGACCTGCTGTTCGCCGAAGATGCGGCGCTGGGCACGTTGCAGCACCTGCAGCGCGCGCGCCTGCGGCAACGGCTCGCCGAAGCGCCGACGCCGGACCTGCGCCCGGCCTGGTCGCGGCGACGCAATGCGCTGGCCTGGCTGCTGGCGCCGCCGCTCGCGCTCGCGGTGCTGCTGTGGCCGGCGCGCGATACGGAGCAGGGTGCCGCATCGCGCACGGATGCACCGGGCACCGCCGCGGCGGGCGCGCCACGGCTGGTCGCGCAGACGCTGCGCATCGCGCCGCCGGCGTACACCGGGCTGCCCGCGCGCGATGTCGACGGGCTCGAGGCGAAGGCGCCGGAAGGATCGCGGTTGCGCTGGACGCTGCGCTTCGCGCCGCAGCCGGCATCGGCCGAGCTGGTGTTCCACGACGGCGAACGCCTGGCGCTCGAACGCGATGGCGACGCCTGGAGCACGGAGCGGGTGCTGGACCGCTCCACCCTGTATCGCGTGTTGCCGGCGGGCGCGGCGACGCGGCCGCCACCGCCCCTGCAGCGGCTCGACGCGGTTGTCGACCGGCCGCCGCGCGTGCGGGTGCTGGCGCCCGAGCGCAGCCTCACCATGATGGCGGCCGGCGAGCGCAGCTGGTCGCTGGCGTTCGAGGCCGACGACGACTACGGTGTCGCCGCCGTCGCGCAACTGCGCATCATCCTGGCGCGCGGCAGCGGCGAGAACATCACCTTCGACGAGCGCACCCGCACGCTGCGCGGCCGTGGCGAGGCCACGCGCAGGCGTTTCGAGGCGGACCTGGACCTGGCCGAGCTGGCGCTGGCGCCGGGCGAGGATCTGGTGGTGCAGCTGCAGGTACAGGACAACCGTGCGCCGCGGCCGCAGTCCGCGCGCAGCCCCAGCCTGATCCTGCGGCGCCCGGCGGACCCGGTGGTCGACACCGTCGGCCTGGAAGGATTGGCGCGCAAGGTGTTGCCGGCGTACTTCCGCAGCCAACGCCAGATCATCATCGATGCCGAGGCGCTGCAGAAGGAGAAGCCGAAGTTGCAGGAAGCGCGTTTCCTGGAGCGCTCGGATGCCATCGGCGTCGACCAGCGCCTGCTGCGGCTGCGCTACGGGCAGTTCATGGGCGAGGAATCCGAGGGCGCGCCGCTGCCGACCGCCGACGCCGATGACCACGACCACGGGGACGGGCACGACGCGGGACCGGCGACGACGCTGCCGATCGACGACTACGGGCAGGCGCCGTCGACCGCAAGGGAGCAGGACGACGAACACGAACATGAGGACGAGCACGAACACGAGGACGAGCCCGCCCCTGGCGCCGATCCCGCGCATGCGCACGACCACGGCACCGCCGACGACACCATGACCTTCGGCCGCGACGCCAACGTGCTGGAGGAGTTCGGCCATACCCACGACATTCCCGAGGCGGCGACGCTGCTCGATCCGCAGACGCGGGAAACCCTGCGCAGCGCGCTGGGCGAGATGTGGCAGTCGGAGCTCAACCTGCGCCAGGGCCGGCCCGACCGCGCGCTGCCCTACGCCTATCGCGCGCTCGAGCTGATCAAGCAGGTGCAGCAGGCCGATCGCATCTACCTGGCGCGGGTGGGCCCGGAGCTGCCGCCGATCGATGAAAGCCGGCGCCTGGGCGGCGATCGCGACGGCATCGGCCGCCGCGCACTGCCTGCCGCTGCGGGCGATGACGATGACGGCACGCCCGCGCGCATCTGGCGCGCGCTCGGCGGGATGCCGTTCGATGAAGACGCGCCGGTGGATCTCGATGCGCTCGAGGCGTGGCTGCGCAGCAATGCCGAGCGGGTGCAGGATCCCCTGGCCTACGTGGCTGCCATCGATGCGCTGCGCAACGATCCCGACTGCCGCGAGTGCCGCGACGCGCTGCGCGCGCTGCTGTGGACCGCGCTGGCGCGTCCGCCCGCCGCGGTGCCGAGGCGGGCCGCGGCCGACGCCGCCGGTCGCCGCTACCTGGAAGCGTTGCAGGAGCCGACGCCATGAGCCCGCAGTCGCTGCTCGCCGGCCTGCTGATCCTGGCGGTGGCGCTGGGCTGGGCGCGGCTGCTGTGGCGGCAGTGGCGCGCGCCGGCCGGCGCGCGTTCGCGCACCTGGCGGCTGGCGCTGCTGCTGGCATTGCAGCCGCTGTGCGCGCTGTTGCTGTATCGCACGCTGGTGCCGCCGACGCTGCCCACCCGCGCCGGCGAGATGACCGTGCTCACGGCCGGCGCCACGCGTGCGCAACTCGATGCATCCGCGCAAGGTGAGGTGCTGGTGGCGCTGCCGGAGGCGCCGCGCCTGCGCGACGCCGGGCGCGTGCCGGACCTGGCGACCGCGTTGCGCCGCCATCCGGGCACGGCGCGCGTGCGCGTGGTCGGCGTCGGGCTGGAGGCGCGCGACCGTGATGCGCTGGGCGAGGTCGCGCTGGAATTCGAGCCGTCGCCGCTGCCGGCGGGCCTGGTCGCGTTGTGGGCGCCGGAGCGGGTCGCCGCCGGCGATGCGTTCCGGGTCGCCGGCCGCGTGCACGGCGTCGATGCCGGCAGCGTCGAACTGCTGGACCCGGCCGGGCGCCGGGTCGATGTCGCGACGATCGCCGAGGACGGCGGCTTCGCCGTCCTCGGCAGTGCGCGCACGCCGGGCACGGTGCGGTTCGCGCTGCGGGTGCGCGACGGCGAGCGTGGGACGGTCGAGGAGGTCGCGGTACCGCTGTGGATCGCGTCCGAGCCGTCGCCGCGGGTGCTGCTGCTCGCAGGCGCACCGAATCCGGAGTTCAAGTACCTGCGGCGCTGGGCCGCCGACGCCGGCATGGCGCTGCAGGTGCAGGTGGCGGTCGGCGGCGGCGTCACGCTCGGCGACGCGCCGGTGGCGATGAACGCCGAATCGCTGCGCGGGTTCGACCTGGCGGTGCTCGACGAGCGCGCCTGGGCGACGCTGGGCGAGGCCCGGCGCGCCGCATTGGCGGCGGCGGTGCGCGACGGCCTGGGCGTGCTGCTGCGGATCACCGCGCCGCTGCCGGACACCACGCGCCGACAGCTGCGTGCCTTCGGTTTCGAGGTTTCCGCGGGCGCCGCCACGACCGCGGTGGCGATGCCGCCGGCGATCGAGGACGAAACGATGGCGCTCGCCCGGCTCGGTCCCGGAACGGCCGATGCGCCGGTGGATGCCGCGCTGGCCTCGGAAGCACCGCCGGAACTGTCGCGACGCGACCTGCGGATCGCCGCCGCCGATGCGGCGACGGGGGTAGCGTCGGCTGCGGACTGGCTGCACTGGCGCGCGGAAGGCCATGGACGCATCGCGCTGGCCACGCTGGTCGACAGCTACCGGCTGGTGCTGTCCGGGCGCGACGACCTGCACGCGGAACTGTGGAGCACGGCGTTCGCCGCGGCGACGCGTCCGCGCGGGACGGCGGGGCCGGAGTTCGCAACGGACATCCGCGCCGGCGAACGCACCGCCATCTGCCGTGCGACCGCGCAGGTCCGGGTGCAGGCGCCGGACGGCACGTCGACCCGGCTGCTGCCGGATCCGGCCGCCGGTGGCTGCGCCGGGTACTGGCCGCGCCTGCCGGGTTGGCACGTGCTGCTCCAGGGCGACGAGGCCCGGCCGTTCCACGTGCGGGCGCGCGACGCGGCGCCGGGCCTGCGGGCGAGTACGCTGCGCGAGGCGACCCAGCGGCATGTCGGCGATGCACCGCAGCGATCCGATGCCGGAGCACAGGCGGGGGTGCCGCGCCGCGGCGCATCCTGGCCATGGTTCCTCGGCTGGCTGGCCGCTACGGTGGCGCTGTGGTGGCTGGAGCGGTCGCGTTTCGGTCGCACGGGGAGGCGACAGGCGGCGGACCCGCCGGCGACCGCGACAGGGTAGGCTACGGGCCGGATCCCACCGGAGTCTTGCCATGGCCTACAAGGGAAGCTGTCACTGCGGACGCGTCGCGTTCGAGCTCGACGCTGAGATCGGCGATGTCCACGACTGCAACTGCTCGATGTGCCGGCGCCGCGGCGGCCTGCTCGCGTTCTTTCCGAGCGAGGCATTGGCGCTGCGCACGCCGGAGGATGTGGCCGGCACCTACCGGTTCAACAAGCACCACATCGCGCACCGGTTCTGCCCCGACTGCGGCATCGCGCCCTACAGCGAGGGCGTCGACCCGCGCACCGGGGCGAAGACCGCAGCGGTCAATGTGCGCTGCCTGGACGGCGTTGACCTGTCGACTCTGAAAGTGGTGCCGGTCGACGGGGCCAGTTTCTGATGCGCCGGGCCGGCGCCTGCCTGGCGGTGTTGTTGCTGGCGGGCCTGTCCGCCTGCCAGCGGTCGCCGGACCAGGCGCTGTCGTACGCGGCCCCCGCCGCCGCGAAGATGGCGCGCGAGGCCGCGCCCGGAGCGGATGCGGACGGCGGCAGCAACGGCGGCGCGATGCTGGCCTACGAGCACAGCGCCGGCATCCGCCTGCCCGCGGCGGAGATCGCGACGCGCCAGCGTGCGGTGCAGGACGCCTGCATCGCGCGCAAGTTCGGCGAATGCGTGGTGCTCAACATGCACCAGCAGGGCGGCGACTACCCTTCGGCCAGCATCACCGTGCGGATCGTCCCCGACGGCGTCGAGCCGATGATCGCGCTGGCCGGCGAGGGCGCCGAACTGGGCGAGCGCAGCACCCGCGCCGAGGATTTGGCGGTGGTCGTGCGCGACAACGACGTTGCCAGGGAAAGGCTGCGCCGCGAACTCGAGCGGCTGCAGGAATTCCAGCAGCGCCGCGACCTGGCGGTGGCGGACATGATCGCATTGTCCGAGCGCATGGCCGCGGCGCAGGCCCAGTTGGAAGCCGCC
The DNA here is from genome assembly GCF_041300785.1 of Luteimonas salinilitoris. Taxonomy (NCBI): domain Bacteria; kingdom Pseudomonadati; phylum Pseudomonadota; class Gammaproteobacteria; order Lysobacterales; family Lysobacteraceae; genus Luteimonas; species Luteimonas salinilitoris. The sequence goes on from NZ_JBFWIB010000011.1 coordinate 29,448, forward strand.
GAACGCGACGGCGCGCAGCATCGCCGCCGGATCGAAACCCAGCTGCTGACGCTCGATTTCCGCCCGCCCGACGGGCAGGCGGGCCGCAGCGAAATCGGGCAGGCCGTGCGCGATTTCGGGGCCACGCTGTCGATGGGCACCGCGTGGACGATCCGCGCGCTGGCGTTCCTGATTCCGCTGGCGGCGCTGCTGGCGATCTTGGTGCTCGCGGTGCGCCGGTGGCGCAGGCGGGCCAGGCGCCACAACAACACCCCGTAGAGCGGAGCTCGCTCCGCTGCTCCGGCTCCGGCTCCGGCTCCGGGGCCGGGGCCGGGAGCAGCCGAGCAAGCTCGGCTCTACGGGGCGCGGGTTCTCTCGCCAGGTCGTGGAGGTTTCACTCCTCGTCTTCCTCGAACTCCACCATCGCGTCGAGATCGAACGCCAGCGCCTCGACCACCTCGCGCACCTTGCGTCCGGTGGATGGGTTGGGGACGTCGATCTCGATCTCGTGGAGGTCGGGCCCGCTGGTGTCGCTCAGTCCGGCGGAGCTGGAGTCATCGTCGTCCAGGTGCGGCATCAGGTCGTCGATTTCCTCGACGTGCTCGATGCCGTCGAGGCTCTGCAGCAGGTTGATGACGCCGCGGATGGCGTCGTCGTCGCCGGTCAGGCGGATACGGAGCAGGGCCATTGCCGATCCTCGTGGGGAGATGCCGGCAGGCTAGGCAGGCGCGGGCTAAGCCGCCGTGATGAAGGACTCACCCGCTGCGCTCACGCCGGGTGATATCCCGGATTCGACTCCGACCGTATCGGCAAACGCGTGCGCCGCCGCCGTTCCCAGCATCGACGGCGACACGTAGCGACGGTGGACGCCGTCGATCAGCGCCATGTAGACGCGTCCGAACCCGTTGCGGCAGTGGACCCGGGTCCCCAGCGTCACGAGGATGCGGCCGTCGCCCATGATCTCGACGCCGACACAGGAGCGAAAGACGAGATGCCGGTCGTCGGCTCCCAGGATGACCTGCGCGCGGCGGCCATCGTGGTCGATGCGCTGATCGAGCACCGGATAGCGGCCCGCGAACGTCCGCGCGCGATCGGCCGACAGCAGCGAGGACACCGGACAACCCAGCGGCGAAGTGCGCAGACGTAGCGGCCGGACCAGCCCGTTGCGCAGGCGCATCAGCCAGGTCACGCCCGCCGGCCTGCCGACGAGGAAGCCTTCGAGCACCCGTGCCAGCAACGCGCCCGCGTCGCTCGATCCGTGGCGCCCGCCATCCAGGGCGAGCACGAAGAAATCCTCGTGATCGAGGCGGCCCGTCAGGTGCTCGGCCAGAAGGGAATCGGCGGGTACGCGCCGGCGGTGGACGATGTCCCGCCGATACGGAATCCCGGTCGCAAGTCCGGCCGGCTTCCGCATGCCGGAAATCGCGCGCCGGAGGATGCCGGCCATGCGCCCGATGCCGTCGCGGAGCCGGTCGCGCCCGCTTCGCCGTGGTGCCCACAGCGACAAGCGCGCGGTCGGCACCGCTTCCGCCCGGGGCGGGTGCGCGGCGAGCCAGGCGGCGACCCGGGCGGGCAGCGGCTCGGTCAGCGTCGGGATGTCCGCGTCGCCGGCGACGATACGCGCGCGCAGCGCGGGATCGGAGATGCCCCCGAGTTCGTCGGTGTGGCACGACAAGGCGAAGAGCGTCGGGTGCGCACCGGAGTCGCGCAGCGGTGCGAACTGGTGCCAGGTGCCGCCGCCGAAGCGCACGGTGAACAAGGCATCGGGCGGGATGTCGACATGGTGCAACGCGCGGACGAAGTTCGCCGCGTCCGACTGCAGGTCCGCGTCCGATGCCGTCGAGAAACGCAACCGTGTACCGCCACTGCCGGCGACCGCGGTGAACACGCGGTGGCCGGCGTGGCGGTGGAATGGGTGGCCAGTGGGGCCGACGGCGAACGAATACAGGGCGGTCGCGTCGCCCCGCTTCAGATCGACCCCGGCGAGCCTGGCGGACGGTTCGTCGAGGGCATCGACGAACGCGGCATGCGTGCGCTGCCGTGCACCGGCGTCGGCGAACAGCCGGTTGCCGGCGCCCCGGTCGAGCTGCGCGATCAGGCTGACCTCGACCGGCGGACCGCCGTGCGGGCCGGGGATGCGGGCCGTCGGGAAACCTTCAGTGGTTCGTGCCGGGTCCTGCATCCGCATGCTCCTTGCCTGGTATCGGGTTCGTCTGGTTCGGGAGTAGTCAGCGCTTGCCGCCGGTCTTGGCGAGCTTGCGCGATTCGCGCTTGAGCGGTCCGGCGGTCGGACAAACCTCGAATGCGAAGCCGGTCAGGGAATTGACCAGGTTGTCGGCCTTGAGGCGGTAGTGGACGAACTGTCCGCGACGCTCGCTGGAGACCAGCCCGGCGGATTCGAGAATCGACAGATGGCGCGAGATGGCCGGAGCGCTCATCGCGAACCGGCTCGCGATCTCGCCCGCGGTGAGTTCCTGCGCCGACAGGTAGGCGAGGATCTCGCGCCGCGGCTGCGACGCCAGTGCTTCGAATACGGAGCCGATTCCGGCCATGGCAAAGACTTAATGAATTAACTTATTCGTTAAGTTAAAGGCAGCCGCCCATGATGTCAACAGCGAAAACCTCGGCGCGCACCGCGCGCGCGTTCGCCCGTCAGTCCGCGGCAGCCTCGCGCACCGGCAACGGCACGTTGCACAGGTCGATGTGGCCGGCCGGGCGCTTGTACCAGTCGTCGCGGCGGTTGCGGCGCGATTCGATCACGGCATCGAACAGCGGGGTGTCGGTGCGCAGCACCTGCAACGCGCTGCGTTCGTCTTCCGGGACTTCCGCGGCCAGCCGCACCGCGCGAATGCGGGTGCGCTGCGAAGGCTTCTCGTAGAACCCGAGCGGGCCGGTGCCGCGCGGCAGCACGCTCAGCAGCTCCATGCCCTGCAGCACGCGTCCGACCAGGGTGATGTTGCGGTCGAGCTGGCGCGGCGATTGCCCGGTCACCGCGTACAGCTCGGTGCCATTGCTGGAATCGGCGGCCATGTCGCGGCCGGCGCCGACCATGCCGTAGCAGTGCGCCAGCCAGGCCTCGCCGGTCTTCGGGTCGCGGCCGGCGGGGAAGCCGTCGACGAAACCGATTTCCGGTGCCCAGCCATCGGGGTCGGGCAGGCGGTGGAAGGCCAGCCCGTCGGCATTGCGGGTGAACTCGGCCGGCAGTTTCTCCTGCGCGCCGCCGAGCGGGCGGCGCGCGTCGGCGTCTTCGGTCGGGTCGCCCCACTGCACGACGAAGTTGTCCTGCGAGCGGTACAGGCTCAGTCCGTCCCAGTAGCCTTCGCGGGCCAGGGTACGCAGGTTGGCGACATGCGCCGGGGCGAAGGCGGGCGCGAGTTCGATCACCACGCGGCCGGCGTCCAGTTCCATGTACAGCAGGTTCCCGGGATCCGGTGCGCGCCAGTCGGCGGGCTGCGAGGCCTCCAGCAACTCGTCCATCGAGCGTGCCGGGGCCGGTTCCGTGGTCTCGGCAGGCGCTTCCGCGATGGGATCGGCCGGTTCGGGCGCCGCCGCCGCCGATGGCGTTTCGGTCCGCTCGCAGGCGGTCAGGAGCAGGCCAGCGGCGAGCAGGCAGGCGATCGGGGCGGGACGCAGGGACATGGCAGGCACCGTGACGGATGTGGCCGGATTCTCGCCCGGATCCGTCGCTGCTGGCGAATCCGTCCCGGTGACTAGTGGCACATTCGCTATACGGAAGTTAGCAGTAGCTTGATGGCCAATCGCCGCGGTTACCGAAAAAACCCCTGCCTGCCCATGTCCGACTCCGACATCACCAGCGATGCCTACCTGCGCAAGTTCCAGAAGGAACTCAGCGCCGGCACCGTCTCGCTGGTGCTGCTGGCGGTGCTGGCGGCGGCGCCGGAGCCGATGTACGGCTACCAGATCGCCAAGCGGCTCGAGCGCGTCGGCGACGGCGTGCTGGCGGGCAAGCAGAGCGCGCTGTACCCGGTGCTGCGCAACCTCGGCGCCGCCGGCTTGCTCGACAGCCACGTGGCGCCGTCCGCTTCCGGGCCGCCGCGCCGTTACTACCGCATCACCGGCGCCGGCCGCCGGACGCTGGCGCAATGGATCGCGGCCTGGTCCGCGACCCGCGATTCCGTCGATTCCGTCTTACGGACCGTCGGAGACGGTCCGTAAGTCACGGCCAGGATGGCCGTGCCGCGAAGCAACCACGGGTTGCTTCATCGGGAGCGCGCCCGGACATGCGCCGGACGCGCTCCTTGAAAAACGCACAGGACGAGCGTTTTTCAATCCATCATTCCGGAGTGAAGCCATGAACACGCAACGCCTGCCGACCACGATCCCGGAGTATCTGGAGCACCTGCGGCGCTCCCTCGCCGGCGCCGACCCGGCACTGATCCAGGACGCGCTGTACGACGCCGAGGAATACCTGCGCTCCGAGCTGGCCGAGAACCCCGGCAAGTCCCAGGCCGAGGTGATCGCCGCGGTCGCGTCGAGCTACGGTGCGCCGGACGAGGTGGCGGACATCTATCGCGACACCGAGGTCAAGGTGCAGACCGCGCTGCGGTCGCCGGCGCCGCCGGCGCGCAAATCGATGCTCGGGCGGTTCTTCGGCGTGGCCGCCGACCCGCGCGCCTACGCGGCGCTGTTCTACATGGTGCTGGCGCTGGCGACCGGCATCTTCTATTTCACCTGGGTGGTGACCGGACTGTCGTTGTCCGCCGGGCTGGCGGTGCTGATCGTCGGCATTCCGTTCGCGATCCTGTTCTTCGGCTCGATACGGGTGCTGTCGCTGGTCGAAGGCCGGCTCGTGGAGGTGATGCTGGGCGAGCGCATGCCGCGGCGGCCCCTGTACACCGCGCGCGGGCGCACGCTGCTGCAGCGGATCGGCGACATGTTCACCGATCCGCGCAGCTGGAGCACGCTGCTGTACATGCTGCTGATGCTGCCGCTGGGCATCGCCTATTTCACCGTGGCGGTGACGATGATTTCGGTGTCGGCGAGTGCCATCGCCGCGCCGGTGCTGGTGTGGCTGGGAATTGCCGAAGCCGCGATCGACGTGAGCGGCTGGCAGGTGCTGTACATCGATCACGACATGATCGGCACATCGCTCGAGCCCTGGGCGCTGCCGCTGCTGTTCGTCTGCGGCGTGCTGCTGCTGTTCGTCACCCTGCACGTCGCGCGCGGCCTCGGCCGGCTGCACGGCCTGCTGGCCAAGCACCTGCTGGTGAAGACCGTGCAGCCCGCATAGCGCGGGCGGTGCTGGGAACCGCTCGTGGCGATTGGTGCGGCGCTCAGCGCCGCGGCTTTTTCTTCGCGGTTGCAGCAGCGCGGCCGGTCGACGCGCGTGTCTTGGTGGTCCTGCCGGCTGGCTGCTGCGCGTGCCTGGCGATGAAGTCGCGCACCTGCGGGTAGACCTGGGTGCGCCAGCGGCGGCCGCTGAAGATGCCGTAGTGGCCGGCGCCTTTGATGGTGATGTGCTGGCGCTCGGACTCGGCGATGCCGGTGCACAGCTTGTGCGCGGCGCGGGTCTGGCCCTGGCCGGAGATGTCGTCGAGCTCGCCCTCGATGGTCAGCAGCGCAGTGTCGCCGATCGCGTCCGGCCGCACCCGCTCGCCGGCGACGTCCCACAGGCCGCGCGGCAGCAGGAATTCCTGGAACACGATGCGCACCGTGTCGAGGTAGTAGTCGGCGGGCATGTCGAGCACGGCGTTGTACTCGTCGTAGAAGCGGCGATGCGACTCGGCGTCGTCGAGATCGCCCTTGACCAGGTCCTGGTAGAAGTCCCAGTGCGACATGAAGTGCCGCTCCGGATTCATCGCCATGAAGCCGGTGTGCTGCAGGAATCCGGGATAGACGCGGCGCCCGCTGCCCGGATAGTTCGGCGGCACCGGGTGGACCACGTTGTGCTCGAACCACCACAGCGGCTTCTGCGTGGCCAGGTTGTTGACCGCGGTGGGCGATTCGCGGGTGTCGATCGGCCCGCCCATCAGCACCAGCGAGCGCGGCGTCGGCTCGCCGCGTGCGGCCATCAGCGAGACCGCGGCCAGCACCGGCACGGTCGGCTGGCAGACGCTGATCACGTGCAGGTCGTCGGCGCCGATCTCGCGGATGAACTGCTCGATGTAGGCGACATAGTCGTCGAGCGTGAACGTCCCGTCCTCCTTCGGCACCATGCGCGCGTCGACCCAGTCGGTCACGTAGACCTTGTGGTCGCGCAGCAGCGTGCGCACGGTGTCGCGCAGCAGGGTGGCGTGGTGGCCGGACAGCGGCGCCACCACCAGCACCGGCGGCTGGCCCTTGAGCTCGGTGATGCTCTCGGCGTCGTCGCTGTAGCGCTTGAAGCGCAGCAGCCGGCAGAACGGCCGCTTCGCCACTTCCTTTTCGACCACCGGATAGGCGTTGCCGTCGATCTCGACAGAATGGATGTCGAAGACCGGCTTCTCGTATTCCTTGCCGATGCGGTAGAACAGCTCGTTGGCCGCCGCCACGCGCTCGGCGCCGGGCAGCGCCGACAGCCAGCTGCCCGCGGCGGAGTAGGCCTTGGCGTTCGCGTCGGCCCAGTAGGCGAACGGCGCCATCCAGGCGCGGCCGATTTCATGGAACTGGTACAGGAACATCGCAGTACCGGGTCATGGTTGTTGCGGCGCAGCATAGCCGATTGCGGCGGCGGCCGGGTGAATCCGCTCCGCTGCCGGCCGTCGCCGCCGCTATGCGCGCGCTACCAAGCGATCTCCAGCGAGGTGGCGTCGCCGGCGAGGGCGGACGAAAGCCAGCAGTGCGATCCGAGCGGACGAAACCCGACGGCCTCGAAACGGCGCCGGTAGAACACCGCCGGGCGCCGGAAGAACCCGTCGTCGTCGCCTTCGGCCTGGTCCTGGCGCGCGAACGTTTCCAGGAACGCGACGCCGCCGCACAGGTCCGCCAGTCCGGGCAGGCCGCGGTCGAGCTCGCGTCCCGGCAGGTAATGCAGCACGTCGCTGCAGACCAGCAGGTCCACCGGCGCGCACGGACGCAATACGGCGAAGTCGCCGAAGCGGGCACGGTGCAGGTTGCGGCGCGCGCCGTAGCGCGCGATCGCATAGTCGCTGGCGTCGAAACCGAGATAGCGGGCCTTCGGCCGCAGCTTGAGCAGCGGCGCGCGCCAGGCGCCTTCGCCGCAGCCGATGTCGAGCACCGTGCGCAGCGGCCGCTCCAGGTGATATTCGGCGGTGGCGACCGCCAGCGCGACCTTGCGCGCCAGCCGCCGGCGGCCGCCGATGCCGCCGTCGCGGTACCAGCGGTCGAAGTAGGTGCGGTCGTAGTGTTTGTCCATCCGCCCATTGTAGAAGCGCGCCGCGCCAGGCAGTCCTGTCCGTCGCGGTGAGGATTGGGCCGTCGCCACGGGCCGCAAGAATGAATCGCCGCAGGCCGGGCGCTTGGCCCATCACGATGAGCTTGGCTGCTCATTTGCGCCGCCCGTGGCGACGGGCCGGGCTCCACCGCGGCGGACAGGACTGCCTGGCGCGGTTATGCGATCCTGTCGCGCGCTGACGGGAGCCGACGATGCAAGCCTATTTCTGGACCAAGACCGCGCACCTGGTGTTCGTGTTCGCCTGGATGGCGAGCGTGTTCTACCTGCCGCGCATCCTCGTCAACCTGGCCGAGGCCGGGGACGAGCCCGCGGTGCGTGCGCGCCTGCTGCTGATGGGGCGGCGCCTGTACCGCTTCGGGCATGTCATGTTCGGCCTTGCCTTCGTGTTCGGCCTGACGTTGTGGCTCCATTTCAAGGTCGCGGGCGGCTGGCTGCATGCCAAGCTGATGCTGGTGGCATTGCTGCTGGCGTACTTCATCCTGGTCGGGCGTTGGCTCAAGGGCGCCGACGGCGGACGTGCGCTGCCGTCGCCGCGGACGCTGCGCTGGCTCAACGAGGCGCCGCTGCCGCTGCTGGTGGCGATCGTGTACCTGGTGCTGGCCAAGCCGTTCTGACGGCCGCCGCCGGCGCCGCATGCCGGACACCGCCGTAGAGCGGAGCTTGCTCCGCTGCTCCCGGCTCCGGAGCCCGCGTAGCGGAGCAAGCTCCGCTCTACGGGGCAACGACGGCGGGAGCGCTATTTCGCGAGCCGGTGCACGTCGTGCGTGGCCACGCCGACGCTGCGGTCCGGCAGGGCGAAGAACTCGGGGTGCCGGAGGGTGAGGGCGGTGTCGCGCAGGCCGCCGCTCCAGTGGTCGTGCAGCGGGATGCGGCCGAAGGCGTAGTCCTTGTGCTCGCGCTCCCAGGATTTGCTCTGGTAGATCAGGTGGACGATGTTGAACACGCGGTCGTCGAGGTACGGCGCCAGCGCGGCTTCCAGGTGCGTCGGCAGCCGGCCGCCGGGGAGCTGTTCGATCAGCTCGTTGAGCGCGGTGCGCAGTTGCTGGGCCAGTTCCACCATCCGCGTGCCGTGGCGGGTGCGGCTGGAGTAGCGGATGTCCTTGATCCGTTCCAGCACGTCCGTCATCGTCCGCGGCGCCGGGCCGCGCGCGCTCCACAGGTCGACCTGGAACACCAGCGTGTCCTCGTGCGGGCGGCAGTCGAGGATGTATTCGAGCGGCGTGTTGGAGACGACGCCGCCGTCCCAGTACGGCTCCCCGTCGATCTCCACCGCCGGGAACGCCGGCGGCAGCGCGCCGGAGGCGAGGACGTGCTCGACCCGGATCGGCTCGCTGGCGCTGTCGAAATAGCGGAAGTTGCCGCGGGTGACGCTGGCCGCGCCGACGGTCAGGCGCACGCTGCGGTCGCGATGCAGGCGCTCGAAGTCGATGAAGCGCTCCAGCGTCCCGCGCAGCGGCGCGGTGTCGTAGAAACTGGTGGCCTGCGGGCTGCCGTCCTCGAACAGGAACGGCGACAGCATGCGCGGCTCGAAGAACCCGCGCTGGCCCTGCAGCAGCGAGCCGAGCGCGCCCATGCCGCGCGCCCAGGCCAACAGCGCCGGATGCTCCGGCAGCGCGGCCACCGTGCTGCGCACCGCGAGCGCCGGCAGCGACAGCGAAGGGCCCGGATCGGAGATCAGTTCCCAGAACCCGCGCAGCTGCCGGATGCGTTCGTCGGGCGCATTGCCGGCCAGGATCGCCGCGTTGATCGCGCCGATCGAGATGCCGGCGAACCAGTTCGGGCGGATGCCCGCCTCGTGCAGTCCCTCGTACACGCCGCACTGGTAGCCGCCGAGCGCGCCGCCGCCTTGCAGCACCAGCGCGACCGTGGGATAGCGCGCGATGTGGCGCCGAACCTCCGCCGGCATCGCGTTCACTGCATGAACCAGCCGTGGCTGACGACGATGCTCTGCCCGGTCAGGGCGTTGGTCTCGAACGCGGCCAGGGTCAGCGCGACGTTGGCGACGTCGTCGACGGTGGTGAACTCGCCGTCCACGGTGTCCTTGAGCATGACGTTCCTCACCACCTCGTCCTCGCCGATGCCCAGTTCCCGCGCCTGCTCCGGGATCTGCTTGTCGACCAGCGGCGTGCGCACGAAGCCGGGGCAGATCACGTTGGCGCGCACGCCGTAGCCGGCCGCCTCCTTGGCCACCGTGCGCGCCAGCCCGAGCAGGCCGTGCTTGGCGGTCACGTAGGGCGCCTTGAGTCTGGAGGCCAGGTGCGAGTGCACCGATCCCATGTAGAGGATCGCGCCGCCCTCGCCGCGCTGCTCCATGTCCTTCAGGCACTCGCGCGTGGTCAGGAAGGCGCCGTCGAGATGGATCGCGAGCATCTTCTTCCAGTCGGCGAGGCTGAAGTCGGTGAGCTTGTTGACGATCTGGATGCCGGCGTTGGAGACCAGCACGTCGACCTGGCCGTAGTGGTCGATCACCCGGGCGATGCCGTCGACCACCTGGGCCTCGTCGGTGACGTCCATCGCCACCGCAAGTGCGTCGCCGCCGTCGTCGCGGATCTGCCGGGCCACGGTCTCGGCCGCCTCCAGCCTGAGATCGGCAATGGCGACCAGGCCGCCGGCCTGCGCGTAGACCTCGGCGATGCGCTTGCCGATGCCGCTGGCGGCGCCGGTGACCACGCAGACCTTGCCGTCGAGTCGGGTCATGTCTTCACTCCAGGGAGGGCGATTGCAATCAGCATAGCGGCCGGAATGTCGGGAGTCTGTCGTACCAAAGGGGCGGCCCTCGCAGCGGTCACTCCTACGGCGTGCCTTCGGCGAAGTCCTGCGGGCGCGGCAGTTCCACCGGGACGCCGTCGGCGTTGCACAGGCCGGCGGTGCACAGGCGCTGGCGCAGTTTCGGCGTGGCCTGCACCATGAAATGGAAGATCGCGTGCTGCTCGACATTGCCGCGCACCGCCGCCGCGCCCGGACCGCGCGCCCAGATGCCGACGTCGTCGCCGCCGTGGCTCTCGTCGATCAGCGGCAGCACCGATTCCTGCAGGTAGTCCGGGTCCCGGGTGTCGACGTCGGTCAGGTCCGGGCGCCCGTGCGCGGCGGTGGCGCCGTGGGCCTTGTGCAGGAATCGTTTCGGCCCGGCCGGCTGGGTGTCGCTGGCGCCGGTGTAGCCGGGGCCGTTGGCGTAGCCGAGGGTGGTGTAGGGCAGGCCGGTCAGGTCCTTTGCGTCGTCGGCGTCGTCGGCATCGCCCAGCGTGCCGCGGACCTTGCCCAGGATCGGGTTGCCGCGCACGGGATAGCCGGCGAAGGTCAGGGTATGGGCGTGGTCGGCGGTGACCAGGATCAGGGTGTCTTCCGCAGACGTCAGCTCGACCGCGGCATCGACCGCCTCCGACAGGGCGATGGTGTCGGTCAGCGCGCGATGGGCGTTGCCGAAGTGATGGGCGTGGTCGATGCGGCCGGCCTCGACCAGCAACACGTAGCCGTCGCCGGCGGAGAGCAGGCGGCCGATCGCCTCGCGGGTCAGCTCGGCCAGGCTCGGCTCGCCGGGATCGCGCGGGCGGTCGTGCTCGAAGTGCATGTGGTCGTACTCGAACAGGCCCAGCACCGGCGTCTTGCCGCGCGCGGCGGCGAGCTGGTCGCGGTTCCAGACGTACGCGCCGCCGGGGTGCTTCGCCTGCCATTCGGCGACCAGGTCGCGGCCGTCGCGGCGCAGGCCGTGCTTGCCCGCGTGTTCCGGGTCGGCCTGGTCGACGGTCATGAAGTGCTTGCGGCCGCCGCCGAACACCACGTCCGGGCCGCGGCCGAAGCGGGAGTCGAGCAGTTGCCGGGCGATGTCGGCGCAGCCGGCCGCGCGCGCCGTTGCCGGCACCAGGCCATCGCTTTCCCAGTCGCGGTCGGGTGAGCGCGCGTAGGTCGCCGCGGGCGTGGCGTGGGTGATACGGGTGGTGGTGACGATGCCGGTCGCCAGGCCGGCGCTCTCGGCCAGTTCGAGCACGGTGAGCAGGGCGTTGTCCTCGATGCCGCTGCAGTCGCCGCGCGGCCGCGTCTGGGCCAGGCCGATCACGCCGGAGCGGGTCTTCACGCCGCTCGCCATCGCGGTCATGGTGCCGGCCGAGTCCGGCGTCTGCATGTCGGTGTTGTAGGTGCGGCTGAGCGCGGTGTGCGGGAAATCCTCCCAGCCCAACCGGTGCTCCTCGCCGGACCCGCCGGCCTGCTGGCCGGCGAGGATGCGCGCGGCCGCGACCGTGGTCAGGCTCATGCCGTCGCCGACGAACAGGATCACGTTCTTCGCGCGACCTTCCATGGCGCCGCGTTCGGCGGCCGCCGCGGCGCCGCTGCGGAACCACCATTGCGCGGTCTCGCCGTCGGGCCGGGCGATCCGCGGCACGTCGATCGGCGCCACGGTCGCGGGCGTGCCGACGTCCGCCGCAGGGGCGGGATCGCGCACCTGGGCGGCGCAGGCGCAGAGCAGGGCGGACAGGCAGCAGAGCGTGGGAATGCGCATCGCGACGACGGGAACCTGGAGACGAAGCCGCGCATTATGCCGCCGGCAGCGCGCCGCAGTGTTGCATGCAGATGACTGCAGCGGGCCGGGGACTTCGGGTATCGTCGGTGATTCGTCCCGGCCCTGGTCCGAATTCGATGCTGAAGTGGTGGTTCCGCATTCCGTTCTGGCAGCGCGTTGCCGGTGGCTTCGTGCTCGGTGCGCTGGCCGGCTGGCTGCTCGGTCCCGCGGCGGAAACCTGGCTGCAGCCGCTGGGCACGCTGTACGTCAACCTGATCCGCATGATCGCGGTGCCGCTGGTGTTCTTCGCGGTGATCAACGCGGTCTCGGCGCTGCACGGGCAGCAGTCGGTGGCGGCGCTGGGCGGGCGCACCTTCGGCTGGTTCGCGATCACCGCGACCCTCGCGGTCGGCGTCGGACTGACGATCGCCTTCGTGTTCAACCCGGGGGTCGGCGTCGATCTGGCGCCGCCGCCGGACTACGCGCCGCGCGACGTGCCGACCCCGGTGCAGGTGCTGCTGGACATCGTGCCGACCAATCCGTTCGCGGCGCTGGCCGAGGGCAAGATCCTGCAGGTCATCTTCTTCGCCGGCCTGCTCGGCTTCGCGCTGGTGAAGCTGGGCGAGCGCACCGAGGGCCTGCGCAAGCTGGTGGGGCAGGCGAGCGAGGCGATGATCCAGGTCACGCGCTTCGTGCTCGAGGTCACCCCGATCGGTACCTTCGGCCTGATCGCGGGGCTGGTCGGCGCCTACGGCTTCGAGAAGCTGTTGCCGCTGGGCAACTTCGTCATCGCGCTGTACCTGGCCTGCGGGCTGCACATCGTCTTCGTCTACGGCGGCCTGCTGCTGGCGCACGGGCTCAATCCGCTGAAGTTCTTCCGCGGTGCGGCGGCCGGCATGCAGGTGGCGTTCGTCAGTTCGTCCAGCTTCGCCGCGTTGCCGGCGGCGCTGCGCAGCGTCACCCACAACCTCGGCGTGAACCGCGACTACGCCGCGTTTGCGGTGCCGCTCGGCGCCAGCATCAAGATGGACGGCTGCGGCGCGATCTATCCCTCGCTGGCGGCGATCTTCGCCGCGCAGTACTACGGCATCGAGCTGAGCTTCGCGCAGTACGTTGCCATCCTGCTGGCCTCGGTGCTCGGCAGTTTCGGCACCGCCGGCGTGCCCGGCACCGCGGTGGTGATGGCCACCGTGGTGCTGAGCGCTGCGGGCCTGCCGCTGCAGGTGCTCGGCATCCTGTTGGCCATCGACCGCGTGCTGGACATGATGCGCACGATGACCAACGTCACCGGGCAGATGCTGGTGCCGGTGCTGGTGGCCAAGGAGACCGGGCTGCTCGACCGGGCGGTCTACGATGCGGCCTCCAGCAACATCGGTCTGGAGGATGCCGCCGAAGGCGCCGGCGCGCGGGATTGACGATGGGGGACGATCATTGATCGGTATTGGGGCCGTGGGGCGTCGGTGCCGTGATTATCGGAAGTGGTATGCGGACCATGACGAATCGCTGGTGACGCTCTTCGACAGCGCGGAAGAGACGCTGGTCCACCTGAGCGCGGTCGGTGATCTGGTGCTACTCAGCAACAAGGGCACCAATGCGGTCGAGGGATCCCTTAGCCGCTTCGGTATCCGCGATCACTTCTCCCTGGTGCTCGCGGAAGAACCGAGCAAACCGAGGAAGCCCGATCCCGAGGTCTTCTCCATGCGGATTTCGCCGCTGTTTCCGGCGGTACAGCCCGCCGATTGTGTCGTGACCGGTGACACGGCCGCCGATCCCGAATTCGCGCGCAACATCGGTGCCTCGGCGTGCTTCGCCGAGTACGGATTCGGCGAGCGCGCCAGTTGTGACCAGGTTGGCTATACGCACGCGCTTGGGCGTCTCGGCGATCTTGTCGGGATTTACGGCCAGCATCGACGACCTTGATCCGGCGAGTAGATAGACCACCGGACTTCCTTCGCGTCGTCGAAGCCGGGCATCCCGACTTGTCGGGTGCGAGAAACGAGGTCAGGCTCTGAGGTTTCCCCACGTTTTCCGGCGCTTGCTCTTCCCCCTTGTTCAAAGGGGGGAAGTGCTCGATGCTCGTTAAGTGCGGGAACTGACTGAGGAAAAGTTGGGGAGACCTCAGAACCTGACCCCCTTACCGTACGTCCGGACCGAGGGCGGCGCGGATGCCGTCCAGCGGCGTCGTCACATCCTCCGGGCGGCCGGCCGCGACCCAGTTGCCGAGCATCTCGCGCTGGTCATCGGCCAGCGGGCCGATCACCGCCACGGTGCGCAGATCCTTGGACAGCGGCAGAGCCTATCCGTCGTTCTTCAGCAGTACGAACGACTTGCGCGCCAGGTCACGCGCGGCGGCGCGATGCTCAGGCGCCAGGATGAGCACGGCCTCACGCTGCGGATCGCTGTAGCGGTAGGGATCGTCGAACAGACCCAGCCGGTACTTGGCGCGCCGCACGCGCCGCACCGATGCATCGACGAAGGCCTAGTCCAGGCGCCCGTCGCGCACCGCCCCGGCGACGTCCTGCAGATAGATCTCGCTGACCATGTCGATGTCGACGCCGGCCTCCAGCCCGAGGATGCCGGCATCGGTACGGGTCGCGGCAACGCCGTGCGGCATCAGTTCCTGGACGGCGTTGTAGTCGCTGACCAGCACACCGTCGAATCCCCACTCCCCCCGCAGCAGGGTCTCGATCAGCGGCCGGTGCGCGTGCATCGGCACGCCGGCGACCTCGTTGAACGCCGGCATGATCGACTGCACCCCCGCCTCCACCGCCGCCTTGAACGGCGGCAGATAGATCTGGTGCAAGGTGCGCTCGGACATGTCGACCGTGTTGTAGTCGCGCCCACCCTCGGCGGCGCCATAGGCGACGAAATGCTTGGCGGTCGCCAGGATGGTGTCGGTTGCGGTCAGATCGTCGCCCTGGAAACCTCGCACGCGCGCCGCCGCCATCACCGCACCCAGGTAGGATCCTCGCCAGCGCCTTCGACGATGCGGCCCCAGCGCGGGTCGCGGGCCAGGTCGACCATCGGCGCGAAGGTCCAGTGCAGGCCGTGCGCGCTGGCCTCCGCCGCGGCGATGCGCGCCGCGTTCTCCACCGCCTCGACGTCGAAGCTGGCGACCTCGGCCAGCGGCACCGGGAACGTGGTACGGAACCCGTGGATCACGTCGTGCGCGAACAGCAGCGGGACGCCCAGGCGCGATTCCTCGACCGCGACCTGCTGCATCTGCCGGCTGTACTCGGCGCCGTACACGCCCAGGAAGGAGCCCACCTGGCCCTGCCGGATCTGCGCCTCGCCGCCCTCCGGCACCCGCGGTCCGGTCTCGCTGCCGCGTCCGCAGTACTGGGTGAGCTGGCCCAGCTTCTCCTCCAGGGTCATGCGCGCCAGCAGCGATTCCACCAGCTCGCGCTCGCCACTCTGCGCACCGGCACTTCCGGTATCCGGTTGCGCGGCCGCCGCCTGCGCAAACGCCAGCATCGCCGCCACGAGCAGCGCGCGCCCCGTGTGCCATGTCTTCGTTGCTACGTCCGTCACACCAGGGAAGCGGACATCCTAGGACAGGCGCCTAGGCACCTGCAAAGAACGCGAGGAACGCAAAGCCGAAACTGTTGAAATTTCGGTGCTTTTCTTTGCGTCCTTTGCGCCCTTTGCGGATCAACCGGGCTTGACCCTTCCTTGGATGAATGCGGCGGCGCCGTCAGCCGACGTCCACCTCACGGTACGCCTGGATCAGCTTGCGCTCGCCTGCAACGCCGTCCTGCGACTTGCCGTGTTCCATGCCGAACACGAAGTCCCTTCCCTGCTCGCGCATGCGCGCGTGAATGTGCGCGAGCACGTTGCGATAATTGATCTCACCGGTTCCCGGTTCGTTGCGGCCGGGCACGTCGCCGATCTGGAAGTAGGCGATCTCGTCCCAGGTCAGGTCGATGTGCGCGATCAGGTTCCCCTCGTTGCGCTGCATGTGGTAGATGTCGTAAAGAATCCTGCAGGTCGGGCTGTCGATCGCGCGCGCGATCTCGTAAGCCTGCGCCGACGTGCGCAGAAACAGCTCCGGGCGGTCGCTCAAGGGCTCCATCACCATCGTCAGGCCGTGGGGTTCCAGGATTTCGGCGCCGGCGCGGTAGGCGTCGATGACATGGCCGGTCTGCAATCCGCGCGGCAGCGTGTCGTCGGAGAAGCCCGGCACCACCGTCATCCATTTCGCGTTGACGCGCCGCGCCACCTCGACCGCGTCGCGGCAGGCCTGGACGAAGCGCTCGCGGAACTCCGGCTTGCCGGTGGCGTAGGACACCTTCCAGTTGTCGCCGGCATCGATCACGAATACGCCCATGGTCATGCCGGCCTGCGCCAGGGCATTGCCGATGCGTTCCTGCAGCGCCGGCGGCCGCTGCATCAGCCCGTTGTCCTCGAACGCGGTGAACCCGCTGTCGGCCATGAATCGGATCTGGTCGATCGGGTCCTTGCCGGCGGAGGCTTCGAACATGTCCAGGTGCGGCGCGAATTTGAGCCGGAACCTGCCGGCTTGCGCCGGCGTTGCGGCAGCCCCGGCGGCCTCCTGCGCGGCGGCAAAGGGTACGGCGGCGGCCGCCGCGGTGGCGGTCATGGCCTGAAGGAAGCTGCGCCGGCGCATGCCGGTCTCGACTACCATCTCGCGCGCACTCCGAAGGTATAGGTCCGGCCATCGAAGTTGATGAAGGTCGGCCGATTGCCGTACACCATGTAGCCCTCGCGTATCTCGCGGGTGAGATTGGTTCCCTCCACGAACACCGAGAAGTGATCGTTCAGGCTGTAGGCGGCGCTCATGTCCAGCTGCCCATAGGCCTTGGTCGTTTCCGGCTGCGATCCGGCGCCGCAGGACAGGCACGACAGCCATTCGTCGCGCCAGTTGTAGGCCAGGCGCGCCTGCCAGGGTCCCTTTTCGTAGAACAGGCTCAGGTTGGCCGAATCACCGATCCCGGGGATGGCGAAGCGGCCGGCGCCGGACAGGATCGCCTCGTCAATCGAGGCATCGCTCTTGACGTGGGTGTAGTTGAAGGCCGTGCCGAACCCGTCCCATGGCGCCGGCAGAGCGGTGAACTGGTAATTGAAGGTGAATTCCAGGCCCTTGACCGTCGCTTCGTTGAGGTTGACTGGCAAGGTCTGGGTGAACGGGAAGCCGAGGATCTCGACCCGGGTGTCGACCGTGGTGGTGAAGTTGCTGACCTCCTTGTAGAACGCGGCGAGGGCGATATAGCTGGTATCGGCAAAATACCACTCCAGCCCGATGTCGAAGTTCTCCGACAGGTAGGGCTTGAGACCGGTATTGCCGGTGCTGACGGTCTGGTTGTTGGGCCGGAAGTTGTAGCCGGCCGAGACCCGCAGCTGCGAAAGCTCCGGACGGGTCAGGGTCCTGGACGCGTTCAGGCGGAAGACCAGGTCGTCGCGCAGGTTGAGCCTGAAGTTGGCCGACGGCAGCCAGTAGGCGTAGCTGCCGTCATCCCGGGTCAGCACCGGATCACCGAAGGTGCCGACGGCATTGCTGGTATCGGTCGGATTGACCCGGACGTCCAGCAGCGGCGCCACGAAGGCGGAGGACACGGTGTCGGTCTTGATGTAGCGGTAGCCCAGGTCCAGGTGCCAGGGCATGTCCCGCATCGTGCCTTCGAAATCGGCCTTGACGTAGAACGAGTTGGTCTTTTCCTTGACTTGCCAGTAGCTGCGCTGGATCGGGTGGGTCGCCCAGCCGCCACCGTTGGCCTCCAGTGCCGCCACGAACGCGGCGATCTCCTCGTCGGTCTTCAGGCCCTGCAACTGCATGTAGGACTCCGGCGTGGTCAGGTAATGCATGTACATGTCCGGGTCGTAGCTGACCCACTGGCTCGGGAAGCCCTTCGAGTGGCCGCCGAACCAGTTGCCCGCATCGAACAGGTAGGCGCCGATCTTGTCGGCCGGCGCGGTGCTGTTGTAGCCGCAATAGAAGGTGCACAGGTTCATGGCGTCGGCCACGCCCATGTCGATGAAGCGGGTGGAGCGGTTGGACCGCAGCGCACCGAAGCTCAGTTGCGCCAACGGGCCGTCCAGGAAGGACTTGGTCAGGTTCAGCTTGACCTCGTCGAGCCGGTTGGTTCGATGATCGCCGCCCATGCCGCAGCAGTGCGAGTACAGGTTGGAAATGTTGTCGCTGGGCGTGAGCTCGTCGTAGTTGTAGTAGGGGAACCCGCCGCCGCCGGGATTGGTCCAGTGCGGGACATAGCCGATGTTGCGGGTGCCCACCACACGGTAGGAGTCGCCGCTGTCGTACTTGTTCCACGACCTGGCGCGCGACAGGTCCACTTCCAGGGTGGTGGTGTCGTTGATCAGCCAGCTCAGGTTCAATCCGGTCTGGAATACTTTCGCATCGCGCGGAAGCGTGAACACGATGTAGTCGGTCGCAAGTGTGCCGGTGTCGCCGCGGGTATACTCGGTGGCGGTGCCGTTTTCATCCACTTCGATCCCGGTGATGTCGTTGGTATTGCCATAGAACCCCAGGCCGTGCTGCAACTGGTCGGATCGGTAGTTCGAGTACATGGCATCGAACTTCAGCTTCAGCGAATCGCTCGGATTCCAGTCGATCGCCGCGCTCAGGCCCTTGCGCACCGAATCGATGGTCGTGTAGTTGGCGATCGTGGTTTCCGGCGTCGCCACCTCCTCCACACCTTGCTCGCGCAGCCTGTGGAAGGCTGGAGGCAGGCTCGCCAGCACAGCCGGGTCCGTCAGATCGGAGACATACCAGCCTTGCTGATTGACCTGGTAGCTGCGGTGCTTGCGCTTGTAGTACATGCCCGATAGCAGCCAGCCGAACGTACGGTCGGCGTTGGCCTGGCTGAGGAAGAACGAGCCCTTGGGCGTGGACTTGTCGTCCAGGCTGCCTTCCATGCTGTCGTTGAGCGCGCTCAGGGACCCGGCGAAATGGAAGCCCTCGTTGTCCAGCGGCCGCGCGGTGCGGATATTGATGGTGCCGCCAATGCCACCGTCGACGATGTCGGCGGCGCTGGTCTTGTACACCTCGGCGGTGCTGATCAGTTCCGAAGGCAGGGTGTCGAAGTTGAAGCCGCGGTTCTCGGCATCCGACACGATCGAACGGCCGTTGACCAGCACGTTGACGAACTGCGGCCCCAGGCCGCGCACCGTGACCTGGCTCGATTCACCGCCACCGGTGCGGTTGACCGACACGCCCGGCACTCGTTGCAACGAGTCGGCGATGTTCTGGTCGGGGAACTTGCCGGCTTCCTCGGAGGAAATGGCGTCAACCACACCGGCCGCATTCTGCTTGATCGCCTGCGCGCGGCGCAGCGCAGCCAGTTGCCCGGTGACGACGACCTCGGTCATGTTCTGGATGTCGTCGGATCGCGGCTGTTCCGCGTCCGTCGCGGCCGGGTCCGAAGATGCGGAGGACGGATCGGTCGGGGCGGTGACTGCTTCTTGGCCGGGGGGTGCGGCGGGGTCCTGCGCGAAGGCGGCAGGGTAAAGGCTCGCACAAGTCACCACAACCAGCGCGCGCCGCACGAAAACCGACAGTTCTGTGCGTTTCAACAGATGTCCTCCTCAGGTGAGCGGTCATCCGGACTCCCCCCCGAGAAGGCAGCTTAGGTGTTCATAACGTTTCAAACCTATGAAGTTTTTTCGCGAACGTATGCCCAGATGTGATACGTCTTGCAGTGCTGCATGGTTCGGGAGCCGGCCGGATTGGTCGCAGCGTCGGTAGGAGATTGCACAGGTGCCGTTACGGCGGTGATCTTCTCTGCAAGATGGCGATGGGCGGTTCCACGCTGTCGGCCCTGCCAATTGTCCGCGCTTCTTAGTATAACTACCGCCGGCATGACGGATTCCAAGAGGCAGACAGTGAAGACCATCAAGGGTCCTGCGATTTTTCTGGCGCAGTTTCTCGGCAGTGCGTCACCATTCGGGCAACCGATAGGAGAGGGTGCATGGCGTACGAGCTGAATGACATGAGCCGGCGCGCAGCGCTGGGCAAAATCGCGGCCGTGGCCGCCGCGGGCGCAGCCTCGATGCTGCCCGTGGCCGAAGCTTCCGACGGCCCGGCAGCATCGGCGAAGGCGTCTGGGCGGCTGAAGCAATCCCTGAGCCGCTGGACTTCCCAGGCTCCGCTGCCCGAGCTGTGCCGCCGACTGAAGTCGGCGGGCTTCGACGGCATCGACCTGGTCTATCCGGATGAGTGTTCGGTCGTACACGAGAGCGGGCTGCAGGTGTCGATGGGCTATGCAAGCCGGCGGGAAGGGTTCATTTCGGTCGGGTTCAACGATCCGGCCAATCACGCGATGCTGTGGAAGGAACTGGAAGCAGCCATCCCGCTCGCGAACAAGGCCGGCGTGAAGAACCTGATCGCGATGTTCGGAGATCGCAAGCCCGGCATCGATGAGCGCCAGGCGCTCGACAACTGTGTCGCGGGGCTGTCCAAGATCGCTCCGTTCGCGGCCGAGCATGATGTGACGATCTGCGTGGAATTGCTCAACAGCAAGGTCGATCATCCCGGTTACCAAGGCGACCACACCGCATTCGGTGCGGCGGTGATGAAAGGCGTCGGCTCGCCCAACGTGAAGCTGGTCTACGACATCTACCACATGCAGATCATGGAAGGCGATGTGATCCGCACGATCCGCGATAACATGCAGTGGATCGCGCATTTCCATACGGCCGGCGTCCCCGGCCGACATGAAATCGACGGCACGCAGGAGCTGAACTATCGGGCGATCGCGACCGCGATCGCCGATCTGGACTTCGACGGGTTCTTGGCACACGAGTTCGTGCCGAAGCACAGCGATCCCTTCGATTCTTTCGCGAAGGCGCTGGAAATATGCAGGGTTTGAGGCAGAGCCAATGAATGACATCCTGCGACGATCCACCAGTTACCCAAAAGTACTGCTTGCGTCGGCACTCGCGCTCGCGCAGGTTCCGGCGCTCGTCATTGCGGCGGAGCCCACCGATCCGGAAGCCACCGAGCAATGGCAGCCGGTGCCGGCCGTCGTCACGCCAGGCAGTGAAAGCAGTGCGCCGCCGTCGGACGCCATCGTGTTGTTCGACGGACGCGATCTCGACCAGTGGGAGAACCCCAAGGACGGTTCCCCCGCGCGCTGGAAGGTGCACGACGGGGTGATGACGGTCGACAAGTCGGTGGGCAATATCCAGACGAAGCGGCGCTTCACTAATTACCAGCTGCATCTGGAATGGCGCGTCCCGGACGGCATATCCGGAGAGGGGCAGGCGCGGGGCAACAGCGGCGTGTTTCTCGCTTCGACCGGGCCGGACGACGAAGGCTACGAGGTCCAGATCCTCGATTCATGGAGGAACTCGACCTACGTCAACGGCCAGGCGGCCAGCGTCTACAAGCAGGCGCCGCCGCTGGTCAACGCGATGCGGCCGCCGGGGCAGTGGCAGACCTACGACGTCCTCTGGACCGCGCCGGTGTTCACGGCCGATGGCGCGCTGAAGAGCCCGGCTTACGTGACCGTGTTCCACAACGGCGTGCTCGTGCAGCACCATACGGCGCTGGAGGGCGAGACGGTGTACATCGGCAAGCCGAAGTACAGGCCGCACGCCGAGGCGCCGATCAAGCTGCAGGCGCATGGCGATCCGTCCCTACCGATCAGCTTTCGGAATATATGGATACGAGAATTGGAATAACGGGAGCGGATACGGTGATTGGGCCGCGCATCGTGGCATTCGGGTGATAAGGTTCGACTTCATTGCTTGCCGCGTCGCCAGTCACGGAGTCGAAGTTCCATGCACCAACCATCGCGCCGAAAATTTCTCGCCCGCGCCGCGGCCCTGAGCACGGCCGTCGCCGCATCGGGACTGCCGGGCCGGCTCCTGGCCGATCCCGCGGCCAAGCCGATCGGCATCCAGCTATGGACGGTCAACGACGCGCTCAAGGGCGATCCCGCCGGCACCTTGAACGTACTCGCCAAGATCGGTTTCAAGGAGGTGGAGTCGGCGGGCTTCGCTGGCCTGGAGCCGAAGCAGTTCCGCCGTCTGCTCGACGATGCCGGCCTGCGCTGCCCGAGCGCGCATCTGCAGTTCGACCTGGACGACCTCGACGCGGCATTCGCGCAGGCGCACGCGCTCGGCGCCACCTACGCGACGGCGTCGTCGCTGCTTGAGCCGGTCGGCAAGGCGATGTCGACGGAACTCGGGTGGAAATCCGCGATGAGCGCGGAGGAGGCGAAGCGCACGGCGGACGTGGCCAATCGCATCGGCGAGGCCGCCAGACGCGCGGGCCTGCAGTTCGCGCTGCACAACCACGACCGGGAATTCGTCGATCTGGGCGACGGCGAGATCGGCTACGACATCATATGGCGCGAGACCGATCCGGCCCTGGTGCAGTTCGAGATCGATTGCGGCTGGATGGCGTTCGCAGGCCGTGATCCGATCGATTACTTCGAGAAGTCTCCTGGCCGGATTCCGCTCATCCACGTCAAGGACTTCCTGCCCAAGCGCGACCCGAACGCCGCGCCGACCGCCGAAGAGATGCGCGGCTCGGAACTGGGACGCGGCGTGGTCGACTACGAGCCGATCTTCGCGGCGGCCAGGCAGGCCGGCCTCAAGCACGCCTTCGCCGAGCAGGAGGGCCCGTTCTCGCGCATGGACCCGCTCGAAGCGGCGCAGGTCGCCTACGACTACCTGAATTCCCTGACCTAGGCCGAGATTCGGAATGAGCAACGATACCTACGACGCCATCGTGGTCGGCACCGGCATCTCCGGCGGCTGGGCAGCGAAGGAACTGACCGAGAAAGGGCTGAAAACCCTGGTCCTCGACCGCGGGCGCATGGTGCAGCATGGCGATTATCCGACCGTCCTCATGGATCCCTGGCAGCTGCCCTACGGCAACATGGCGACGGAAAACGACCGTGAGCGCCAGGCCAAGCAGGCGCGTACGGGGTACGCCATCAGCCAGGCGAGCAAGCACTGGTTCGTCGACGATCTCGACCACCCCTACAACGAGAAGTACCGGTTCGACTGGATCCGCGGCTACCACGTCGGCGGCCGTTCCCTCATGTGGGGCCGGCAGAGCTACCGCTGGAGCGAGATGGATTTCGAGGCGAACGCGAAAGATGGCGTCGCCGTCGACTGGCCCATCCGCTACGCCGACATCGCGCCGTGGTACGACCATGTCGAATCGTTCATCGGCGTCAGCGGCCAGGCGGAAAACCTGCCGCAGCTGCCGGACGGACAGTTCCTGCCGCCGATGGAGCTCAACTGCGTGGAGCAGGACTTCCAGCGCAAGGTCAAGGACAGGTTCGGGCGCCCGCTGACGATCGGCCGCGCCGCCCACCTGACGGCCCCGCTCAAGCACGACAAGAGCCCGCAGCGCAGTACCTGCCAATCCCTCAACATGTGCATTCGGGGTTGCCCGTTCGGCGGATACTTCAGCAGCAACTCGAGCACGCTGCCGGCCGCGGAGGAGACGGGCAACATGACCCTGGTGCCGAACGCGATCGTCTACGAGCTGATCTACGACGACAAGAAGGGCCGGGCAACGGGCGTGCGCGTGCTCGATGCCGAAACCGGCGCGCAAACCGACTACTTCGCGCGGGTGATCTTCCTGTGCGCTTCGACCTTCGGTTCGACGTTCATCATGATGAACTCGGTGTCCAATCGCTTTCCGGACGGCTTCGGCAACGACAGCGGCGAGCTGGGCTGCAACATCATGGATCACCAGCTGGGAGCCGGCGCCCGCGCATCGGTCGACGGCTTCGACGATCGTTACTACTCCGGTCGCCGCCCCAACGGGTTCTACGTTCCGCGCTACCGCAATCTCGGCAAGGACAAGCGCGACTACCTGCGCGGCTTCGGCTACCAGGGCAGTGCGCAGCGCGCCGGCTGGGATGCGTTGCAGTCCGATCCCGAACTCGGCGAAGCGCTGAAGAAGAAGGCCCAGGCGCCCGGTCCCTGGAGCATCGGCATGGGGGGGTTCGGGGAAATCCTGCCGTACCACGACAACCGCGTGACCATCGACCGCAGCGGCAAGGACAAGCACGGCCTGCCGATCCTGGCGTTCGACGCCCGCCTGCGCGAGAACGAGTTGCGCATGCGCAAGGACATGGCCAGCGACGCGGCCGAGATGCTGGAAGCCGCCGGTTATCGCGACGTCACGATGTGGGACGGCAGTTACGGCATCGGGCTGGGCATCCACGAAATGGGTACGGCGCGGATGGGGCGCGACCCGAAGACGTCGGTGCTCAACGGCTGGAACCAGGTGCACGCCTGCAAGAACGTCTACGTCACCGACGGTTCGTGCATGACGTCGTCGGCGTGCCAGAATCCTTCGTTGACCTACATGGCCCTGACCGCGCGCGCGGTCGATCATGCCGTGGAAGAGCTTAAGCGGATGAATCTCTGATGGGAGCAACCATGAATCGTCGCGAAGCCCTACGGCGGGGAGCGCTGCTACTGGGCGGCATGGCTTCCGTGCCGTCGATCCTTGGCGTGCTTGGCGGGTGTTCCAGGGAGCCGGCGGCGAGCGGGACGCCGGCTCCGCTCAGGTTCGGCGAAAGCGAACAGGCCATCGTCGAGCGGATCGTGGACATCATGATCCCGCGTACCGACACGCCGGGCGCGCTCGACGTGGGCGTGCCGGCCTTCATCGCAACGGCGCTGGAAGAGGTCTACTCGCAGGACGTGCGTGATCGCTACCTGGAAGAGCTGCACGAGTTCGACGCGGCCGCGCGCCAGGAGCACGGCAAGCCGTTCCTGGAACTGGAGCCGCCGGTCCAGCAGGCGTTCCTGCAGCGGATCCATGACGCCGCGATCGAGGACGAGACTGCCCGATCCGCACGATACCGGGACCAGCTCGCACGGGAAATCAGGGGCGACGCGCCGCTCGAGCAGCGCACGCAGATCCGGCCATCGGGCGGACGTCCGTTCGTCCTCGCAACGAAACAGCTGGCGCTGCACGGGTTCTTCGTTTCCGAACCCGGCGCGACCCAGGTGCTGCAGTACCTGCCGATCCCCGGCGCCTACCACGGCTGCCTGCCCGTGAACGAGGCGGGCAACGGCAAACGCTGGGCGACGTCTTAGATTACGTCGCGATCCTGCTGGCCTCGGTGCTGGGCAGCTTCGGCACCGCCGGCGTGCCCGGCACCGCGGTGGTGATGGCCACCGTGGTGCTGAGCGCGGCGGGCCTGCCATTGGAAATGCTGGGCCTCCTGCTGGCGATCGACCGCGTGCTCGACATGATGCGCACCATGACCAACGTCACCGGGCAGATACTGGTGCCGGTGCTGGTGGCCAAGGAGACCGGGCTGCTGTACCGCGAGGTCTACGACGCGGCGTCGAGCAACATCGGCCTGGAGGACGCCGCCGAGGGAGCGCGCTTGCGGGATTGAGGGCGGACCGCCAGGTCCCCGTGACCGACCGTGCGAGGCGGCGAAGCCAGGGGCGCCCGCGGCCGCGTGCTGACCGCCGACGCGATGGATGCGCACAACCGCTTCGAGCGGCCGGGGCCGGCCAACGGCGGTACGCCACGAACTCGCGGCGGAATCCGGGTCTGTCTTCCGGGCATTGTGGATATTCCGGCTCATCATTGACCGCCCGGAGCGGGCGGACTAGATTGCCGATGGCAGCGCTGTCATCCCGAGCCCCGTCCACTCCGAAAGGAGGTATGCGGCAACGAAAAGGTAGCGCTACCATCAAACCGCATAAAAAAGAGGCCGGAACCATCGGTATCCAATAACGGCAATAGGTATCCCTGGGGAGGGAGTTGTGATGTCGAAGCATTCGTTTCGTGATGCCCGCCGCGGCGCGGCGCGTCAGCCGCGCCATTGGCAACATTCCGCACTGGCATTGGGCGTGGCGCTGGTCCTGTGTGCGGGCGCCGTGCACGCGCAGGATCCGGAGGAACAGACGGGGCAGGCGGACCAGGTCGTCGACCTGGACAGCGTCGTGGTCATGGGTGTGCGCGGCGCCGTGATCCGCGCCCAGGAGATCAAGCAGGACGCCGAGCAGATCATCGACTCGGTCACCGCCGAGGACATCGGCGCGCTGCCCGACCGCAGCGTCACCGAAACCCTCAAGCGCATCAGCGGCGTGACCGTCACCGGCTTCGCCGCGCGCGACGATACGGACCATTTCTCCGCCGAAGGCAGTGGCGTCATGATCCGCGGCCTGACCTTCGTGCGCGGCGAACTCAACGGCCGCGACGTGTTCAGCGCCAACGGCGGCCGCGGCATCAGCTTCGAAGAGGTGCCGGCGGAATTGATGGCCGGCATCGACGTGTACAAGAACCCCTCGGCCGAGATCATCGAGGGCGGCCTCGGCGGCACCGTCAACCTGCGCACGCGCATGCCCTTCGACGAGTCCGGGCGCAAGATCGCCGGCAGCGTGGACTACAACTACGGCGACAAGGCGAAGGAGGGCAAGCCCTCGGCTTCGTTCCTGTTCAGTGACCGCTGGAACACCGGTATCGGCGAGATCGGCATCCTGGCCAACGTGTCCTACTCGGAGCTGGCCACCCGTTCGGACGGCATCCAGGTCCAGCCCTTCGTGCGCCGTGGACGCATGCCTGCGGAGCAGCCGGAAGGCGGGCCGGACGACTGGTACTACGATTGGGAACTGGACAGCTGGCAGCCGGCGGAGTCCCAGCGCGACGCGCTGCTGGCCGGCACCGACCGCGACCATGTCTTCGTTCCCGGCGGCGTGAACTGGCGCCGCACCGACTTCGAGCGCAAGCGCAGGGGCGGCGCGTTCGCGCTCCAGTGGCGTCCGAACGACGACACCGAGCTGTACACCCAGGTCATCACCACCAAGTACGACCTGACCTGGCGCGAGCATTTCATGGAGTGCTGCGGCAGCATGGAAAAGAACAACGACGACCAGTGGAGCGGCGATCCGGAGCAATTCCAGCCGGTATGGGGTGACGGCCTCGCCGACAAGACCAACAACGTGGTGCCGATGCCCGGCACCCGGTTCGTCTACGACGAAAACGGCCGCTTCGTCAGCGGCACCCTGCGCCAGGGCGGCTGGCGCGGTTCGCCCGACGATGGCCCCGCGAACATGTACCAGCGCCCCGGCATCCAGTTCGCCGCCGGCAACCGCTACAACGTGCAGAGTTCGCAGACCACCGACTGGTCGGCGGGCTTCAGGCACTTCATCACCGACGACTTCATCGCCCGCGGCGACTTCCAGTACGTGAAGTCCACGAGCGACAACGTCGACTTCTCGGTCCACACCTCGACCCTGCTGGACGAGGTCACCCTGGATCTGAGCGGCAAGTACCCGTCGCTGACCATCGCCGACCCGTCCACCGCGCTGACGCAGGACCGCTACTTCTGGCGCTCGGCCATGGACCACATCGCGGACAACGAAGGCACCGAGCGGGCCGGTCGCGTCGACCTGGAATACGCCTTCAACGACGGCGACTGGTTGCGCCTGGTGCGCTTCGGCGCGCGCCTGGCCGACCGCAGCTACAGCAGCCGGTCCACGAACTGGAACTGGGGTCCCATCAGCGACGACTGGAGGAGGATCGCCAATCCGCCGGATCCGGATCGCCCCCCCGTCGCCTGGCTGGATCAGTTCTACCCCGGCGAGTCGATGCTGTATTCGATGAGCGATTTCTTCGGCGGCGAGGTCAATGTGCCGACCCGGTTCTGGACGGCAAGGGATGCCCTGGTTACCCGGGAGAACGTCCTTGCGACCCTGTCTACGATCCCTTCCACCGGCGACACGTGGTCGCCGGTCGCCTACGGGCCAAATCACCTCAACGAGCAGGACGAGCGCACCCAGGCGGGCTACGGCATCCTGTACTTCGAGAACCACGACGCGCTTGGCGTGCCTGTGGACGGCAACCTCGGCGTGCGCGTGGTCAAGACCAGCGTGACCAGCGTCGGCGGTGGCCAGATGCCGAACATGGCGAACTGGGGAGGCGTGTTGACGCCGGAAGCGCTGGAGAAGTTCGCCGGACAGACCTTCCAGAGCAGCACCCGCAGCTCTTATACCGACGTGCTGCCGAGCCTGAACGTGCGCTTGCGCTTCATCGAGGGCCTGCAGTGGCGCTTCGCCGCGTCCAAGGCCATCGCCCGGCCGGAGTTCCGGCTGATGCAGCCGTGGATGACGCTGTCCGCCGACGCATCGGGCTGCAATCGGGCCCTGCAGGACGGCTTGCGCACCGAGCTGTGCGGCGAGGACGACCTGAGCTACAGCGGCAGCGGCGGCAATCCCGAACTGAAGCCGATGCGCGCCAACCAGTTCGACACCGCGCTCGAGTGGTACTTCGGCCCGGCCAACAGCCTCTATGCGACCCTGTTCTACAAGGACGTGAAGGACTACTTCGCGTCGGCCCTGGCGGCCGAGATCATCGACGGCCAAACCTATCTGATGACGCGTACCCGCAACCTGGACGAGGGCAAGATCCGCGGCTTCGAGCTCGGCTACTCGCAGTTCTTCGACTTCCTGCCGGGCCTCGGCGTGCAGGCCAACTACACCTACGTCGACAGTTCGGGCGGCACCAACGCCGATGTCAGCCCCCCAAGCGGCGACAACGCCGCCCTTCCCGGGGCCGTGCCGCTGGAGCTGCCGCTGGAGGGCCTGTCGAAGCGCAGCTACAACCTGATGGGCATCTACGAGCGCGGACGGGTGTCGTTCCGCCTGGCCTACAACTGGCGTTCGCGCTACCTGCTGACCAGCAGCGATGCGATGCCCGCCATGCGCATGCCGGTGTGGAACGATGACTACGGCCAGCTCGACGGCTCGTTCTTCTTCAATATCAACGACAACGTCCAGATCGGCGTGCAGGCCAACAACCTGACCAACTCGGTCACCAAGCTGTTGATGGGGCCGCGCGGGTACAGGCGCGATGGCTTCGTCGACGAAACGCTGTACAACCGCGCCTGGTTCGAGAACGACCGCCGCTACTCGGCGGTGCTCCGCGCCAAGTGGTGATGCGCGGGGGGGCCTGAGCAATGCTCGAAGCAACGGTGGAAAAGCGGATGACCAGCGCTCGGTGGAGGGCTTGCATGAAGCGGGCCCTCCTGCTCATTCTGCTCCTGCCGCTGCTGGCCCATGCCGGCGATGCCGCGGGCCCGGCCATACGGCTCAACCAGGTCGGCTACCTGCCCGCCGCGCACAAGCTGGCGGTGGCGCCGGCGGATGCGGCGGATGGCTTCGTCGTCGAGGATGCCGCTACGGGAGAGCCGGCGTTCACCGGCAAACTCGGTGTTGCGTCGACATGGCCGCCGTCGGGGCAGCGGGTGCGCATCGCCGACTTCTCCGCGCTGGATGCACCCGGGCGCTACCGCCTGCGCATCCGGGGCTTGCCGCCATCGGACGAATTCGTCGTGGCCGATGATGCCTATGCCGCGTTGGCGGCGGCAAGCCTGAAGGCCTTCTACTTCAACCGCGCCGGCACCGCGCTGGAGCCGCGCCACGCAGGCCGTTACGCGCGCGCGGCCGGGCATCCCGACGACGTGGTCCGGGTGCACGCCTCGGCGACGTCGGAGTCGCGGCCGGAAGACACGGAGATTTCCGCGCCGAAAGGCTGGTACGACGCCGGCGACTACAACAAGTACATCGTCAATTCCGGCATTGCCACGTACACGCTGCTGGCGGCGTGGGAAGCGTTCCCGCAGGTGTTCGCCGCGCAGGATCTCGGCATCCCCGAGAGTGGGGGCGATGTGCCCGACCTGCTGGACGAAGCGTGGTGGAACCTGGAATGGATGCTGGCCATGCAGGATCCCGCCGACGGCGGCGTCTACCACAAGCTGACCACGCTGCAGTTCGCCGGCTTCGCCATGCCGGAACGTGCGCGCGAACCGCGCTACGTGGTGCAGAAGAGCACGGCCGCCGCGCTGAATCTTGCGGCAGTGATGGCCCAGGCCAGCCGCGTGTACGCGCCGTTCGAGGCGCACTTCCCGGGCGTGCCGGAGCGGATGCTGAAGGCATCGCGCGCGGCCTGGGCGTGGGCGTCGAAGCACCCGGATGCGGTGTACCGGCAACCCGACGATGTGGGCACCGGCGCCTATGGCGACCAGGCGCTCGACGACGAGTTCGCCTGGGCCGCGGCCGAGCTGTACATCGCCACCGGCGAGGAGGCGTTCCGCGACGCCTTCGTCGCGCGCGGGGTGGAGGCCGGGGTGCCGTCCTGGAACAGCGTCGGGGGCCTGGCGTGGATGTCGCTGGCATCGCTGGCGTCGCGGCCCGACCGGCGGATGCCGCACGCGATGCGCGAGCGGGTCGAACGCGAGATCGACGGCGTGGCCGGGGAACTGCTGCGGGAATGGTCGCGTTCCGCATACCGCGTGGCGATGGGCGGACCCGACTTCGTCTGGGGCAGCAGCGCGGTGGCGCTGAACCAGGCGATGCTGCTGGTGCAGGCGTATCGCCTGAATGGTCAACGCGACTACCTGGACGCCGCGCAATCGCAGCTGGACTACGTGCTGGGCCGCAATCCATTGGCGCGATCGTACGTGACGGGTTTCGGCGCCCGGCCGCCGATGCATGTCCATCATCGCGTGTCCGGGGCCGATGGCATCGTCGACCCGGTGCCCGGCTGGCTGGCCGGCGGCCCGAACCCGGGGCAGCAGGATGCGAAGGATTGCAGCGGGCGCCCGTATCCGTCGAAGGTGCCCGCGCTTTCGTACATCGACGATGTCTGCAGCTACGCCAGCAACGAAGTGGCGATCAACTGGAACGCACCGCTGGTGTACGTGGTGGCCGCCTTGCAGGCGTTGACCGAATCGCAGGGGGGTGACCCGTAGCCCGCCGCGCACGAAACACGTTTTCACATGCCCCGGTCCGGACAGCAGGTCGGCATGGCGCCGGCGAGCGGGTGCGGAAGCCGGTGTGAAACGGAATCACATCCCTTTCTTCGCGATCTTCCCGTGCACCTCGTTGACCTGCATCAACGCGGCGGAGCCGTAATACTTGTGGTATTCGGCGATCATCTCGCCGTTCTGGATGACCGGGTCGGCGGCAACCAGCGCCTTCGCCCGCTCGATGTCGTCGACGGCGAGGACGAACAGGCCGCGCCAGCCGTCGACGCCGTCCAGTGGGCCGGCGACGGCCAGCCTGCCCTCGGCGGCGAGCCGTGCCATGTTGGCGAAGTGGCCCTTGAACATCGCATCTCGCGCCTCGCCCTTCGGCACCGGGGTCGGGCCGGACTTCAGGATCACCAGCACGTAACCGCGCATGCCGTAGTCGTCGGCGCCGAGGAATTCGGCCAGTTCGGCGTCGTAGCCGGGCGGCACGGCTTCATCAGCGGGTTCCCGCGCGAGAGCACTGAAGGCCAGCGACTGGCAGGCGACGAGCAGGAAGGCTTTGGCCCAATGCATGGCGGCACTCCGTGGTTGGCGTGGTGCGGGCGATCGTACGCCGGTACGGCGGTTCGTGCAGAGTGGGGTGACCTGCCGCCCGGGCTTCGTCTGCGGCGGCCTGCAGCTGGCGCATGGGCTCAACCCGCTGAAGTTCTTCCGCGGCGCGATCTATCCGTCGCTGGCGGCGATCTTCGTCGCGCAGTACTACGGCATCGAGCTGAGCTTCGCGCAGTACGTCGCCATCCTGCTGGCCTCGGTGCTGGGCAGCTTCGGCACCGCCGGCGTGCCCGGCACCGCGGTGGTGATGGCCACCGTGGTGCTGAGCGCGGCGGGCCTGCCATTGGAAATGCTGGGCCTCCTGCTGGCGATCGACCGCGTGCTCGACATGATGCGCACCATGACCAACGTCACCGGGCAGATGCTGGTGCCGGTGCTGGTGGCCAAGGAGACCGGGCTGCTGTACCGCGAGGTCTACGACGCGGCGTCGAGCAACATCGGGATGGAAGGTGCGGCGGACGGCCGATCCTACGAAAAAGCGCTGCGCCGCTTTATCCGGCGGTTTCGCGGATGTGTTGGATTGCGGGCAGCAGCAGGCAGGTCACGGGATCGGTCCTGCGCGCGCTCAGTTCCACGTCGTTGCCGTCGCCGCCGACGTAGCTGATGTACAGGCCGATCCGGTCGGCGGTGCAGCCGACCGGGCTGCCTTCGGGGAAGGCGTCGAAGCGGCCGAGCGAGCGACGGCTGATATCGATGATGGTGAAGCGATCGCCGGCCATCGGGCGAAAACCGTAGTGCAGGCTCAGGCGCAGGTCGCCGGCGAGGATGGCGGTCTCGGTGGTGATCGTCGCGTAGTGGCCGGGACCGGCGGCCAGCCGCGTGCCGCCCGCATCGAAATGCAGGCTGGCCGGCTGTAGTCCGCCCAGGCCGAACTGCACGGGGAAGCTGCTCTTCAGGATCAGGTCGCGTTTGCTTTTCGGAGTGGGGTTCAGTTTGATGCCACCGTTGCCGAAGCCGGGCTTCGCCATGCCGGCTCCGGCCACCGCCGGCGCGGCGATCAGGTGCTCCCCGATCGTGCCGCTGGCGCGATAGACGATCTGGCCGTCGTCCCCGATCACCTCGTCGCGCAGCTGCAACACAGTGCCGGGCAGCGTGGTCAGGCGCGCGTTGCCGCGCACGTCGAGATCGCGGATCCGCACCCAGGCGTCGCCGCTGGCGGGATCGATCACCACCCGGTCGTGCCGGTCCAGCACCACGTCGTCGGCCGCGGTCGGCACCCGGCCCGCGCTCCAGTTGCGGGGATTGAACCAGTTGCGGTCGGTGCCGCTGAAGTGCAGCGGGTCCTGTGGCGTCTGTGCCTGCGCCGGCAGGCAGAAGGCGGCGGCCGCCGCCAGGGCGGCGAGCTTGAGGCAGGATTTCATGGCGTGCTCCAGGTGAGGAAGGAAAGCGGCAGCAAAGCCGCTCCCATCTCACATACGCGAACCGACCCGGCCGCGGATCATGCCTCGCCCAGTTCCTTCTGCAGGAATGCCTTGGCCACGCGCGTGTCGCGCTTGACCGTCGGCTCCGACACGCCGAGCAGCGCCGCGATATCCTTGACTTCCAGCCCTGCGAAGAAGCGCAGCTCGACCACCGTCACCAGGCGAGTGTCGAGGCCGGCCAGCTTCTCGAGAGCCGCGTCGATGCCGACCAGCTGCTCGGCCTGGGCGTCGACCGGCAGCGGATTGCCCTCCAGCGCGTCGAGCGGGACATGCTCGGCGCCGGCGCCGCGCCGTTCGGCCAGGCGCGCGCGGGCGTAGTCGATCGCGACCTGGCGCATCGCCCTGGCGGCGGTGGCGAAGAAATGCTTGCGGTTCTCGAAATCGGCACCGTCGCGGTCGAACAGTTTCAGGTACGCCTCGTTGACGAGGGCGCGCGTGTTCAGCGTCTCGCCGCGGCGATGGCGCCCGAGCTCGGCCCGGGCG
The DNA here is from genome assembly GCF_041300785.1 of Luteimonas salinilitoris. NCBI lineage: Bacteria > Pseudomonadati > Pseudomonadota > Gammaproteobacteria > Lysobacterales > Lysobacteraceae > Luteimonas > Luteimonas salinilitoris. Next base: position 62,514 of record NZ_JBFWIB010000011.1, read on the forward strand.
ATCCGCAGCAGGTCGCCGTAGACCAGCCGCATGGCCTCGTCGCGCTGCGCCGCATCGTGACCGGCAGCCGCGATCTTGCGGGTGATGTCGTCGTCCATCGCCGCCCCTCGATCCCCTGCCGCGGCCATGGTAGCGCCGGATCGGCGACGGTGTGATCCCTGGCCATGCCGGGCGCCGTATGTAGGGGTAGGCGCCGCTGGGGCGTCATCACGGAGCATAGTCATGAACAAGATCATCGCCGCTGCCGCCGTCCTGGCCTGCAGCCTCGGCAGCGGGGCGGTATCGGCGCAGAACGCCAATGCCGGTGCGGAAAACGGCCTGGAATCGAATCACGGGCAGTCCAACGCAGCGCGGCGGGGACCGGTGCTCAACGGCGTCGTCCTGAACGGACAGGTGCTGCAGGGCACCGGGTTCGATGGTGCTGCGCAGCGTGGTCCGGTGCTGCAGGGCATGCGGCTCAACGGCGTCGTCCTGAACGGGCGGGTGCTGCAGGGCGCAGGCGCCGACGGCGTCGCGCTGTACGGTCCGCTGCCGCAGTACCTCGATCCGACGGCCGCCGATGCGTCGGCACCGCACAGCGACTGGTCGGCCCTGCGGCTCGACCGGATCAGCGTTCGCCTCGCAGAACCGGCGCGCTGAAGGTCATGCGCCGCCTCCTGCCGCTGCTGCTGCCGCTCGCCATGAGCGTGTCCCCGACTGCGCACGCCGGGACATCCGGCCTGCGCGTCGAGGGTACGGTCTTCGTGCTGCGGCAGCAGGACGGACAGGTGCTGCGCAGTCCGGATATGGTCGGCGCCGAGCTCGAACTCGGCGACGGTTCGGTCCTGCGGATCGATGCGGTGCGCACCGATCCGCAGGACGCTTCCGGCCGGACCCTGCTGCATCGTTTCAGCCAGCGCGAAGGCGATGGGCCCTGGCGCGAGGTGTGCGAGGCCGACCGCGAAGGTCGGCGCGAGGGCTTTCCGGTGCAGGGCCATTGGGATGCGCAGGGGCGCTACCGCCTCGACCAGGCGCATTTCGCATTGACCTGCACCGGCGGCGCCCAGGCCAAGTGCGTGCGATTCGGCTACATGCCCTGGGCCGATGCGCCGGACGGTACGCCGATGCCGGAGATGTACGCGGCCTGCGTGCACATGGTGCGGGCGGACTACTGCGGCGACGGGGAAGCGTCGACCCGAGACGGGACCGAGATCGACATCTACGACCATCATGGCGTGTGGCAGCCGGGAGGCGAGGCGGAGTTCCGCTTCGAGGCCGGGTGGAGCCCGCAGGGCGCGGTCTGCGTGCACCATGCGCGGATCCCGCAGAACCTGGACTTGGCGACCCTGGCCGCGCGCTGTCCGCGGCTGCGCACCGCCATCGGCGCTGCATGCACCGAGGGCGCCGCCGAGCAGGCCGGCGCGGTGCTGTTCAACCGCTCGCGCTGAGGCCCGCGTACGCGCCGCCGCGCGTAGACTCGGGCAACGCGGGTCGGGGAACGGTCCATGGACGCTGAACGCTGGAACCGGGTGCGGGCGCTGTTCGATCAGCTGATCGAGCTGCCACGGGAGCAATGGCAATCGCGCCTGGCCGAAGCCTGCGGCGGCGATGCGGCGCTCGAGCGCGAGGTCCTGGATCTGCTCGCAGCCGACACCGGCACCCGGGCCGAGCCGTCGGGCCTGGCGGCGGAAGGCATGGCATTGCTTGCCGATCTGGCGCAGCGGGACGAGGCGAACGAGCGCGAGCGCCTGGCCGGGACACGACTCGGACCCTTCCGGCTGCTGCACCGGATCGGCAGTGGCGGCATGGGCGCGGTGTGGCTGGCCGAACGCGCGGACGGCGAGTTCGCGCAGAAGGTCGCGATCAAGCTGATCCGGAGCGGCTGGGACGAGGCCGAGGTCGACGCGCGCTTTCGCGCCGAGCGGCAGATCCTGGCGGGCCTGCAGCATCCACGGATCGCCCACCTGATCGATGGCGGCGTGACCCCGGACGGCAAGCCCTGGCTGGCGCTGGAGTACGTCGACGGCATCGACCTGGCCCGGTACGGCGAGCGTCACCGGCTGGACCTGAAACGGCGCCTGGAGCTGTTCCTGGCCGTGTGCGAAGCCGTGGCCTACGCGCACGCGCGCCTGGTCGTGCACCGCGACCTGAAGCCCTCCAACATCCTGGTGTGCGGCGACGGCTCGGTGAAACTGCTCGATTTCGGCATCGCCAAGCTGATCGACGCGCAGTCCGCCCAGGCCAGCATGACGCGGGTGTTCACCCCGGAGTACGCCGCGCCCGAACAGGTCCGCGGCGAACCGGTGACCACCGCGGTCGACGTCTACGCGCTCGGCCTGCTGCTGTACGAACTGCTGACCGGTCGCCGGCCCTACCGGCCGGAGAACGCCACGCCGGCGGCGTACGAACGCGCCGTGCTCGAGCAGGCGCCGACGCGACCCAGCCACGCCGTCACGCGCGACGACGCCGACGGTTCCGCCGCCGCCCTGTCCGCACAGCGCCGGCTGACGCCGCAGCGGCTCAAACGCGAGCTGCGCGGCGACCTCGATGCGATCGTGCTCAAGGCGCTGCGCAAGGAGCCGGCGCAGCGCTATGCCTCGGTGCAGGACTTCGCCGCGGACCTGCGCGCCTGGCTGCAGCACCGCCCGGTCGCGGCCAGGCGCGGCGGCTGGCGCTACGGCGCCGCGCGCTTCCTGCGGCGGCATGCGCTGGCGGCGGGCATGGCGCTGTTCGCCGCGACCGCGCTTCTCGCCGGTTTCGTCATTGCCGTGTGGCAGGCGCGGCAGGCCAGCCTGCAGCGCGACATGGCGGTCGCGGAAAGCGTGAAATCACGCGCCGTGCTCGAGTTCATGGGCGGGCTGTTCGAACTCGCCGATCCCGACAAGGCGCGGGGCGAAAAGGTGACCGCACAGGAGCTGCTGGTGCGCGGCACCGAGCGCATCCGGGACCAGTTGTCGGAACAGCCGGCGGTCCGCGCCGAACTGCTCAGTGCGATGGCGGGCGCGCAGCTCGGGCTCGGCGTCTACGATCAAGGGCTGCTGTTGGCGAAGGAGGCGTCCGGGCTCGCGCGCGCGACGGGCGACGCGGCCCTGCACCGCGTCGCCGAGTTGCGCCATGCCCGAGCCCTGCACCACCTCGGGCGTTATCGCGAGGTGCTCGACTCGCTCGATCCGCTGCGGGAGACGCTCACGCAGCCCGATCGGGCGACGGAAACGCTGCGCGCCGAGGTGGATTTCAGGCGCGGTCTCGCACTGCAGGCGGTCAATGAGCTCGAGGACGCCGATCATGCGTACGCCAGCGCCCACGCGGCGCAATTGCGGCTGCACGGCGCCGCCGATCGGCGGACCCAGGTGACGGCTTTTGCGCATGTATCGCTGCTGGTGCTTCGCGGACGAATGCCGGAGGCCGAGCGTCGGGCGCGCGCGACGCTGGAAGCGGTCCGGCGCAGCACCAGCGAGACAGACCCGCATCGGGCGCGTGCCCTCGACGCGTTGGCGATGGTCGTGGCCAATACCGGACCCTTGTCGGAGGCCGAAGCGCTGCGGCGCGAGGAGTTGCGCATCCGTCAGGCCGTGCTCGGTCCGGAGCATCCGGACACGATCGCCACGATGGCCGACCTGGCCACCGTCCTGCACGCGCAGCGCGACCTCGCCACGGCGGCGCGGATGTATCGCGCCGTGTTGCGGCACCGCCGCGTGCAGTTGGGAAACATGCACCCGAGCATCGCCACCACCGTCAACAACCTGGCCGTATGCGAACTGGAACTGGGCGAACTGCATACGGCCAGGGATCTGGCGGAGGAGGCGCTGCGCATCCGCAGGACCCATTACGGACCGCATCACCACACCACCGCGATTTCGTTCCACGCGCTCGGCGTGATCGAGATCGACCTGGGCGTTGCCGCCGCCGTGGACCATTTGCGGCAGGCGGTCGAAAGCTACGATGCGGCGATGGGGGCGGACAGCGGAAGCGCACTCGGTGCATTGCGCGATCTCGCGCGCGCCCAGGTCCTGCTCGGCCCGCTCGACGCCTCGTGCGGCGCCGCCGAGCGGGCGCTCGGGATTTCCACGATGCGTGAGGGCGATGAGCCGAGCGTGGCGTATACGCGCGCGATGCTGGCCGCGTGCCGGGTCGCAAGCGGGCGCGCGGAAGATTCCGCCGCATTGACGGCCGACCTGCAGACGCTGCGGAAGCATTGGGGCGCCGACGACAAGCGCACGCGCAAGATTGCCGTTCTGGCGCAGGCTGCCGATCGCAGCGGGCGCGGCCTTCCACCGGTGGCGGCGGTGCAGAAGCCGCCCGGGCGTGCGGTCGCTACGCGCACGGGCCGCGCTGCTCCCGCTGGCACCTCCGGTCGACCGGGGCCGCTGGAATGAACCGGCGGCTGCGGTTTTGATCCGCGTTCATCCGCGTCGATCCGTGGCTGAAAAAAGCTTCAGCCCCCACTTGCCGAGGCCGGTACCGGCTCTCGCCCGCGGTTGACCCAGAGCGCGAAGCCGGCGGCGGTGAAGAACATCAGCAGGCTGTAGACCGCCGCCGGCACCGACATTGTCGGGTTGTCGAGCACGTTGAGCGCAACGAAGATCGCCAGCGTGCCGTTGTGGATGCCGATCTCCATCGCGATCGCGATCGCCTGCCGCTTCGGCAGCTTCAGCGCCAGCGGCGCGGCGTAGCCGGTGGCCATGCTGGCCAGGTTGAACAGCAGGCAGGCCAGCCCGACTGCGGCGAAGTAGGTCAGCAGCGTGTTCCATTCCTGCGCCACCGCGGCCACGATCAGCAGCGCCAATACGACGACCGACAGCACCCGGATCGGCTTCTCCATGCGTGCGGCGAAGCCGGGCGCGAAGGCGCGGACAGTCATGCCGATCGCCACCGGCAGCACGATGATCACCGCCACCTCGACGATCTTGCGCACCGGAGGCGGCACGTACTGGCCGGCACCGAGGAAGAACTCGAGCGACAGGTTGAGGATCAGCGGCAGCGTGACCAGGCACAGCACGCTGTTGACCGCGGTCAGGGTGATGTTGAGCGCGACGTCGCCGCGCGCCAGGTGACTGTAGATGTTGGCGGTGGCGCCGCCCGGCGAGGCGGCCAGCAGCATCAGTCCCACCGCCAGTTCCGGCGGCAGCCCGAAGGCCAGCGCCAGGCCCAGCGCCACCCAGGGCAGCACCGCGGTCTGCAGCAGCAGCCCCGTCAGCACCGCGCGCGGATAGTGGGCGACGCGGCGAAAGTCGTCGGTCGTCAGCCCGAGTCCGAGGCCGAGCATGATCACGCCGAGCGCGAGCGGCAACAACAGGGTGGTCAGCAACGAGGCCTGCATGCGGATCTCCTTGGTGGAAGGACGGTTGCGGAGCGTTGGTTCAGAGCCGCGGTGCTGCCCGGCGCGCGGCCAGCCGCGTCGCCAGCCACGCCAGCGGCATCGGCAACAGCAGGCCGGCGAGGATCGTCCACAGCGGATGCGGCAGGGCGGCAACGTTGAGGATCACGCCGGCGACGATCAGTCCCCCGACCGCCAGTCCCGCGAGCAGGCGGTGCCCGCGCGCCAGCCGTGCGGCGACCCAGGCGCCGGCAAAGCCGGCCAGGCACCAGCTGCCCAGCACCCACAGCAGCTTGCCGGTGGATGCGCTCGCGACCAGGCGGGCCAGGTCGGCCTCGTCCTGCAGGTCGAGCTCCGGCGGCGGCGGGAACAGGGCCATGCCGGCGTATTCCAGCGCCAGCATCGTCGCCACGCCCACCAGCAGACCCAGCAGCACCGCCCCGAACGTACGCAGCATCGTCGTTCCTCCCCGTCGACGCGCCCGAGCATGGCGCGCGCCGCCGTTGCCGGCAAGCCGCAGCGCAAGATCAATGCGATTCGCCGGCGCGTACGATCGTTCGTGGCGGCAGGGGTGTCTTCAACGCGGAAACGAAGAAGGCCGCCAATGGCGGCCTTCGGGATCGCGCGATGCGGGGCGGCTCAGACGCCGGCCACCCGGCGCGCCAGCGTGAACTTCCGGCTCCAGTAGCCGCTGTCGAGGCTGGAGACAGTGACGTCTCGACCGGTGCGCGGCGCATGCAGGAAGCGGCCGTTGCCCAGGTAGATGCCGACATGATCGACGCGCCGGCCGCGGAGGGCGAAGAACACCAGATCGCCGGCATCGAGCTGCGCGCGCTCGATCCGCTCACCGGTGGCGGCCATCTCGCGCGACACGCGCGGCAGTTCGACGCCAAGGGCGGTGCGGAAAACGTAGCTGACCAGGCCGCTGCAGTCGAAGCCGCCGTCCGGGGACGTGCCGCCCCAGCGGTACGGCGTGCCGAGCAGGGCGAGACCCCGTTGCAGCAGCGTCTGTTGACGCCCTTCGGCCGAGGCCGGAACGTCGCCGATTCCGGCGGCGATCAACTGGTTGACGTCGGCGGCGAACAGCAGTTCGCGCCCCATCGCGGTCGGCAGCGGCTGCGCGTGCGCGAGCGATTGGCTGACCGAACGATTGAGCGGCGACTGGTCGGCCGAATCGCCGGCCAGGCCGGTCGCCGCCAGGGCAGGCATCGCCGCACCGGCAAGCGCGGTGGCGAGCAGGAAGGAGATGGTCCGTCCGAAAGGGCGGGAATGGGTGGCAGCAATGCGGCCGAGGTCCGAGGCGTCTGTCGTCACGCTGAATTCAATTTTGTCGTTGTGGCGTGATGGTGCCTCACCCACGTGATGCGTTCGTTAAAATTAAGTTAATGAATGCGACGCAAGTCGCTGAACCAGCGAGAAATTTCAACGCACGACGCGTTTGGCGCCGCTGTAGCGGTCGCGCCAGTAGTGGCCGTCCAGCCGATCCAGGCGCACCGTGCCGCCGCTGCTGGGGGCGTGCACGAAGCGTCCTTCGCCGACATAGATGCCGACATGGGTGACGCTGCCGCGGTTGCCGAAGAACACCAGGTCCGATGCCGCCAGCCGTTCGGCGGCGATGCGCGGCCCCTGGTAGGCCGCCAGATCGCGCGAGGTCCGCGGCAGGCGCAGGTCGAGCATGTCGTTGTAGACGTAATTGACCAGGCCGCTGCAGTCGAAGCCGCCTTCCGGGGTGTTGCCGCCGTAGCGGTAGGGCGTGCCGACCAGGCTGATGGCGCGCATCACCACCGCGTTGGCGGAGGCCGGGTCGGCGGGTTGTACGATCGGCCAGTGGCGCTGCGCGCCCGGTCCGCCGGACGGGCGGACATCGTCGCGGCCGCAGGCCGCCAACAGCAGGGCCGCGGCGAACGCCGCCACTGCGCGCGTCCGCCATGCCCCGCGCGGCCTGATTGGCGCGGTGCGGATGAAGCCCGGATAATGCGCGTCGCTCACGGTCCGCATCTTGGCCGAATCCCCGAGCTCTGCACAAGCACTCTCGCACAAGCGGCGCATGCGCCGCGTCACAGGTATCCATCGGCATGAAAATCGAGAAAGACCGCGTCGTCCGCTTCCACTACACCGTTTCCGAGGCGGGACAGCCGCCGACCGAAAGCTCGAAGGAGCGCGAACCGCTGTCGATCCTGGCCGGGCACGGCAACATCATCCCGGGGCTGGAGCAGGCGATGGAAGGCCACGTCGCCGGCGACAGCTTCAGCGCCGACATCGCCGCCGCCGATGCCTACGGCGAGCGCAGCGAAGGGCTGACCCAGCGCGTGCCGAAGAAGCACTTCGGCGGGCAGCGGCTGGCCCCGGGCATGCAGGTGGTGCTCAACACCAATTTCGGCCCGCGCGCGGTGACCGTCCAGAAGGTCGGCATGAGCGTGGTCGACGTCGACCTCAACCATCCGATGGCCGGCAAGGATCTGCATTTCGACGTCGAGATCGTCGAGGTGCGCGAGGCCAGCACCGAGGAGATCGAGCACGGCCACGTCCACGGCGAGGGCGGTCACCAGCACTGACCGGCGCGGCATGCGCCATAAGCGTTAACAGGTCCTAGCGCCGTGGTCCCGCCGACGGCCCGCGCGAGCGGGCCGTTGCCGTTTCGGGACGGCTGCGGCATGGTGGACCGGGGATTCGACGGGGCAGCAGGACGATGGCGGATCGTGCGGGCTTCGCGCCGGTCGACGCGCAGGAACGGATCGGCTTCATGGACGCGCTGCGCGCATTCGCGCTGCTCGGGATCTTGCTGGTCAACGTCGAATGGTTCACCCGGCCGTGGCAGGAGTTCGGCCGCGGCGTCGCGCCCGGTTCGACCGGCATCGACTACGCGGCGGCATGGGGCGTGCACGTATTCGTCGCCGGCAAGTTCTGGATCCTGTTCTCGCTGCTGTTCGGCATGGGGTTTGCGTTGACGATGGCGCGCGCCGAGGCGGCCGGGCGACCGTTCCGCGCGCTCTACCTGCGTCGGACCGCGACGTTGTTGGTCATCGGCGTCGCGCACGCGCTGCTGCTATGGGCTGGCGACATCCTGCATACCTATGCGTTGGCGGCCTTGCTGCTGCTGGCGCTGCGCGATCTGCGCCCGCGGACGCAGCTGGTGCTCGGGCTGTCGATCTACTGCGGACTGTTCGCGCTGGTGCTGCTGGGCGCCGCGGCGATGGCCCTGGTGCCCGGGATGGCCGAAGAGGGCGCCGCGCAGGCATTCGCCGCCGGCCAGGGCGCTGCATCCGAGGCGGCGCGGGTGTATGCAGAGGGCGGGTACGCGCAGGTGACCGGCCAGCGGATGGCCGATTTCCCGCAGTTCCTGCTCAATGACGTCTTCGTGGTGCCGATCGCGCTGGGGGTGTTCCTGGTCGGCAGCTGGCTGCTGCGGTCGGGCCGGATCGGCGACATCGCCGCGCAGCGGTCGTTCTTTCTCCGGTTGGCGGGATTCGGCCTGCCGGTCGGGCTGGCGCTGTCGTCGTGGGCGGCGGCGATCGGCGTCGGGGTCGACGCTGCCGGCAGCCAGGCGCGCTGGCTGCTGGCGAGTGCGCTGACGTCGTTGGGGGCATTGCCGCTGGCCCTCGGTTATCTCGCGCTGCTCGCGCTAGCGTGGTCCACGGCCGCCGGCGTGCGAGCCCTCGGCGTGCTCGCGCCCGCCGGGCGCATGGCGCTGACCAACTACCTGTTGCAGTCGCTGGTCGGCTCGCTGGTGTTCTACGGTTACGGCCTGGCGATGTGGGGTCGAATCGGCCATGCCGGCCTGGTGCTGCTGGCCGTGGTGGTGTTCGCATTGCAGGTCGCCGCCAGTCGCTGGTGGCTGGCGCGCTTCCGTTTCGGACCGGTCGAGTGGCTGTGGCGCTGGGCGACCTACGGCCGGAGACCGTAAGGCAGGAACGAGAAACGAGGAACGAGGAACGAGTCAAAGCCGGGACGCTCCACTCGTTCCTCGTTCCTCGTTCCTCGTTCCTGGTTTCTCGCTTCACGCACTAGACTGACGGCATGAGCAAATCGGACGTACTGATCGTCGGTGGCGGCGTGATCGGCCTGGCCGCCGCGTTGGCGTTGCTGCATGCCGGCCGCAGCGTGCGCGTGCTGGAGTCCGGCACCGCGGGCTGCGGCAGTTCGCACGGCAACTGCGGCACGATCACGCCCAGCCACGCCGCGCCGCTGACCGAGCCGGGCGCAGTCGCGCGCGCGCTGCGCTGGATGGCGACGCCGGATGCGCCGTTCTATCTCAAGCCGCGCTTCGATCCGGCGCTGTGGGGCTGGATGCTGCGGTTCGCTGCGCGCTGCAACCGGCGCGACTGGCGCGCGGCGATGGCGGCGCGGGCGGCGATCCTGAAAGCATCGCGCAGCGCGCTGCCGGAATGGATCGCGCGCTATCGCCTGGACTGCGAGTTCGAGGCCTCGGGCGTGGACTACGTATTCCGCGATGCCGCCGAGCTGGCGCATTTCGACGCCGAGTTGCGGGCGCTGGAGGCGCTCGGCGTGACCTCGGAGGCCATCGACGGCGATGCCTACCTGCGCGACGAACCGGCGCTGCTGCCGGGCATCGCCGGCGTGGTGCGCTTTTCCGGCGATGCGCGCCTGCGCCCCAACCGCTACGTCGCCGAGCTGGCGCGCGCGGTGCGCGGGCATGGCGGCGAGATCGTCGAGCAGTGCGCGGTGGAAGCGATCACGGCGGACGCGGACGGAGCGACGGCGTCGGCCTCCCGCGGAGACTTCGGCGGCCGCGACCTGCTGCTGGCCACCGGGGCATGGTCTCCGCGGCTGGGCCGCAGCCTCGGCCTGCGCATTCCGGTGCAGCCGGGCAAGGGCTATTCGATCACCTATGCGCGACCGGCGCTGGTGCCGAAGCGGCCGCTGGTGCTGCACGAACGCAGCGTCTGCGTGACCGCCTGGGACAGCGGCTTCCGGCTCGGCAGCACGATGGAGTTCTCCGGCTACGACACCAGCCTCAATCGCCGCCGGCTTGCCGCGCTCGAGCGCGGCGCCGCCGAGTTCCTGCGCGAGCCGGTCGGCCCCGCGAAGGAAGAGGAGTGGTACGGCTGGCGTCCGCTGAGCTGCGACGACCTGCCGATCATCGGCCGCGCGCCGGGACACCACCACGTCTGGCTCGCGACCGGGCACGGTATGCTTGGGGTCAGCATGAGCGTGGCCACCGGACAACTGATCGCCGAACTGGTGTGCGGGCAGACGCCGCACATCGATCCCGCGCCGTTCGATCCGGGTCGCTTCGCATGAGCGCGACCGATCCGTTCGACTTCGACCTGGTGGTGCTGGGTGGCGGCTCCGGCGGCCTGGCCGGCGCCTTCCGGGCCGCCGAGTACGGTGCGCGGGTGGCGTTGCTGGAACCCGGCGAACTCGGCGGCACCTGCGTCAACGTCGGCTGCGTGCCGAAGAAGGCGATGTGGCTGGCGGCCGACCTGGCCTCGCGCATCGCCGCCGCCGCGCAGCTCGGCTTCGACGTGCCGGCGACGCCGGCGTTCGACTGGCGCGAGTTCATCACCGACCGCCAGCGCTACATCGGCGGCATCCACGAGAGTTACCGCAAGCGCCTGGACCGCGCCGGCATCGTCCTGATGCCGACGCTGGGCAGCCTGCGCGACGCGCAGACGGTCGTGACCGGCAACGGTCAATGCCTGCGCGCACGCCACATCCTGCTGGCGACCGGTTCCAGTCCGCAGCGGCCCGATGTCCCGGGCGCGGAACTGGGCGGCGTGTCCGACGATTTCTTCCACTGGTCGCAGGCGCCCGCGCGGGTGGCGCTGGTCGGCGGCGGCTACATCAGCGCCGAACTGGCCGGCCTGCTGCAGGCGCTGGGCAGCCGCGTCGATTTGTTCGTGCGCGGCACGCGCCTGCTCAGCCACGCCGACGAGGAAGTGGTGGCGCAGTTGGAGGACAACTACTGCCATCTCGGCATCCGCCTGCATTTCGGGCATCGCCTGCGCGCGGTCGAACCAGCTGGCGACGGGCGCGTGCGCCTGCTCGACGAGGACGGCGGGGCCAGCGATGCCTTCGATGCGCTGCTGTTCGCGATCGGCCGCCGCGCCAACAGCGCCGGCTTCGGTCCGGACGCGGCCGGCGTGGCGATCGACGCGCGCGGCAATGTCCAGGTCGACGCCTTCCAGAACACCAGCGCCGTGGGCGTCTACGCGGTCGGCGACGTGACCGGCCGCGAGACGCTGACGCCGGTGGCGATCGCGGCGGCACGGCGGCTGATGGACCGGATATTCGGCGGCCAGGCCGAGGCCCGGCTCGACTACGGGAACGTGCCCACGGTGATCTTCGCCCATCCGCCGATCGGCGGCGTGGGCTTGACGGAGGCGCAGGCGCGCCAACGGTACGGCGATGCGGTGAAGGTCTATCGCAGCCGTTTCCGGCCGATGCTGCAGGCGCTGGTGGAGGCGCCGCTGTGCAGCCTGTTCAAGCTGGTCTGCGTCGGCGAGGACGAACGCGTGGTCGGCGTTCACCTGTGCGGCGAGGCCGCCGACGAGATCCTGCAGGGCTTCGCGGTGGCGCTCAAGCTCGGCGCCACCATGGCCGACCTGCGCGACACCGTCGCCATCCATCCGACCAGCGCCGAGGAAGTGGTGCTGATGCGTTGACCCGTCGCCGTAGAGCGGAGCTTGCTCCGCTGCTTTCGGGCTCCGGAGCCAAGAGCGGCGGAGCAAGCTCCGCTCTACGGGGTGGGGGCGATCCGGCGCAGGGTTGATTCGGCGCGAAACCGCTCCGCCGCTCCGGTAGCATGTCGGCGGTGGACACCTTCAATCTGCACAAAGGCACCGCGCCGCTGCTGGTCAGCGTTCCGCACGACGGCACGGCGCTGCCCGATGCCATTGCGGCACGGCTCACCGATTCGGCGCGCCGCGTCCCCGACACCGACTGGCATGTCGCGCGCCTGTACGCGGTGGCGCGCGAACTGGGCGCTTCCGTGATCGTGCCGGTGCATTCGCGCTACGTGATCGACCTCAACCGTCCCGAGGACGACGTCTCGCTGTATCCCGGCCAGAACACCACCGGGCTGTGCCCGACCGTGCAGTTCACCGGCGAGCCGGTCTACCGCGACGGCGAGGCGCCGACACAAGACGAGATCGTGCAGCGCGTCCACACGTTCTGGCGTCCCTACCATGCAGCGCTGCGTGGCGAGCTCGAGCGCCTCCGCGCCGAGCACGGCCGGGTGGTGCTGTGGGAGGGGCACTCGATCAAGGGCGAGTTGCCGTTCCTGTTCGACGGCCGGTTGCCGGACCTCAACCTCGGCACCGCCGGCGGCGACAGCTGCGCGCCGGTCGCGCAGCGCCGGCTGGAAGCGGTGCTCGCGGCGCAGGACGGGTACGACACCATCGTCAACGGGCGTTTCCGCGGCGGCTACATCACCCGGCACTACGGCGATCCGGGCAACGGCATCGATGCCGTGCAGTTGGAGATCAGCCAGCGCACCTACATGGACGAGGACTCGTTCGAATACCGGCCCGAGTTGGCGGCGCGGCTGCAGCTGTTGCTGCGCGATCTGCTGCGCGCCGCACTCGCTGCCTGATCGTGGCGGGTGCTCTCCGTTCCGGGACTCAGCGCCGGGCGGAGAACTCGGTTTCCAGGATCCAGCTGCGGCCGCCATCGTCGGAGCGTTCGCCGCGCCAGTGGAAACCGGTGGCGGTCACGCCGGAGAAGATCCAGCGGACCGGATTGCCGTCCTCGTTCTTACCCTCCTGCGGGATGTCATCGCCGGATCGCGAGCCGATCAGATGCGTGTGGGTGCCGGTCACCGGATTGAACCAGTCGACGACCCAGACGTCCCGCTCCGGATCGTAGATGCGAAGGGTCGTGCCGTAACGGTTGCCGCTCTTCGGTGTGTCCGTGCCGCGCCCGCCGCGGCCGGGGAAGATCCAGAGATCCTGGACCGCGCGGCCCTCGAGCACGCGTGCGAACAGGACTTCGCCGTCGATCGTGCGTTCGCTTCCGTCCGGCAGGTGATCGGTTACCCGCACCTGCCAGTGGCCGAGCAGCGGTGCGTAGATGTCGCTCCCTGCCGGGATGACGTCGGCCGGTCCGGGGGCGACCAGCGCGGAGGTGAAGGCGGAGTCATCTTGTGCAATGGCGGCGAGGGCAGGTGTCATCAGAATTCCTGTGAGCAGTAGTGATCGGACCAGGGCGGCGAGGGGCGGCGGCATCCGTATTGCGCTCCGTCGTGGAGATACTGCGCAGGCTAGCCGCCACCGATGCGGGCGGCTTTTCGATTCTTTAGTCGGGTGCGATCGGACCGCTGCGCGCATTCACCGCGGAACGTGCGGAATGTCCGTGCTCGGACCTCGTGCCGCGTCCGGCGGCGCGCGGAACCGGTTCAGCCTGGCCGCGATCGCAGTGCGCGCCGCGCGGCGGATGGCGCCAGGCCGTAGATACGCCGGAACGCGGCGCTGAATTGGCCATGGCTGGAGAAACCATGCGTCAACGCCAGGGCGGTCAGGTCGTGCGTGCGCGGCAGCGCCTCGAGCGCACGCGCCAGCCGCAGTCGGGTCTGGTAGCGGTACAGCGGCATGCCTTCGGTGCGGCTGAAGCTCTGGGTCAGGTAGACCGGGGACACGCGCAGCTCGGCGGCCAATGCCGCCAGCGTCCAGCGGTGCGCCGGGTCGTCCTGCAGCAGCAGCTTGGCGCGTTCGATCAGCCGTCCACGTCCGGCGCTGAATCCTTGCCGGGTTGGACATGCCGAGGGTGGGTCGGGCCGCAGGAGGTTCCCGGCGAGCGTCAGCGCCAGCGTTTCCGCCGGCAAAGGGTCGGCGTATCCGTCGCATGCGCGCAGGCGGGCGGCCAGCCACTGGTCCCGCGGACCGAGCGAACGACGGATCCGTCGCAGGCGCGGCGTTGCGGAAGCGGCGACCAGCCCGTCCCGCACGATTTCCTGCAGCCAGTCCGGCGCGATCCGGATCGACAGGCAGCGGTCGCCGCCGTCGCCGGGATGATCGATCCGGTACTCGTCGCCGGCGTTGAACACCAGCGCCTGGTTGCCGTCCGCCACCAGCGCCTGCCGTCCCGGCCGGTATACGAACGTGCCGCGATAGGCGAGCACGATGCGAGTGTCCGGTACCGATTCCGGCTGCCCTGCATGTCGGCCGCGGCAGGCGCGGCAGTGCACGTCGCGCACGCGTACATGCGTGCCGCTGCAGATCGTGCGGGCCTGCAGCGGTGTCACGAGGCGCCAGGCAGTTCGTTCCGCAGCCGCGCTGTATGGGCCGTCGCCACGGCGGACGACAGTGAATAGCCTTCACACCGTGCCAGGCAGCGCGTTCCGTGGCGGCGAGCGGGCGCCGTCGCGACGACGGGCGAGAGCGAATAGCCCACTCATACCTCCAGCGTCGCCATGTCGCCTTTACTCTCCAACCACGTCTTGCGATCTCCCGCACGCTTGCGCGCCAGCAGCATGTCCATCAGCGCATGCGTCTGGTCGCCGTCGTCGACCGTCAGCTGCACCAGCCGGCGGGTGTCGGGATGGATCGCCGATTCGCGCAGCTGCGGGGGGTTCATCTCGCCCAGGCCCTTGAACCGGGTCACGCTGACCGCGCCCTTGAGCTTGTCGCGCTGGATCTTCTCCAGCAGCAGCCGCTTCTCCTCCTCGTCCAGCGCGTAGAACACCTGCTTGCCGACGTCGACGCGGAACAGCGGCGGCATCGCCACGAACACGTGGCCGGCGTCGACCAGCGCCGGAAAATGGCGCAGGAACAGCGCGGCGAGCAGGGTGGCGATGTGCAGGCCGTCGGAGTCGGCGTCGGCGAGCACGATGATCTTGCCGTAGCGCAGGCCGGAGATATCGTCGCGGCCCGGATCGCAGCCGATCGCCACCGCCAGGTCGTGCACCTCCTGTGAGGCCAGCACGCCGCCGGAGGCGACTTCCCAGGTGTTGAGGATCTTGCCGCGCAGCGGCAGGATCGCCTGGAAGTCCTTGTCTCGCGCCTGCTTGGCCGAGCCGCCGGCGGAGTCGCCCTCGACCAGGAACAGTTCGGTCCGCGACAGGTCCTGGCTGATGCAGTCGGCCAGCTTGCCGGGCAGGGCCGGGCCCTGGGTGACCTTCTTGCGCACGATCTGCTTTTCGGTCTTCAGCCGTGCGCTGGCGCGGTCGATCGCCAGCTGGGCGATGCGCTCGCCGAACTCGGTGTGCTGGTTGAGCCACAGCGAGAACGCATCGTGGGCGGCGCCCTCGACGAAGCCGGCGGCCTGGCGCGACGACAGCCGCTCCTTGGTCTGGCCGCTGAACTGCGGGTCGGTCATCTTGACGCTGAGCACGAAGGCGACGCGGTCCCAGACATCCTCCGGCGCCAGCTTGATGCCGCGCGGCAGCAGGTTGCGGAAGTCGCAGAACTCCCGCAGCGCGTCGGTGAAGCCGGTACGCAGGCCGTTGACGTGGGTGCCGTGCTGGGCGGTGGGGATCAGGTTGACGTAGCTCTCCTGCACCAACTCGCCCTCGGGCACCCAGGTGACCGCCCAGTCGACGGTCTCGGTGTCCTTGTCCAGGCGGCCGATGAACAGCTCCGGCGGCAGCAGTTCGCGATCGGCCAGTTCGCCGTGCAAGTAGTCGCTCAGGCCGTCCTCGTAGTGCCACTCGTCGCGCTCGCCACTGGCCTCGTCGAACAGCGTCACGGTGAGACCGGGGCACAGCACGGCCTTGGCGCGCAGCAGGTGCCTGAGCGCACGCAAGGAGAACTTCGGCGTGTCGAAGTACTTCGGGTCGGGCCAGAACCGCAGCCGGGTGCCGGTGTTGCGCTTGCCGACGCTGCCCACCGTCTCCAGCTTGGAGACCGCATCGCCGTCGGCGAATTCCATGCGGTACTCGCTGCCGTCGCGCTTGATGAAGATCTCGACCCGGTTCGACAGCGCGTTGACCACGCTCACGCCGACTCCGTGCAGGCCGCCGGAGAAGGTGTAGTTGCGGTTGTTGAACTTGCCGCCGGCATGCAGGCGCGTGAGGATCAGCTCGACGCCGGGGATCTTCTCGTCCGGGTGCAGGTCCACCGGCATGCCGCGGCCGTCGTCCGACACCTCGCAGCTGCCGTCCTTGAACAGTCGCACCTCGATCTCGCGCGCGTGCCCGGCCAGCGCCTCGTCGACCGCGTTGTCGATCACCTCCTGCGCCAGGTGGTTGGGGCGGGTGGTGTCGGTGTACATGCCCGGGCGGCGCTTGACCGGGTCCAGCCCGGACAGGACTTCGATGTCGACGGCGTTGTAGCGACTGCTCATGCACGGGGGAAGTGGCGAGGGAGCGCGCATGGTAATGGAATCCGTCGCGCGCGCGGTCGCGGGTATCAGCTTTCGCGCACTTGCGGCAGCTATGGACAACCCTGGGTTCGAAGCATCGCGAAGCGATGAAATTACCTGCAAACATGCGTGTAAGCGCTTACTTCCGTTAAGGGTTCGTTGTTCAGTCCTCAGCGGGCATGGCATGGGTACGGTGCAGGCGTCGCTGAGGCAAGCGGCATTACTTTTGGCAGTACAACTTTCGCTTCTCTGGAGACACGACGATGACCCAGCGCAACCTGCTGTTTACCGCTCTGATCGCCGCGGCCTTTGCCGCACCCACCGCGTTCGCACAGGAAGTCGACGAGCAGGCCGTCCGCGAGGCCGAGCAGGCCGCCCAGCAGGCGGGTGAAGCCGCCGATGCCGCCGAGGCCGACGCCGCCGCGGCCGAGCAGGAAGCCGAGGCCGCCGACTGGCAGGCCGCCGATGCCGAGGAAGAGGCCGAGGAAGCCGAGGAAGAAGATCCGGCCTGATTCCGGCCCGATCCTGCTGTCGAGCGTCCCGTTCCGGCGGGGCGCTCTCTTTTTTTGTCGACGGCCGATCGGCGCGCCATAAGCGTGAACAGGCCCTAGCACTTGCCGTAGAATGGGGCTTTCCAGCGACCTGCTGCGCCCATGACTTCCCCCCGTTCCGTCACCCCGCTCGTCTTCGTCACCGGCGGCGTCGTCTCTTCCCTCGGGAAGGGCATCGCCGCGGCCTCGCTGGCCGCCATCCTCGAGGCGCGCGGATTGCGGGTGACGATGATGAAGCTCGACCCCTACATCAACGTCGACCCCGGCACCATGAGCCCGTTCCAGCACGGCGAGGTCTACGTGACCGACGACGGCGCCGAGACCGACCTCGACCTGGGCCACTACGAGCGCTTCGTCAACGTGCACCTGTCCGGGAGGAACTCGATCACCACCGGCAAGATCTACGAGAGCGTGATCGCCAAGGAGCGCCGCGGCGACTATCTCGGCGCCACCGTGCAGGTGATCCCGCACATCACCGACGAGATCAAGCGCAGCATCGACGCCGCCACCCAGGGTTACGACGTGGCGCTGGTGGAGATCGGCGGCACCGTGGGCGACATCGAGTCGCTGCCGTTCCTGGAGGCGATCCGCCAGCTCCGCACCGAGCGCGGCGCCGACAAGGCCATGTTCATGCACCTGACCCTGGTGCCGTACATCGCCGCGGCAGGCGAGCTGAAGACCAAGCCGACCCAGCACTCGGTCAAGGAGCTGCGCTCGATCGGCATCCAGCCCGACGTGCTGGTCTGCCGCAGCGAGCAGCCGCTGCCGGACGGCGAGCGGCGCAAGATCGCCTCGTTCACCAATGTCCCGGAGAAGGCGGTGATCTCGGCGGTGGACCTGGACGACATCCACAAGATCCCGATGTGGCTGCACGCGCAGGGCCTGGACCAGATCGTGGTCGAGCGGCTGCAACTGGGCGATCGCGCCGGCGAGTCGGCGGACCTGTCCGAATGGCTGGACGTGGTCGACGCCACCGAGCGCCCGATCGACGAGGTGACCATCGCCGTGGTCGGCAAGTACGTCGACCACAAGGACGCCTACAAGTCGGTTGGCGAGGCGCTCAAGCACGGCGGCATCCGCCAGCGCACGCGGGTGACGCTGAAGTGGATCGAATCGCAGGACATCGAGCGCGAGGGCGCCGAGCGCCTGCTGGCCGGCGTCGACGGGATCCTGGTGCCGGGCGGCTTCGGTGATCGCGGCTTCGAGGGCAAGGTGCTGGCTTCGCAGTACGCGCGCGAGCGGCGCGTGCCGTATTTCGGCATCTGCTACGGCCTGCAGGCGGCGGTGGTCGATATCGCCCGCCATGTCGCCGGGCTGGAGGGCGCCAACAGCACCGAGAACGACCGCCAGACCCCGCACCCGGTGATCGGCCTGATCACCGAATGGCGCACCAAGACCGGCGAGGTCGAGCGTCGCAACGAGGACAGCGACCTCGGCGGCACCATGCGCCTGGGCCTGCAGGAACAGCGGCTCAAGCCCGACAGCCGGGTGCGCGAGTTGTACGGCAAGGACGTGGTCGGCGAGCGCCACCGCCACCGCTACGAATTCAACAATCGCTACCGCACCCAGCTCGAGGATGCCGGGCTGGTGATCTCGGCCAAGTCGATGGACGACCTGCTGGTGGAGATGATCGAGCTGCCGCAGCATCCGTGGTTCGTCGCCTGCCAGGCGCACCCGGAGTTCCTGTCCACGCCGCGCAGCGGCCATCCGCTGTTCGTCGGCTTCGTGCGCGCCGCGCGCGAGCGCAGGGCCGGCGGCAAGCTGCTGAAGGAGGCCAGGGCGTGAGCGGTCGAGGACCTTGTGGGAACGACGGAAGTCGCGACGCTTCCGTCTGCATCGGGATCGGTAAAGCTGTCGCGATTTCCCGGCAGCGGCATGCCGCCGCCACTCCCACAGGAGCGGGCGCATGAACCTGTGCGGTTTCGAGGTCGGCCTAGACCGGCCGTTCTTCCTGATCGCCGGTCCCTGCGTGGTCGAGTCCGAGCAGCTGCAGCTCGACGTGGCCGGCCAGCTGAAGGAGATCACCGGCGCGCTCGGCATCAATTTCATCTTCAAGTCCAGCTTCGACAAGGCCAACCGCACCTCCGGCAGCAGTTTCCGCGGCCCCGGCATGGAGGAGGGCCTGCGCGTGCTCGGCGAGGTGCGCCGCCAGATCGGCGTGCCGGTGCTGACCGACGTGCACGAGTACACGCCGATGGACGAGGTCGCCAGCGTGGTCGACGTGCTGCAGACGCCGGCGTTCCTGGTGCGCCAGACCGACTTCATCCGCAAGGTCTGCGCCGCCGGCAGGCCGGTCAACATCAAGAAGGGCCAGTTCCTCTCGCCGTGGGACATGATGCCGGTGGTGGAGAAGGCCAAGTCCACCGGCAACGAGCAGATCATGGTCTGCGAGCGCGGCGCCAGCTTCGGCTACAACAACTTGGTCTCCGACATGCGCTCGCTCAGCGTGATGCGCGACACCGGCTGCCCGGTGGTCTTCGACGCCACCCACTCGGTGCAGCTGCCGGGGGGGCAGGGCACCTCCAGCGGCGGCCAGCGCGAGTTCGTGCCGGTGCTCGCGCGCGCGGCGGTCGCGGTCGGCGTGGCGGGCGTTTTCATGGAGACGCATCCGAGACCGGAAGAAGCGCTGAGCGACGGGCCCAACGCCTGGCCACTGCCGAAGATGCAGGCGCTGCTGGAAACGCTGGTGGAATTGGATGCGGTTGCCAAGCGTCATACCTTCGCGGAGGCAATGGGTGGTTAAGGAGCTCGGTACTGTTCTGCTACTTGCAGGGGTCATTCCCATGCCGGTGAGCGCTTCCGAGTCCGAGGAATGCGCCGATCCGATTCGGATCGAGATTTTGCCGGCACAGCAGTACAAGTTTGAGAACGAGAGCTACGCCATAGAACAGCTATCGTCCCTCATGTCGCAACAACGTCCGGAACGCTGCGTGCTTATCAAAGGCGATCCGGCTATGCCCGACGCTTGGATGAGGCAGGCTGTGTTGACGGGTACTGTGCGTGCTGCAGGAATCGAGGGCGAGATCAGCTGGCCGGAGTCTTCGACTTGGGTTGAATTGCTTGGCGATTGTCGCAACGAGCCGTCGATAGCGGCTTGTTCGAAGCTCCCGGACTCCGAATTTTCACCGAACACGATGTCGCAGTACGTGGCCAAAAACATGAGATTGACGATGGCAAAGTCATGCCTCACCAACGAGGATGCAGATCTTCCAGCGGATACGCTCAATCCAGTGAAGCGAATTGTGGCGAGCGGTGATGCGCAAGAGTTTCTGTCCGAGGTGAAGTCGCTCCCTGGTTATGCAGACTTGGAACGGAAGACTCCAGCGCCGGACAATGCTTCGCCCACTCAAAAGATCGAGCTTGCGCTCTTCAGGCTGAACCAGTACGGGATGCCGCCGGACGATCGACGTACGCTAACCCAGCGCCTACATGCGGAGACCGTGGTCACGAAGTACGCATTGCTGCCGCTATCGCCTGAATGCTCCAAGAAATTTCCCTTGACCTGGTCAGCCGAAATATGAAGATTTCCACCATCCATGCCCGCGAGATCCTCGACAGTCGCGGCAATCCCACCCTCGAAGCCGAAGTGACGCTGGAGGACGGCGCGTTCGGTCGCGCCGCGGTGCCGTCAGGCGCGTCGACCGGTGCGAAGGAGGCCGTCGAACTGCGTGACGGCGACAAGACCCGCTACCTCGGCAAGGGCGTGCAGAAGGCCGTCGGCCACGTCAACGGCACCATCGCCGAGACGCTGTGCGGCTTCGATGCCGACGACCAGGCCGGCCTGGACAAGCGCCTGATCGATCTCGACGGCACCGACAACAAGGGCCGCCTGGGCGCCAATGCGCTGCTCGGCGTGTCGCTGGCGAACGCGCACGCGGTCGCCGCGTCGAGGGAGATCCCGTTGTGGCGCCTGCTGGCCGGCGACCGCGCGCCCGAACTGCCCGTTCCGATGATGAACATCATCAACGGCGGTGCGCACGCCGACAACAACGTCGACTTCCAGGAGTTCATGGTGCTGCCGGTCGGCTTCGGTTCGTTCTCCGAATCGCTGCGCGCCGGCACCGAGATCTTCCACGCGCTCAAGTCGGTGCTGAAGGGCCACGGGCTCTCCACCGCGGTCGGCGACGAGGGTGGCTTCGCCCCCGACTTCCGCAGCAATGTCGAGGCGCTCGACACCATCCTCGAGGCGATCGGCCGGGCCGGCTACAGCGCCGGGGAGGACGTGCTGCTCGGCCTCGACGTGGCGTCCAGCGAGTTCTTCGACAACGGCAAGTACCACCTGGTGGGCGAGGGCAAGCGCCTGACCGGCGAGCAGTTCGTCGATTTCCTCGCCGACTGGTGCGCGCAGTACCCGATCGTCTCGATCGAGGACGGCATGGCCGAGGACGACTGGGACAGCTGGAAGCAGCTGACCGCGCGCATCGGCGACGAGGTGCAGCTGGTCGGCGACGACCTGTTCGTCACCAACCCGAAGATCTTCCGCCAGGGCATCGACTCGGGCACCGCCAACGCGATCCTGATCAAGGTCAACCAGATCGGCACCCTCACCGAGACCTTGGAAGCGATCGCGATGGCGGACGCGGCGAAGTACGCGGCGATCGTCTCCCACCGCTCCGGCGAGACCGAGGACACGACCATCGCCGATATCGCCGTCGCCACCACCGCGACCCAGATCAAGACCGGCTCGCTGTGCCGCAGCGACCGCGTCGCCAAGTACAACCAGCTGCTGCGGATCGAGCAGTCGCTGGGTACCGGGGCGCGCTACGCGGGACGCGCCGCCTTCGTTTCGCTGAACCGGTAGCGGGACAGCCAGCGATGCGCGCATTGCGGATCGTGCTGGTGCTGCTGGCAGCGCTGCTGGTATGGCTGCAGTACCGGCTCTGGTTCGGCAACGGCGGGGCCGGCGACGTGGCGCAGTTGCAGGGCCAGGTGGCGCAGCAGGCGCACCAGAACGACGGGCTGCGGCAGCGCAATGCCGCCCTCGCAGCCGAGGTTGCCGACCTGAAATCGCCGACCGGCGAGGCTGCGGTGGAGGAGCGCGCGCGCAGCGAACTGGGCATGATCCGCCCCGGGGAAGTCTTCTATCGGGTGGTGGAAACACCCGCGCCGCCGACGCTGCCGCCGCCCCCGGACAGCGACGCGGACGACGCGGAGAACACGCCGTGACCCCGGATCAAGTCCGGGGCGGGCTCTGGGCGGTGGTGCCCGCTGCCGGCCGTGGCACGCGTTTCGGTGGCGACCTGCCCAAGCAGTACCTGCCGGTGGCCGGCGAGCCACTGCTGGTGCACACGCTGCGGGCGCTGCTCGCCCATCCCGGCGTGCAGGGCGTGATGGTGGTGCTCGCCGACGGCGATCCGCACTGGCCACGCTGGAGCGAACTGGCCGGCGGGCCGGTGTTGACCTGCACCGGAGGTGCCGCGCGCGCCGATTCGGTGTTGGCGGGGCTCGAGGCGTTGCCGCGCGAGGTGCGCGCCGACGAGTTCGTGCTGGTGCACGATGCCGCGCGTCCCAACCTGCGCCGCGAGGATCTGCAGCGTCTGCTCGAGCGCGGCCGCGACGATCCGGTCGGCGCGATCCTGGCCGCGCCGGTCCGCGACACGCTCAAGCGCGCCGGCGACGACGGCGGCATCGACGGCACCGAGCCACGCGAGCGACTGTGGCGCGCGCTGACGCCGCAATTGTTCCGGCGTCTGCAGTTGAGCCGCGCGCTGCGCGCCGCGATCGATGCCGGCGTCGCGGTCACCGACGAAGCGATGGCAATGGAGCGGCAGGGCCTGCGCCCGCTGCTGGTCGAGGGCGCCGAGGACAACCTGAAGGTGACCACGCCGGCCGACCTGGCGCTGTTCGAGTTCCTGCTGCAAAGGCGGGGAGCCGGGAATCGGGAAAAGGGAATGGAAAACGCGCCATCGCGCGCGGGCGGGGCGCCATGAACATCCGCATCGGCCACGGTTACGACGTCCACGCCTTCGGCGACGGCGATCACGTCATGATCGGCGGCGTGCGTATCGCCCATGATCACGGCGTGCTCGCCCACAGCGACGGCGACGTGGCGTTGCATGCGCTGTGCGACGCGATGCTGGGGGCGCTGGCCCTGGGCGACATCGGCGCGCACTTTCCGCCGGCAGACCCGCAGTGGAAAGGCGCCGACAGCCGTGTGCTGTTGCGGCATTGCCAGGCGCTGGTCGCCGGGCGCGGCTGGCGCCTCGGCAATGCCGACCTCACGGTGGTCTGCGAGCGGCCCAGGATCGGCCCGCACGCGCAGGCGATGCGGGAGGCGATCGCGAGCGACCTCGGCGTCGATGCCGGGGCGATCGGCGTCAAGGCCACCACCAGCGAGCGTCTCGGCTTCACCGGGCGCGGCGAGGGCATCGCCGCGCACGCGGTATGCCTGCTGGTCGCGGCGTGAACGCGACGGCGTCGCCTGCCTCCGGCGCGGCGCTGCCGGGCGCCTGGGGCGATCCGGTCCTGGCGGCGGCGATCCGCGCAGCACCGGAGGATTTCCAGGTCGAGGAACTCGACGGTTTCGAGGCCAGCGGCAGCGGCGAGCATCTGCTGCTGACGGTCGAGAAGCGCGGCATGAACACCGCGTTCGCCGCCGAGCGGATCGCCGGTTGGGCGGGCGTTCCGGTCTCCGCGATCGGCTATGCGGGATTGAAGGATCGCCATGCGCTGACGCGCCAGCGCTTCAGCGTGCACCTGCCCGGGCGCGACGCTCCCGATCCGCGGACACTGGACGGGGAGGGGGCCGGTCAGGGCCAGACGCTGCGCGTGCTCGCGCACGCACGGCACGCGAAGAAGCTTCCGCGCGGCGCGCTGGCGGGAAACCGTTTCGTACTGACGCTGCGCGACGTGCGGGGCGATCGCCGGGCGGTGGAGACGCGCCTGGCGACGATCGCCGACAGCGGCGTGCCGAATTATTTCGGCGAACAGCGCTTCGGTCGCGACGGCGGCAACCTGGCGGCCGCGCTCGCCATGTTCGCCGGGCGCCGGATGCGGCGCGAGCAGCGGACCCATCTGCTGTCGGCGGCGCGCTCGGAACTGTTCAACCGGGTGCTCGCGGCGCGCGTACGCGACGGCTCCTGGAATCGCGGGCTGGAGGGTGAGGTGTGGATCCTCGACGGCAGTCGCAGCGTGTTCGGCCCCGAGCCCTGGAGCGAGGCGCTCGCGCAGAGGCTGCAGGCGTTCGACATCCACCCGAGCGCGCCGCTGTGGGGCGCCGGTGCGCCGCGCAGCACCGCCGCCGCGCTGGCGCTCGAGACGGCGGCAATGGAGGGCGAAGACGCCGCCGCGCTGCGGCAGGGGCTGGAGGCGGCCGGTCTGCGCCAGGAGCGCCGCGCCGCGCGCCTGCGGCCCGCGGCCATGGCATGGGAGTGGCTCGGCGACGACGCGATCCGCCTGGGCTTCGAGCTGCCGGCCGGTGCCTATGCGACCACGGTGCTTTCTGAACTGGGGCCGATGCGCAACGCCGCCCAGCTCGCCGGCTGACCGTTCGTCGGAAAGCCGTCCATGGCACTGGAGCCCTGATTCCCGCGGCGTATAACCGGATTCAGGCACCCGCATGAACGTGTGATGCCGAAAGCGACGCATGGGAGGAACTGTCATGAACAGACTGCTTCTTTGCACGATCGTCTCGATGTGTGCGCTCGGTCTGGCTGCATGCGCGAGCACCCAGGGCGGTGCCGGATACGGTGCCGCACCGGGACCGCAGCCGACCCAGAAGATATTCGAGCGTGACGCGGCCTATATCGCCTACGTCGAGCGCACCGCCCGCATGCGCGGGATCGACGTGCGCTGGGTCAATCCGCCGGTCAAGCGCGTCGCCCGCAACGGCGATTCCGAGGCGCAATAGTCGGTTGGTCGCGGGAACGACG
Organism: Luteimonas salinilitoris; assembly: GCF_041300785.1. Lineage (NCBI taxonomy): Bacteria > Pseudomonadati > Pseudomonadota > Gammaproteobacteria > Lysobacterales > Lysobacteraceae > Luteimonas > Luteimonas salinilitoris. The sequence continues at coordinate 87,491 of NZ_JBFWIB010000011.1, forward strand.
GCCCGGTTCCGCGGAGCCGGGCGTCGTCAGCGTGGCCTGAGCAGGACCAGCACCGCGCCGGTCCCGCCCTGCGCGGGCGGCGCCGAATGGAATGCCAGCACATCGGCGCGCCGGCGCAGCAGCCGGTCGACGAGATTCTTCAGCGCCGGCGGACCATCGCCATGCCGGCCCTTGCCGTGCACGATCCGAACGCAGGCGCTGCCGCCCGCCCGTGCCTCGGCCAGAAAGCGTTTCAGCCAGGCCTCGGCCTGGGCGCTGTCGGCACTGTGCAGATCGAGTTCGTCCTGCACCGCGTACTGCCCGCGGGCCAGCCGGCGCAGGATCCGCGGCGATATCTCGTCGCGCCGGTAGCGCAGGCTGTCGCCGGCTTCGAGCCGGCCTTCCCCCAGCATGGCGTGAAATTCGCCGCGTGCCTCGTGTTCGTCGCGCTCGGCCATGTGCGGTCGCGGCTCCGGGCGCGGCCTGGATGCGGGAGTCGCCGCTTCCGGCAACCTGCGCACCGGGCCGATTGCGTCACGGAACAGCGCGGCCTCGTCTTCGGTTGGCGGGGGCTTGCGCCTGGTCATGACCGACAGCATACAAAACCCCCGGCGCCTTCCCTGGCGCCATGGTCCGGAGCCGATACCTTCCAGGGGAGTGTGATGCCTGGGCCCGATCCATGGACATCGTGGTGACGGACAGCTCCATGTACCGGCCAGGCACCGCACGACGTCAGTGCAACATATCGGAAGGGCGGCGGGCGCCTGACCCTGTCATTTTTGACAGGTGCCGATCCCGCGAGCGGCACCGATCGGCCACGGCCGACAGGCGGAGCGGCCGGAGGCGCCGCCCGGGGGCGGGAGCGCCGTCGCCGCTATACCGAAATGAGCCCGAGTGCGACGGCCCGGGCGCACGCGGCGCGGCGGCCGGGGACGTGCAGCTTGCGGCACGCGCCGCGGACGTGGAAATTGACGGTCCGCTCGCTGATGCCGAGGATCATCGAGATCTCCCAGGACGTCTTTCCGATCGCCGCCCATCGAAGCACTTCACGCTCACGGCGGCTGAGTTCCCGACAAGGGGCAGGCTTGCGCAACAGTCGGTCCACGGACACTTGCAGTGCACTTACAAAGTGGACGGCAGGACCGACGAGGAGGTCGAACTCGCGTAGATCCTGGGTACTGTCGGTGGAGAAGGTCATGAACGCCCAGTCGACTCCGCGCATGAAGCTGGGAATGGTGATGCCGGCGCTGATGCCGAAGTCGCCCGCGGCCCGGACCTGCTGACGCCCGCGCCTGATCAGGTTGGGTGGAGGCAGGTAGGCGAACTCGCCGCGCTTGTTCCACGAAACGGCCGGAAGCCCCTGGCGCGCCAGTCCTGCGCGGGCGTCGAGCGAAGCGACGTGCGGATCACCCAGCGTCGCGTAGCTGTGGCCCCATTCGTTCTGATAATCATGGAAGAAGTGGTGGGCGGTCTGGCCGGGCCCGTCGTCGTCCTGCAGCTTGACCGCATAGCCATGATGGTCGAACCCCATCAGGCGGGCGAAGTTCGCGGTTTCCAGCTGCAGTTCCCGCAACGTGTTGACCGACAGCACGCGTCGGACATGATCCCAGTCGTGCATGGCGGGCTCCGTGCGGTGACCGCGGAATTCTATGCCTTGTCGTCGCTTCTCGCAGGCGGAACAGGCCCGGCATCGGCTATGATGGTCGCATTTCGTGACCCATCTTCCATGCGCATACTGGTGAGCAACGACGACGGTGTGGATGCGCCGGGCATCCGGATTCTCGCCGAGGGCCTGCGCGAGGCCGGCCACGAGGTGCTGATCGTCGCTCCCGACCGCGACCGCTCCGGCGCCAGCAACTCGCTGACCCTCGACATGCCGCTGCGCGTGGTTCAGGTCGACGACACCACCTGGCGCGTGCACGGCACCCCGACCGATTGCGTGCACGTGGCGATCACCGGCATGCTGGAGCGGGAACCGGACCTCGTCGTCTCTGGCATCAACAACACCGCCAACCTGGGCGACGACGTCATCTATTCCGGCACCGTCGCCGCCGCCATGGAGGGCCGCTTCCTCGGCCTGCCGGCGGTGGCGATGTCGCTGGTCACCGCCGCGCACGTCGGCCGCCATTACGAGACCGCGGCGCGCGCCGCGGTGAAGATCGTCGAGCGGCTCGGCGCCGATCCGTTGCCCGCCGACACCATCCTCAACGTCAACGTCCCGGACCGGCCGTGGCGCGAGATTTCCGGTTTCGAGGTCACCCGGCTGGGCAATCGCCACCGCGCCGAGCCGTGCGTGCCGCTGGAGGATCCGCGCGGCAGGACCTGGTGGTGGATCGGCCCGGCCGGTCCCGAACTCGACGCCGGGCCCGGCACCGACTTCCACGCCGTCCGCAACGGCGCCATCGCGATCACCCCGATCCACGTCGACCTGACCCGCTACCAGGCGCTCGAACAGGTCGCCAGCTGGGTCGACGGCCTGGCAGGTGAGTTGCGGGAGGCGCGCGCATGACACCGCGCCTGCGGCTGCAGCCCGAGGCGATCGGCCTCGGCATGACCTCTCAGCGGGTGCGCGACCGCCTGATCGAGCGCCTGCGCGGCAACGGCATCGCCGACGAGCGCGTGCTCAACGCGATCCGCACCGTGCCGCGGCACCTGTTCGTCGACGAGGCGCTTGCCACCCGCGCCTACGAGGACACCGCGCTGCCGATCGGGCATGGCCAGACCATCTCGCAGCCGTGGGTGGTGGCGAAGATGACGGAAACGCTGCTGGCCGGACTGCCGCCGCGGCCGCCGTCCGGGTCCATCGCCGCGCCGGCGCGGGTGCTCGAGATCGGCACCGGGTCCGGCTACCAGGCCGCGATCCTCGCCGCGCTTGGGCTGGAGGTGCACACCGTCGAGCGCATCGGCGAACTGCTGCGGGTGGCGCGCAAGCGGTTCCGCGCGCTGGGCCTGAACGTGCGCAGCAAGCACGACGACGGCCGCATCGGCTGGTCCGGGAACGGCCCCTTCGACGGCATCCTGGTGACCGCGGCGGCGCCCGCGCTGGTCGAGGCGTTGACCGAACAGCTCGCGCCGGGAGGCGTCCTGGTGGCGCCGGTCGGCGGCGGCGGCGGACAGGTCCTGGTCCGTCTGCGCAAGGGCGCCGACGGCGCGATCGAGCGGACCGAGCTGGCGCCGGTGGTGTTCGTGCCGCTGCTGTCTGGATTGATCGACTGATGCGGCTGTTCGGTGCGATCTACGACCGCTGCCTGGTCTGGGCGCGGCACCATCATGCGCCGCGCTATCTCGTGGCGCTGAGCGCGGCGGAGTCGGTGTTCTTTCCGGTGCCGCCGGACGTGATGCTGGCGCCGATGTCGCTGGCGCGGCCGCGGGCGTGGTGGCGCCTGGCGCTGATGTGCACGCTGGCCTCGGTGGTCGGCGGGCTGCTGGGCTACGCGCTGGGCCATTTCGCGCTCGAGGCGATCTGGCCGTGGATGCAGACGATGGGCTGGGACGGGCCGTTCCGTCGCGTCCAGGACATGTTCGTGCGCTACGGATTCTGGTTCGTGTTCCTTGCGGCGTTCACGCCGATTCCATACAAGGTGTTCACGATCGCATCGGGCGCCACCGGCGTCGGCCTGATCGCCTTCGTACTGGGTTCCTTCATCGGCCGTGGTGCACGCTTCTTCCTCGTTGCCGGCCTGATCGCATGGGGCGGGGAACGGCTGGAGCGCGTGCTGCGGCGCTACGTGGAACTGCTGGGATGGGCGGTGGCCGCGATCGTGATCGTCGGACTGGTGTGGCTGGAGTTACGCGGATGAAGATGGCAATCGTGCTGGTGGCGCTCGTGCTGCTGAGTGCCTGCGGCAGCAGCCGGGTGATCCGGGAAGGGGGCACGCGCGTGCCGCAGGCGGGTGCGTCGGCGCCCAAGCCGGGGCAGACGGTGACCGTCAAGCGCGGCGACACCCTGTACGGCCTGGCCGTCGGCAACGGCATCAGCCCGCTCGACCTGGCGACGTGGAACAGCATCTCGCCGCCGTACACGATCTATCCGGGCCAGCGGCTGCGCCTGTATCCGGGCGGCTCCGGCGGACGCACCGCCGCTGCCGCGCCGACGCGTCCGCCGGCGACGCCCGCACGGCCTCCGGCTACCGGCGCGAAGCCTCCGGCGCAGCCGACATCGCCTGCGGCCGCCCCGGCACGCAGTTCCGTGGCCTGGCGCTGGCCGGCGGACGGCCAGATCACCACCCGTTTCGCCAACGGCGATCCGACCAGGCAGGGCATCGGCATCGCCGGCAACGGCGGACAGCCGGTCCGGGCCGCGGGCGACGGCGTGGTCGTGTACTCCGGCTCCGGCCTGGTCGGCTACGGCGAGCTGATCATCGTCAAGCACGACGACCAGTGGCTGTCCGCCTACGGCCACAACCGCGCGCGGCTGGTCAACGAGGGCGAGCGCGTGCGCAGCGGCCAGCAGATCGCCGAGATGGGCCGTAGCGGCACCGCCCGCGACATGCTGCACTTCGAGATCCGCCACAATGGCAGGCCGGTCGATCCGCTCGCCTACCTGCCGCGCCGATAGTCCGCCCGCTGCGGGGCCACCGGGGCGGATCCCCGGCCCGGCGCAGCGCGCCGGGCGCTCACCGGCGCGTAGTCCTTCGGACTGCAAGCCGCGCCGGTTCGCCCGCCACAACGCCAAGCCCGTCGATCCGCTCGCCTATCTGCCGCGGCGCTGATCCGGCAAGTCACGCGGGCCCGACCCGCCGATTTCGCCCGCGGTCATCGCCCGTCGCGGCTGCGGCTGTCACGTCACGGCTTTGTCCGATGCGGTGGATTCGGGGCCGCTGATGCCGCGGCCGCGGCATCGACCCGCCGGAACGGAGCAGGTAGCGCCCATCCCGCCGCCACCAGCTTGCGGCCGATCAGCCACGACCCGTCCATGCTCAGGTGGGTCGTGTCGAAGTACACCGGCCGGCCGTCCAGGTAGGGGGAGCAGACCCCATCGCGACAGAGCGCGTCGTGGATGTCCAGGTAATGGACCCCCTCCCGGGTGTCGGTGAGCCGCTGCAGCCGCCGGTTCGCCTCGCCGACACCCCGGTCCGGACGCATGGCCAGCGAAACGCAGTCGACCACCTTCAGGCGCAGGTTTCTGGTTTCGCAGGCGCGATCGTAGGCGGGAAACGCGGGCGCCTGTCCGAGCAGGACCACCTGCTTGCCGCGCGCGAGCAGTTCGTCGATGGTGCGTTCCAGATCGGCGCCGAATCCGCGGTTGCGGAAGTGCACGGACCATTGCGCCGCCAGGACGACGGTGGCGTAGCCGTCGGCGGCTGCCTGCATCTGCTCGCGGAAGCGCGCGCAGCCTTCACGGAACTGGGGCATGCCGTACTCGGCGCCCTCGCTCCGGACCGGCGGGCAGGTCGAGTACGAGGCGTTGCGTACGCCGAGCCCCGCGTGTTCTGCGATCGTGCCGACGACGCCGATGTGATGAGCGGCATGGGAGTCGCCCCACAACAGCACCTGCGGCGTGCCGGCCTGCGGCGCACCATGCACGCAGGCAGGTCTGCGCAGCACCTCGGGGTCGTACTCGGACAGCTGGCAGTTGCCCTCGTACTCGTAGGCGGCCGCAGTGTGCACCCGCAAGGATTCACGCGTATTCCCGTAAACGGAGCCGTCGACGAATGCGGCGACATCGCGTGAATATCGAGCGGGGAGCCAGGACACGGGCACCAGCACCAGCACCGGCAGCAGGAACAGCAGCGCGAACTGCGCGCCCGCCGGCATGCGGCTGTGGCGTGCCGGGCGTTCGATGAGGTAGTGGCTGGCGACCGACAGCACCATGATCATGACGATCGCGGAAGCTCCGAGCGCCGGCGTGATCGAATTGTAGAAATAGCGCGTGAAGGCCAGCACCGGCCAGTGCCAGAGATAGAGCGAGTAGGAGATCAGCCCGATCCAGACCACCGGCGTCCAGCGCAGCGGCGCCATGACCGCGCACTGCCGCCGTCCACCGGCCAGGATCAGCAGCGCGGCGCCCAGGCACGGCCAGAACGCGGTCCAGCCGGGAAAGCGCGTATCGCCGCCCAGCAGGGCGTATGAAGCGAGGATGAGCCCCAGCCCGGCCGCTGCGAGCGCCTCGTCACCGATGCCGCCCTTGCCTGTGGACCGCCGTGCCTTTGGAAGCAGGGCGAGCAGCGCCCCGAGCCCCAGTTCGCCTGCGCGGGCGGGCAGCATGTAGTAGGCGAAAGCGGGGTCGCTGATGCTTTTCAGGTGGGCGTAATGGAATGACCACAGGATCAGCGGCACCAGCAGCACCGCGACCGTTCGCTGGCCAAGGCGCCGCAGGCCCAGCAACAGCAGCGCGGGCCAGACCAGATAGAACTGTTCCTCGACCCCCAGCGACCACAGGTGCAGCAGCGGGACCTGACGGCTGTCCGGCGCGAAGTATCCGCTGTCGAGCGAGAGCCAGAAATAGACGTTCGGCACCGACAGCACGCTCCACAGCGCGGATCTGCCCAGGGGCCGGAGGTCTTCCGCCTGCAGCAGGAAAACGCCGGCGGCCAGGGTCGCCAGCGTGACTGCGAAGTAGGCGGGCGCGATGCGCCGGATGCGCCGCAGATAGAAGCCGGAGAAGGAAAATCTCCGTTCCCGAATCTGCCTGGCGAGGATGGAGGTGATCAGGAAGCCCGAGATCACGAAGAAAACGTCCACCCCGGCGAACCCGCCAGGCAGCAGGCGCGGATCGATATGGAAGAGCAGCACGCCGAGCACCGCCAGCGCGCGCATGCCGTCGATGTCGCGGCGGTATCCGGAGGCGTCTGCGAATGCCCGGCCATCCATGGCGCCGTGCCTGTTCATCTAGTCAGGACGAAACCGGCCACCACCCGTCGTCCCTCGCCGGCGAGCACCTGATAGGTTCGCGCGGCGGCGGCGTTGGTCATGCTCTCCAGCCCGATCCCCCGCGACAGGCACGCGGCCATCACCTCGGCCGGCGGGAAGGCCTGCCTGTCGCCGGTGCCGAGCACCACGACCTCGGGCGACAAGGCCAGCAGCGGCTCCAGGTCGGCCGGATCCATCGCCGTCACGTCCTGTACCGGCCAGTCCTCGACCAGCGCATCGGGGGCGATCACGAAGCTCGCGCGCAGTTGCCGTTCGTTCACCAGCGCCGAGGCCGCGTCGGCGCCGCGGAGAAAATAGTCGAAGTCGGGTCTTTCGAGGTTGAACTGCATGGCTGGAGCCGGGATTGGGGACTCGGGAAAAGGCTGAAGCGCCGCCGTCGGAGCGCAAGTGCAAGCCGGGGTGACGAGCATCGGCTTTTCCCGATTCCCGATTCTCGAATCCCGACTCCCCGCTCTTCAAGCCCTCGGCAGCACGATCTGGCGCCTGTCCTTCGACGGCCGGTAGAGCACCGCGACATTGCCGATCCGCTGCACCAGCGCGGCGCCGCTGCGCCCGGCGAGATCGGCCACCAGCGCGTCGCGCTCGTCGCGGTCGCCGGCGGCCACCCGTACCTTGATCAGTTCATGATGCTCGAGGGCATTGTCGACCTCGGCGACCACCGCGTCGGTGAGTCCCTTGCCGCCGATCTGCAGGATCGGCTTGAGCCCATGGGCCTGACCGCGAAGGAAACGGGACTGGGAGGCGGTCAGGCAGGTACTCATGCGGCGCGAAGGATCGGATGGATGTTGCAGAGTATCATGACGCCCGGAAATCCCTGATTTGCCGGCACTTCACGAACCCATGGCATCGCGCAGCAAGAGCAGCCAGCGCTGGCTGAAGGAGCACTTCTCCGATCCCTTCGTCAAGCGGGCGCAGGCGGAGGGGATGCGCTCGCGTGCCGCCTACAAGCTGGAGGAGCTGCTCGCCCGCGACCGCCTGCTGAAGCCCGGCATGACCGTGGTCGACCTCGGCGCGGCCCCCGGCGGCTGGTCGCAGTGGGTGCGGCAGGCGCTCGGCGAGCGCGGGCGGGTGGTGGCGCTGGACATCCTGGAGATGCCGCCCCTGGCCGGGGTGGAGTTTCTTCATGGCGACTTCAGGGAAGGTGCGGTCTTATCTCAACTTGAGACGACGCTGGGCGGCACGCCCGTCGACCTTGTGTTGTCGGACATGGCCCCCAACAAGAGTGGCATGGACGCGGTGGATCAGCCGCGGGTGATGCATCTGGCCGAACTGGCGATGGATTTCGCCGATCACCACCTGCGGCCGGGCGGCGCCTTCCTGATCAAGTTGTTCCAGGGCGTCGGGTTCGACGACTACGTCCGGGAACTGCGCCGCCGCTACGACAAGGTGTCGATCCGCAAGCCGTCGGCGTCGCGCCAGCGTTCGCCGGAAGTCTATGCCCTGGCCCAGGGTAAACGTGTACAGATGAAGTAGCATGGCGCCGAAGCGCTCGAGAAGGAATCCATGAACGACCTGGTCAAGAATTTGATGCTCTGGGTGATCGTCGCCGTCGTGCTGATGGTGGTGTTCCAGAGCTTCAGTCCGCGCGCCGCCGGCAGTCAGGAGGTGGTGTACTCGCAGTTCATGGAGGAGGTGCGCAACGACCAGATCAAGAAGGTCGACATCGCCGAGGACGAGAAGACCCTCACGTTCGAGCGCAAGGACGGGGCCAAGGGTACCGTGATCGCGCCGCGCCGCGACGAGCGCATGGTCGACGACCTGATCAACCACGACGTCGAGATCAAGCAGGCGCCGCCGGCCAGCGGGCCGTCGTTCGTCTACATCCTGATTAACTTCCTGCCGGTCCTGCTGATCATCGGCTTCTTCTTCTTCATGATGCGGCAGATGCAGCAGGGCGGCGGCAAGGGCGCCATGTCCTTCGGACGCTCGCGCGCGAAGCTGCTCAACGAGGACCAGACCAAGGTCACCTTCGCCGACGTCGCCGGCTGCGACGAGGCCAAGGAGGAGGTCGAGGAACTGGTCGAGTTCCTGCGCGATCCGTCCAAGTTCCAGAAGCTCGGCGGCAAGATCCCGCGCGGCATCCTGATGGTCGGCCAGCCCGGAACGGGCAAGACGCTGCTGGCCAAGGCCATTGCTGGCGAGGCCAAGGTGCCGTTCTTCTCGATTTCCGGTTCCGACTTCGTCGAGATGTTCGTCGGCGTCGGCGCCAGCCGCGTGCGCGACATGTTCGAGCAGGCCAAGAAGCATGCGCCGTGCATCATCTTCATCGACGAGATCGACGCCGTCGGCCGCCACCGCGGCGCCGGCCTGGGCGGCGGCCACGACGAGCGCGAGCAGACCCTGAACCAGTTGCTGGTCGAGATGGACGGTTTCGAGGGCGGCGAGGGCGTGATCGTGGTCGCGGCGACCAACCGCCCCGACGTGCTCGATCCGGCGCTGCTGCGCCCGGGTCGTTTCGACCGCCAGGTCGTGGTCGGCCTGCCCGACGTCAAGGGCCGCGAGCAGATCCTCAAGGTGCACATGCGCAAGGTGCCGCTGGACGACGACGTGAAGCCGATGGTCGTCGCGCGCGGCACGCCGGGCTTCTCCGGCGCCGACCTGGCCAACCTGGTCAACGAGGCGGCGTTGTTCGCGGCGCGCGAGAACGCCAAGGGCGTGCGCATGGAGCACTTCGACAAGGCGCGCGACAAGATCATGATGGGCGCCGAGCGCCGATCGATGGCGATGAGCGAGCAGGAGAAGACGCTCACCGCCTATCACGAGGCCGGCCATGCCATCGTCGGCCGCCTGGTGCCCGAGCACGACCCGGTCTACAAGGTCACGATCATTCCGCGCGGCCGCGCGCTGGGCGTGACCATGTACCTGCCCGAGGGCGACAAGTACAGCTTCAACCGCACCGCGATCGAGTCGCAGCTGTGCTCGCTGTACGGCGGCCGCGTCGCCGAGGAGCTGATCTTCGGCGAGGACAAGGTCACCACCGGCGCCTCCAACGACATCGAGCGCGCCACCAAGATGGCGCGCAACATGGTCACCAAATGGGGCCTGTCCGGCGAAATGGGGCCGATCGCCTACAGCGAGGACGAGGACGAGGTGTTCCTCGGCCGTTCGGTCACCCAGCACAAGTCGGTCTCCGACGACACTGCGCGCAAGATCGACGAGGTGGTGCGCAGCATCCTCGACAAGGCCTACGGCCGCACCACCAAGATCCTGACCGACAACCTCGACAAGCTGCACACCATGGCCAAGCTGCTGCTCGAGTACGAGACCATCGACGTGCCGCAGATCGACGCCGTCATGGAAGGCCGGGAGCCGCCGCCGCCGATCGGTTGGAACAGACCTGGCAACGGCGGGCCCGGCGATGACAAGGGCGGCGGCGACAAGGGCGACAGCCGGCCGCTGCCGCCGATCGGCGGCCCGGCGGAGCAGACTTAGGCGCGGCGTTCGGGTTGCGGCGCAATCGCGAAAAGGCCAGAGTCCGCTCTGGCCTTTTCGCTTTCGGAGGAACGATGGCCGATCCCCGGAAACCGAAGGATGTCCTGGCGTGGATGCCGCTCGGGCTTGCGATCGACGATGCCGCCGTCGACATCGGCCTGGGCATGGGGCTGGGGATCGCCTTCGGCATCGCCATCCGGATCTACCGCAACGGCAGGAACAAAGACTGATGTTCGACACCGTTCCGCAGCTCGATTGCGCCGGCCGCGTGCTCAAGCTCGACCGCCCGCGGGTGATGGGCATCGTCAACGTGACGCCCGATTCGTTCTCGGAGGGCGGCGCGCATTTCGATCCGCAAGCCGCGATCGCACACGGCCTCGAACTCGCGGAACAAGGCGCGGACATCCTCGACATCGGCGGCGAGTCCACCCGGCCCGGCGCCGAGGCGGTGCCGCTGGAGGAGGAATTGCGACGCACGATCCCGGTGATCGAACGGCTGGCGAAGGAGGTGTCGCTGCCGATCAGCATCGATACCTCCAAGCCGGAGGTGATGCGTGCCGCGGTCGACGCCGGCGCCGGCATGATCAACGACGTCTATGCGCTGCGTCGCGAGGGCGCACTCGATGCCGCCGCTGCGCTCGGCGTGCCGGTGGTGCTGATGCACATGCTCGGCGAGCCGCGCTCGATGCAGGAGGCGCCGCAGTACGATGACGTCGTCGGCGAGGTGCACCGGTTCCTCGCCGAGCGCATCTTTGCCGCCGAGATGGCGGGGATGGAGAAGCGGCGCCTCGTCGTCGATCCCGGGTTCGGCTTCGGCAAGACAAGCGAGCACAACCTCATGCTGCTCGCGCAGCTGCGGCGTTTCACGGAACTCGGCGTGCCTGTAATGGCCGGGTTGTCGCGCAAGCGCACCATCGGCGAGCTCATCGGCCGCGAGATCGCGGCCGAACGCGTCCACGGTTCGGTCGCCGCGCACCTGATCGCCGCGCAGCACGGTGCCGGCATCGTGCGCGCGCACGACGTGGCGGCCACGGTGGACGCGCTCAAGGTCTGGACCGCGGTCGCCGCCGTGCCGCTGCCGCGCACAGTCCCCGCCGCGTCCAGCGTCCGCTGGCCCGACGACGCCTGAACCACGATGCGCGCCGCCCACGGGCATGCGTTCGGGCGATCCATCGAAATACCCCCAGGTGGCCGCCGGCCGGTCAGCGCCAGGCCGCTGGTCATGACTTCGCCATGACGGCCACGCCCCGCACCACGTCGCGCTCATCGGCACTTGTCCACAGTTTGACCCGCGGGCTTGTCCACAGCCGCTGTGGGTAACCGGGGCTGAAGTGTGCCGGCAGGTGCGTTAGGCTGGTCGTTTGGCGCCGTCGCCATGGCTGCGCCTCGTCATCTTCGGAGATTGTCTGCCTATGATGGTTGCCAGCACGCCCCTTATCGTCATGTTCTCGGTCTATCTCGCCGCAATGGTGCTGATCGGCTTCGTCGCCTGGCGCTCGACCAAGAACTTCGACGACTACATCCTCGGCGGGCGCAGCCTCGGCCCCGGAGTGACCGCGCTGTCCGCCGGCGCCTCCGACATGAGCGGCTGGCTGCTGATGGGGCTGCCCGGGGCGATGTACCTGGGCGGCGTGTCGGAGGCCTGGATCGCGATCGGACTGGTCGCGGGCGCCTGGCTCAACTGGAAGTACGTGGCCGGTCCGTTGCGCGTCTACACCGAGCGCACCGACAACGCGCTGACCCTGCCGGACTTCTTCACCAGCCGCTTCCGCGACAGCAGCCGCACCCTGCGCGTGTTCTCGGCGCTGGTGATCCTGGTGTTCTTCGCCGTCTACTGCGCATCCGGCGTAGTGGCCGGCGCGCGCCTGTTCGAGAGCGTGTTCGGAATGCCCTATGCGCAGGCGATCTGGTGGGGTGCCGCGGTCACGATCCTGTACACCTTGGTCGGTGGCTTTCTTGCCGTCAGCTGGACCGATACCGCGCAGGGCACCCTGATGTTCTTCGCGCTATTGCTGACGCCAGTGATCGTGCTGATGCACGTCGGCGGATTCGAGACCAGCGTCGACATGATCCGGGAACTGGATCCCTCGCGCCTCGACTGGTTCCGCGGCGAACTCGGGTGGATCGGCGTCATCTCGCTGATCGCGTGGGGGCTGGGCTATTTCGGGCAGCCGCACATCCTGGCGCGCTTCATGGCCGCGCACGGCGTGGCCACGATTCCGGTGGCGCGCCGCATCGGCATGGGCTGGATGGTGCTGTGCCTGGCCGGCTCGCTCACCGTGGGTTTCCTGGGCATTGCCTACTACGCCGCCAATCCGGACGTCGCCGGTCCGGTGCAGGCCAATTCCGAGCGCGTGTTCATCAGCCTGGTGGAACAGCTGTTCAACCCGTGGGTGGCGGGCATCGTCCTGTCGGCGGTCCTGGCGGCGGTGATGAGCACGCTGTCGAGCCAGCTGCTGGTGTGCTCGAGCGTGCTCTCAGAGGACTTCTACCGCGGTTTCCTGCGCAAGCAGGCCAGCCAACGCGAACTGGTCTGGGCCGGTCGCGCCAGCGTGCTGCTGACCGCGCTGGTGGCGCTGTGGCTGGCGCGCGATCCGGACAGCCGCGTGCTCGGGCTGGTCTCGTACGCCTGGGCCGGTTTCGGTGCGGCCTTCGGGCCGGTCGTGCTGCTGGCGTTGTTCTGGCAGCGGATGACCCGCAACGGCGCGCTGGCGGGGATGATCGTCGGCGCCGTGACGGTGATCGCGTGGAAGCAGATCGCGATCGGCCGTTTCGACATGGCGCTGTACGAGATCGTGCCGGGCTTCATCGCCGCGACCGTCGCCATCGTGGTGGTCAGCCTGCTCGATCGCGAGCCGCCGCAGGAGATCCAGGCCACCCACGAGCAGGTGCGCCACTCGCTGCGCGAAACCGGGTATTGATTAGAACCACTCCTGCAGCGAGATGCCCAGGCCGATGTAGGTCGCGCGGTGGTTGTAGTCGATCATGCTCTCGCCGTAGCCGTCGAAGACCTGCAGGTGGCCGCGGAAGGCGCGATGGATCGGGAAGCCCCAGTCGAACTGCAACGCGCCGTGCGAGCGGTCGCCGCCGCGCAGCGAATGCCGCGCCATCAGCGAGAACTGGTGACCGCCGCGCACGTGCACCAGGGTCAGGTCGCCGCGGCCCATGTAGTCCTCCATGTCCGGGTTGTCGTCGTCGCTGCCATCGGAGATGCGCACCCACGGGCGCAGCATCAGCGCCCAGTTCTCGCGGTCGAAGCCGACGTTGAACATCACCCGGTTCCAGCTGCGCGACAGCGGATCCCCGCGGCCGTTGGACTGGTGGTTGATGCCGACCGCGGCCATCCGGCCCCTCCATCCGCCCGGCAGGCTGTAGCCGTTGCGAAATACCAGCAGCACTTCGGGTTCGTAGTTGGTCTCGCGGAACGGGCGCGACTGTTCGGCGTTGTAGACCTGCCAGCGCGAGCTCTGGGTATAGCCCATCCACAGGTCGCCGTTGTCGCCGAACAGGTTCTCCAGCGCCTTGGTCTTGAAGCTGAGCTGGAACTTGGCCTCCAAGCTGTCGAGCGATTCCGGTTCGGTGACGGTATTGCGCGGATTGGGCGATGACGGCAGCGGATTGGTCTTGCTGGTCCAGAACGCGGGCAGCAGGTAGACCGGCTTGTAGGCACGGAAGTTGAACAGGCCGAGCTTGGAATCGCGGGCCAGCTCCCAGCGGGTATCGAGCAGCGAGCCCTTGCCGACGTTGGCGATGGCGGCCTCGAGCGGGTCGTTGGGATCGTGCACGAACATCCCGTCGATCCTGCGGCGTGCGCGTTCGCCTGCGCCCGCGGCGTCGGCCCCGGTCTCGGTCTCGGCCTCTCGCGCCAGACGGGCGCTGGCCGCGGCGGCGTCGGCCTCGGCGGGACCGAGGGCGCTTCGGCCCATGGCCTCGTCGTAGCAGGCGAGCCTGGTGGCATCGGTGCCGATCGCGGCACAGGCTTCCAGTGCGGCCTGCCGATCCTCGGCGGCCTGCGCGCACGGTGCGAGCAGGGCGAACGCGATCACTGCGGCCGGGCGGTTGACGTTGCGGATCATGGTGGACTCCTTAGTTGAGCCAGGCCAGCGCGAAGATACCGATCATCGCGAAGGCCAGCATCAGCTTCAGTGCCACGGCCGCCACGATACCCATCCAGGTGCCGGCGCCGACCCGCGTGGCGTGGCCGACGCCGCCGGGATCGAGCCGGCGCCCGTGCAGCAGTTCGCCGGCCACCGCGCCCACGAACGGTCCGACGAACACGCCGACGATGCCGAAGAACAATCCGGCGAAGGTGCCGACCACCGCACCCACCAGTGCCTTGCGGCTGGCGCCGACGCGCTTGGCACCCATCGCCGTGGCCCAGAAGTCCACCAGCAGCGACAGCAGGGTCAGGACGCCGAGCATTACCAGCGTCATCACGCCGATCTGCTCGAAGCCGCCGGCCCATGCCGCCACCAGCATGCCGACGAATACCAGCGGCAGGCCGGGCAGCGCCGGCAGCACGGTGCCGAGAATGCCGACCAACACCAGGATCAGGGCGACCGCGTACCAGATCGATTGCGTTTCCATGGGTTCTCCATGCGTCTTCGGGCGGCCGCGACTGCGGCTGGAATGGCCCTGGGCACGCGATTGCATTTTGGCAAATGCCGGGGTAATTTGCTCGCGCTGTGTTTGTCAAGGTCACCCGAAACGTGACCTGGTGCAGTCGATCCGCGTTTTACAGCCTCACCGATCCGCTACATCGAAGTTCCCGCTTCCTCCTTGCAACCAGCCGCCGGAAACGGTGTCAGTCGATCCAAACAGACCAGTCAGCAGCTCCAGGGAGTGATGCACATGGCAGAACGCGAGATCGGTACCGTGAAGTGGTTCAACGACGCCAAGGGATTCGGCTTCATCAGCCGCGAAAGCGGCGAGGATGTCTTCGTGCATTTCCGCGCGATCCAGATGCAGGGCTTCAAGAGCCTGAAGGAAGGCCAGAAGGTCAGCTTCGTGGTCGTGCAGGGCCAGAAAGGCCTGCAGGCCGACGAGGTGGAAGCCGCCTGAGCGGTTCCGGCGGCATCGGCGGTGCACGAAAAAACCCGGCCGCGAGGCCGGTTTTTTTCGTGCGGCCCGGTTCAGCGGGCCCAGGCGCGACCGTCCTGCACCCTGACGTAGGAGCCTTCGCGGATGCCGCCCAGGTCCGCCTGGGACAGCACCACGGTGCGGCCGTCTTCCATGCGCACGTGCACGTTGTGGACACCGCTGCCCTCGGTGCGGTTCTGGATCGCGTTGCCGGCGACCGCGCCGGCAATCGCGCCGCCGGCGGTGGCGACGTTGCGGCGGCCTTCGCTGTCGGTGTTGCGGCGTGCGAGCTCCTTGCCGGCCACCGCGCCGACGATGCCGCCGAGCAGCGGGCCGGCGACGTTGGGCTTGCCGTCGGAGGTACGCTCGATGCGGGTCACGGTGCCGCAGTCGTAGCACGACGACGGCGTGCCATAGCCCGGCGAGGAAGTGCTGCCGTAACCCGGGCCGTAGCCAGGGGATGAGGCGCAACCGGCAAGGGCCAATGCCGCTGCGATCATGGTCGTGCCGATCAGACGGGTCTTCATCGCATCTCTCCGGAATGGGAATGTCGGGACAGGGAGCTGCGCGCCATCCGGCATCGCAGGCTCCACGTCGCCGAGCGTAGGAGCGCAATCGTGAACGCGCCGAGAATTGCCACGAAGGCGTGCCGGTTACGGGCCGGACGCATGTAACCGTCGTTCATCGGCTGGTGGATGTCCG
The DNA here is from genome assembly GCF_041300785.1 of Luteimonas salinilitoris. Lineage (NCBI taxonomy): Bacteria > Pseudomonadati > Pseudomonadota > Gammaproteobacteria > Lysobacterales > Lysobacteraceae > Luteimonas > Luteimonas salinilitoris. The sequence continues at coordinate 103,556 of NZ_JBFWIB010000011.1, forward strand.
CGACCCAGCCGCGGGCCAAGCCGTTCAACCTCGGAAATCGCGATGACAAGCGCTGCAGGAGTCGCCGATTTCCTTGGCCGTGACGCCGAGACCCGCGCAGTGCAGCGGCGGCGATGCCAGCGCTGAATCAAGCGTCGCACGCAGATGGCTGGCGTGTTGGGCGAAGCGCTTGTCGTCCCGCAGCTTCGGGAATGCGGGTTCGAGGTCGTCGCTCATCGTGCGCAGCGCGCGCAGGTGCGGCAGCAGGTCGGTGGCGCCGCAGCGGTTTTCCTCGACCCGGCTGCGCAACTGTCCCAGATGCCATTGCTGCACCTGCATCACGCTATCGGGAAAACGGTCGGCGCGCGCCTGGATCGCACGTACGATCATCACCGTCGCGACCACGCCGGCCACCAGCCCCAGCAGGAACAGGAACAGGTAACGGCCGACGGCGGATGGCTTGCGGCCGGTGTTGCTGTCATCGGGCGAGGTCGACATGGCGGGCTCCGTGCGTCTGGATGCTGGCGTGCGACGAAACATAGCACGCCACTGCGGGCGTGCTTCCGGGCAGCCGCATCGCGGCCACGGGTCGATCGGGCCGGGGAAGAGAGTCCCGGGTGCGGCGTCGCATCCGGGACCGGACACGGCCGTCGACCTACACTGTGGACATGGATACGCACTGGACCGATCGTTTTTCCGGCATCGACCGGCTCTACGGCAGCGGTGCGCTGGCGCGCCTGGCGCGGGCGCATGTCGCGGTGGTCGGGCTGGGCGGGGTCGGCTCGTGGGCGGTGGAATCGCTGGCGCGCAGCGGCGTCGGACGGTTGACGCTGATCGACGCCGACGACCTGTGCCTGTCCAACACCAACCGCCAGCTGCCGGCGCTGCAGGGGCAGTACGGGCGCGGCAAGGCCGAGGCGATGGCCGAGCGCTGCCTGGCGATCAATCCGCACATCGCGGTCGAGCCGGTGGCGGCGTTCCTGACGCCGTCCAATCTGGATGCATTGCTCGACCGCGGCTACGACCTGGTGCTCGACGCTTGCGACAGCTTCCGCAGCAAGGTCGAGGCCATCGCCTGGTGCCGTCGTCGCAAGCAGCCGGTGATCACGGTCGGCTCGGCCGGCGGCCGGGTCGACCCGACGCTGGTGCGCGTGCGCGACCTGTCGCGCACCGAGCACGACGCGATGTTGGCGCTGGTGCGCAAGAAGCTGCGCGGCGAATTCAACTTCCCCAAGGGGCCGAAGCGCTACTTCGGCGTGCCGGCGGTGTACTCGCTGGAGAACGTGCGCTATCCGCAGGTCGACGGCAGCGTCTGCGGCCTGCGGCCGAAGCTGGGCGCCGACGCGGCGCTCAAGCTCGATTGCGGGGCCGGCCTGGGCGCCGCGACCCACGTCACCGGCGCTTTCGCCTTCGCCGCCGCGGGCAAGGCACTGGAGATGCTGCTGCGTTGAAGCGAGAAACGAGAAGCGAGAAACGAGTGAGGAGGAGTGAGAACGAGAGAAGGTGGACCGCTCCCTCTCGTTTCTCACTCCTCTTCACTCACTCCTGCCTTCCAGGCCGAACAGCCGTTCCGCATTCGCGGTGGTCGCGGCGGCAATCGCGTCCGGCGACTCGCCGCGCAGCTCCGCCACCGTATCCAGGACATGCCGCAAGCGCGCGGGCTCGTTGCGCCGGCCGCGGATCTCCGCGTCCGGCTGGTCCGGGGCGTCGGTCTCGAGCAGCAGGTGCTCGAGCGACATGGCGGTGACGATCCGGCGCAGCCGTTTCGCGCGTTCGTAGGTCAGCGGGCCGCCGAGGCCGATCATGAAATCCAGTTCCCACAGCTGCCGCGCCTGCTGCTGGCTGCCGGCAAAGCTGTGCACCACGCCGCGCAGCTCGCCGATGCTGCGGATCGCCGCGATCACCGCGTCCACCGCGCGTCGCGCGTGCACGATCACTGGCAGCCCGAAGTCCCGGGCCAGTCGCAGCTGGCCTTCGAAATAATCCTGCTGCGCATCGCGGTCCAGCCCGTCGACGTAGTAGTCCAGCCCGCATTCGCCCACCGCCACCGGGCGTTCGCGCTCGATCCAGCCGCGCAGTTCGTCGAGGTGGCCGGGCCGGTGCCGGTCCAGGAACATCGGGTGCAGGCCATAGGCGGGATGCAGGCCGCTCGTGCCGGCGCAGATCCCGCGCAGCTTCGGCCAGCCGGCGGCGTCGGTGGCCGGCACCACCTGCCGCGTGACGCCCGCCGCACGAGCGCGGCCGAGCACCGCGTCGCGGTCGGGGTCGAACTCGCCGGCGTCGAGATGGCAATGGCTGTCGACGAGCGTGTGCATGACGGCCGGCGTGCGTGCTCAGCGGCGGCGGCTGGATTCACCCTCGATCGGTTCGCGTTCGTCGCCGGCGCCCTTGCGGCGCTTCCAGTTGGCCAGCAACAACGTGCCGAGGCCGAGCAGCAACTCGTCGACCAGGGGCACCGGATCGGGGAGCAGCACGCTGAGGGCGAACAGCACCGCCGTCAGCCCGAACAGGCGCGGATAGCTGAGGCGGCCGAACCAGCGCAACAGTGGGGCGAGCAGGAAGGGGCGCATGCGTGGAGTCCGCGATGGATCGATACCGGGCACGCTATCATGCGCCCGGTACCGGTAGTGTTCATGGCGGCGTCAGGTTCGCCCGCTGTTGGCGGCCCTCCGTTCAGGGTGGGAATGTTGAAATTCCGTTGACGAAATTGGGGACTCTCCCCTGAGGAGCGCGACTATGAAGAACAACACTCTGGCAATCGCACTGGCGTCCCTGCTGGTCGGCGGCGTGGCCGTGGCCGCGTTCCAGAACAACAGCCGTGACGCCGCGCCCGAGGGCGACGACGCGCTGACCCAGGAGCTGGTGGACGACGGTGCCATTCCGGCCGCAGGCAGCCTGGAATACGCCGACGTGCTCGAGGTCGAGCCCGTCACCGAGAAACAGGACCTGTACGCCACCGTGATCGGCAGCGAGCCGGTCAGCGAGACCACGACCAGCAGCTCGCCGCGCCAGGTGTGCGAGGACGTGGTGGTGCAGGAGCGCCTGCCGGAGCGCGACGGCAACGTCGGCGGCACCGTGGCCGGCGCCGTGATCGGCGGGCTGGTCGGCAACCAGGTGGGCGGCGGCAACGGCCGCAAGCTCGCCACGGTGGCCGGTGCGGTCGGCGGCGGATTCGCGGGCCGCGAGGTCGACCGGCGCCATGTCGGCGGCCAGGTGGTCGAGCGCGTGGACCGGCAGTGCCGCACCGTGCAGGACACCTCGCAGTCCTCGCGCGTGATCGCCTACAACGTGACCTACCGCAATCCGGACGGCAGCACCGGCACCATGCGCACCGGCAGCAAGCCGGGCGAGCGCATCAAGCTCGGCACCGAGGACGTGCCGGTGGCCTACGACGTGACCTACAGCTACGACGGCCGCGAGCGCACCGTGCGCATGGAGCAGAAGCCGGGCGAGCGCCTGCCGGTGCTCGACGGCCAGGTCGTGACCCAGACCGCCGCGCTTGAAGGCGATACCGACCGCCAGTAAACGGCGCGAAGCCGACGCGGTCCACAGCGACAAGGCGTGACCCGAAGGGGCCGGAGCGATCCGGCCCCTTCTTGTTGCACGACCGGGCGCAGCTTTCCTTCTCTTGTGGGAGTGGCGGCGGCATGCCGCCGCCGGGAAGTCGCGACGGGTGGGTCTGAACGCAGCCGGCTTTCGTCGCGCCAACAAACGCCGGTCCCCTGCGAACAAGGCGCTTCGCAGGGGACGCCAAGGCGCGCTGCGCTCGTTCGGTCGCGCCCGGCTGGCTACAATGCCGGTTTCCCGACGACGCCCGCGCTGCCATGGCCCTGCATCCCTACGATCTCTACGACGTCCGTTCCCTGCTCAGCGAGGAGGAGCGCGCGGTGCAGGACAGCGTGGCGCGCCTGGTCGACGAGCGCGTGCTGCCGATCATCGGCGACTGCTTCGACCAGGGGCGGTTTCCCGCGGAACTGATCCCGGAACTCGCCGGGCTGGGCCTGCTGGGGGCGACGCTGCCGGAGGAATACGGCTGCGCCGGGCTCAACTCGGTCAGCTACGGCCTGATCTGCCAAGAGCTGGAGCGCGGCGATTCCGGCATCCGCAGCTTCGCCAGCGTGCAGTCGTCGCTGTGCATGTATCCGATCTTCGCCTACGGCAGCGAGGAGCAGCGCAAGCGCTGGCTGCCGGACATGGCGGCCGGCAAGGTGATCGGCTGTTTCGGCCTGACCGAGCCGCACGGCGGCTCCGACCCGGCCAACATGAAGACCCACGCCAGGCGCGACGGCGACGACTGGATCCTCAACGGCTCGAAGATGTGGATCACCAACGGCAACCTGGCCGACATCGCCATCGTCTGGGCGCGGAGCGACGACGGCATCCAGGGTTTCGTGGTGGAGAAGGACTTCGCCGGCTACAGCGCCCAGGAGATCAAGCACAAGATGAGCCTGCGCGCCTCGGTGACCAGCGCGCTGTACTTCGACAACGTGCGCGTGCCCGATGGCAACCGGCTGCCGAACGTGAAGGGTCTGAAGGGCCCGCTCGGCTGCCTGACGCAGGCCCGCTACGGCATCACCTGGGGCCCGATCGGCGCCGCCGTCGCCTGCCTGGACGAGGCGCTGAACTATTCCAAGGAACGCATCCTGTTCGAGCGGCCGGTGGCGGCCACCCAGAGCGCGCAGATCAAGATGGCCGACTGGGCGCGGCGGATCACCTCGGCGCAGCTGCTGTCGCTGCAGCTCGGCCGCCTGAAGGACGCCGGCAAGATGCAGCCGACACAGGTCTCGCTGGCCAAGTGGAACAATTGCCGCATGGCGATCGACATCGCCCGCGAGGCACGCGACCTGCTCGGCGGCGCCGGCATCACCACCGAGCACTGCCCGATCCGGCACGCGCTCAACATGGAGTCGGTGATCACCTACGAGGGCACAGAGACCGTGCACCAGCTGGTGGTCGGCCGCGAGCTGACCGGCATCAGCGCGTTCTGAGGGCGAACCCGTAGGAGGTGATGATGGACATCATGCTGGAGACGGAGCGCCTGATCCTGCGTCTGCCGCGCATCGAGGATTTCGAAGGCTACGCCGAGCTGATGGGTGACGAGGTGGCCGCGCGCTACATCGGCGGGCACCTGCCGCGCCCCGCGGCGTGGCGCAAGTTCCTGCAGATGCCGGGCGCCTGGGCGCTGCAGGGCTTCGCCATGTTCTCGATCGTCGACCGCGTCAGCGGCGAATGGCTGGGCCAGGCCGGGCCCTGGCGGCCGGAAGGCTGGCCCGGCAACGAGGTCGGCTGGTCGTTGCGGCGCATGGCCTGGGGCCGCGGCTACGCGCACGAGGCCGCCGTCGCGGCGATCGACTGGGCGTTCGACCGGCTCGGCTGGGAGGAGGTCATCCACTGCATCGATCCGGACAACGCGGCTTCGCAGAAGCTTGCAGAACGATTGGGTTCGCGCAGGCTGCGCGTCGGCGGCCTGCCGGCGCCGTTCGAGGATGTGCCGGTCGACGTCTGGGGACAGATGCGCGGGCAATGGCGGGCGCGGCGGCCGTGAGCGGTGTGCGGGGCTCTTCGTCCTGTCGGATGTCCGCGTAGAGCCGAGCTTGCTCGGCTACGCGGGCTCCGGAGCCGGGAGCAGCGGAGCAAGCTTCGCTCTACGCCTGGAGGATGCCGCCGCAGCGGGTTTCGTCGTGCAGCATGACCGCGGAGGAGCCGGCTGCTAAGGTGCCGCACGTTCTTGGACGGGAGACGCCGGCGTGCAGCCGAACGCGGTGGAACAGGGGCTGGGCTGGCACCGGCGCCTTGCACGCTGGGCCGGTCCGCTGCTGGGCCTGCTGGCGTTCTGGCTGATCCCGGACGCGGATTCCGGCGGTCTGTCCGCCGAGGGCCGCATGACCGCGGGCGTCGCGGTTTGGATGGCGGTGTGGTGGCTGGGCGAGGCGGTCCCGCTGGCGGCGACCGCGTTGCTGCCGGTGGTGGCGTTCCCGCTGCTCGGGGTGATGGCACCGGCCGAGGCGGTGCGGCCGTACGCCAGCGACATCATCTTCCTGTTCATGGGCGGCTTCATGCTCGGCCTGGCGATGGAGCGCTGGGGCCTGCATCGGCGCCTGGCATTGCGGATCCTGCTGCAGGTCGGGACCGCGCCGCGGCGCCTGGTGGCCGGCTTCATGATCGCCACCGCCTTCCTCAGCATGTGGATCTCCAACACTGCGGCCACCATCATCCTGCTGCCGGTGGGCCTGTCGGTGGTCGGCATGCTGCTGCGCGAGGGCGCCGAGGTACCGGAGCGGGAGGCGCGGCTGTTCGCCACCTGCCTCATGCTGGCGATCGCCTACGCCGCCTCGATCGGCGGCTCGGCCACGCTGATCGGCTCGCCCCCCAACCTGGTCGTCGCCAGCTATGCGCGCGAGCGGCTGGACTGCGACATCACCATGCTGGCGTGGATGCGCTTCGGCGTACCGGTGATGCTGGTCTTCCTGTTGCTGGCCTGGCTGTATCTCACCCGCCTGGCGTTCCCGATCCGCCTGCGCGCGCTGCCGCAGGGGCGGGCGCAGATCCGCGCCATGCTGGAGGAACTCGGGCCGATGGCACGCGGCGAGCGCGTGGTGCTGGTGGTGTTCTCGCTCACCGCGTTGGCCTGGATCCTGAGGCCGCAGCTGGCGGCCTGGTTCGGCCTGCCCGGTTTGACCGACGCGGTGATCGCGATGGCCGGCGCGTTGTCGCTGTTCCTGATTCCCGCGGGGCGTGATCCGGCCGGGCGCGGGGTCGCGACCCTCGACTGGGACACCGCGGTGCGCCTGCCCTGGGGCGTGCTGGTGCTGTTCGGCGGCGGGTTGGCGCTGGCGGCGGCGATCGGCGCCCACGGGGTCGACGGCTTCATCGCCGGCGGCCTGTACGGACTGGCCGGTGCGCCGATGCTGCTGGTGGTGTTCGCGGTCGCGGTGCTGGTGATCTTCGCCACCGAGTTGACCAGCAACACGGCCATGGCGACCGCGTTCACCCCGGTGCTGGCCGCGGTCGCGCTCGGCCTCGGCGTGCCGGTGATGCCGCTGCTGGTGGCGATCGCGCTCGGTGCCAGCTACGCCTTCATGCTGCCGGTGGCCACGCCGCCGAATGCGATCGTGTTCGGCTCCGGCCACGTGCGCATCGGGCAGATGGCGCGCGCCGGCATCGTGTTGAACATCGTCGGCATCGTGCTGGTGACCACCGCCGCCTCGCTGGCAGGTGGTGGATTGTGCGCGAGGTGAGCGGTCAGGAGGTGAAGGTGCGCATGTGCCGTACGCAGCACCGTAGTCGCTTGGGTAAGACCGGCGGGTCGCGCCCGGGGACGTATGGCCGACTGCGCTTACCGGAGCTACCGGCTACGGATTTACACCGCCCGTGGCGACGGCCCATTTCTCACCGCGACGGATAGAGCTGCCCGGCGCGGTGTAGGACAATAGCCCGTCTCCGCCCAGCATCCGCCTCCCGATCGCGATGACCTTCCAGCCCGTGCCCGATCCCATCCCCGCGCGCATGCGCGGCCTCAACCGCGCCGAGATCTGCGACGTCAACTTCCAGGAGTTCGTGCGCGGCTGGCAGGGGCGGACCGGCGCCGCGCCGGCGCCGGACGAACCGGTCCTCGCCGGCAGCGCGCTCGACGCGCGGGGTTTCCGTGAACTGTTCGAGTCGCAGCTCATCAGCCGCCACCTCGACCTGATGGCGCGCGTGCTGCGGGTGCAGAACAAGGTCTTCTACACCATCGGCAGTTCCGGACACGAGGGCAACGCGATGGTGGCGCGGCTGACGCGCCATACCGACCCCGCGTTCCTGCACTACCGCAGCGGCGGCTTCATGGCCGAACGCTTCCGCAAGCTGTCGGACGCCGATGGAAAGCTGCGTGATCCGGTCATGGACTCGGCGCTGTCGTTCGCGGCCAGCAAGGACGACCCGGCCAGCGGCGGCCGCCACAAGGTGTGGGGCAGCAAGCCGTTGTGGGTGCTGCCGCAGACCTCCACCATCGCCTCGCACCTGCCCAAGGCGCTGGGTACCGCGATCGCGATCGAACAGGGTCGGCGCATCGGCCATGCGCTGCCGGTGCCCGAGGACAGCATCGTCGTGTGCTCGTTCGGCGATGCCAGCGCCAACCACGCCACCGCGCAGACCGCGTTCAACACCGCGGCCTGGACCGCCTACCAGCGGCTGCCGGCGCCGGTGCTGTTCGTATGCGAGGACAATGGCATCGGCATCTCGGTGAAGACGCCGGACGGCTGGATCGCGCGCAGCTTCGCGCAGCGGCAGGACCTCGATTACTTCTTCGCCGACGGACTCGACCTGGCCGCCGGGTACGGCGACGTGCAGCGTGGGGTCGAACATTGCCGACGCACCCGGCGGCCCACCTTCCTGCACCTGCACACCGCGCGGCTGATGGGCCATGCCGGCACCGACTTCGAGATCGAGTGGCGCGCCCTGGCCGAGCTGTGCGCGGTGGAGGCCGGCGATCCGCTGCTGCGTTCGGCGACGATCGCGCTCGAATCCGGGCTGATGTCGCAGGACGAGATCCTCGCGCTCTACGAGGACACCCGCAAGCGCTGCTTCGCCGCCGCCGAGGACGCCGACCGCCGCCCGCGGCTGTCGACCCTCGACGAGGTGACGGCGCCGCTGGCCCCGTACACGCCGGACGCGGTGCGGGCGGAAGCCACGCGCACCGACTACGACGCGCGGCGCATCGCGGCCTTCGGCGGCGAGGAGAAGCTGCCGGAGCGCCTGCCGCCGCGGCACCTGGCGATCCAGATCAACAACGCCTTGCACGACCTGTTCGCCAAGTATCCCGAGGCGCTGCTGTTCGGCGAGGACGTGGCGCAGAAGGGCGGGGTGTATACCGTCACCAAGGGCCTGCAGAAGGCGTTCGGCGCGCGCCGCGTGTTCAACACGCTGCTCGACGAGACCACCATCCTCGGCCTGGCGCAGGGCTTCGCCAACATGGGCATGCTGCCGCTGCCGGAGATCCAGTACCTGGCGTATTTCCACAACGCCTGCGACCAGATCCGCGGCGAGGCCGCCAGCCTGCAGTTCTTCAGCAACGGCCAATATCGCAACCCGATGGTCATGCGCATCGCCTCGCTCGGCTACCAGCGCGGCTTCGGCGGTCATTTCCACAACGACAATTCGGTCACCGCGCTGCGCGACATTCCCGGGCTGGTGATCGGCTGCCCGTCGCGCGGCGACGACGCGGCGATGATGCTGCGCACGCTGGCGGCGCTGGCGAAGGTGGACGGCCGCGTCTGCGCGTTCCTGGAACCGATCGCGCTGTACATGGCCAAGGACCTGTTCGATGCCGGCGACGGCGAGTGGCTGACGTCCTATCCGCCGCCGGACCAGGCACTGGTGCTTGGGGAGGAGCGGGTCTACGGGGCCGACGCCAGCGACCTGGCGATCCTCACCTTCGGCAACGGCGTGCCGATGAGCCTGCGTGCCGCGCGCGCGATCGAGGCGGCGCAGGGCTGGCGGGTGCGGGTGGTCGACCTGCGCTGGCTGCTGCCGCTCAACGAGGCGGCGATCGCCCGGCACGCCGGCGAGTGCGCGCGGGTGATCGTGGTCGACGAGGGCCGCCGCAGCGCCGGGGTGGGCGAGGGCATCGTGACCGCAATCGTGGAAGCCGGTCTGGGCGACAAGCCGCTGCGGCGGGTGGTCGGCGCCGATACCTTCACCCCGCTGGCCGGCGCGGCGTTCCTGGTCATTCCGTCGGAGCAGGAGATCGTTGCCGCCGCGGCCGGGTTGGCCACAGCAACCCCGACATCCTGACCTCGGACTTGTGGGAGTGGTGGCGGCATGCCGCCGCCGGGAAGTCGCGACGAGATGTGCCGGTCAGGATTGTTGATGGAGAAGCAGGGCGAGCGGCACCGTGTCGTCTGCCGCTTGCAAGGACATCGGCCTATCCGAAGGTTCGCGACTGCAAGATGGCGCACCCGGCGAGGGGTGCGCCCTTGGCTGCGATTAGCGCGCGAACTCGACCCGCACTTCGACACGTCGGTTCGGCGCCAGGCAATCGATCAACGCCTGGCCGCGATCGCCTTCACATTCGACCACCGGCTCGACGCTGCCGCGGCCGACCGCGGTGATGCGGTCTTCCGGGACGCCGCGATCGATCAGGTATTCGCGCACGGCCTCGGCGCGGCGGGTCGACAGCTGCAGGTTGGCGCGGTCGTTGCCGATCTGGTCGCTATGGCCGATCACGTGCACCATCTCCAGCGGGCGTTCGCCGGTCAGGCGCGTGGCGAGATCGTCCAGCGCCATGCGGCCACCCGGGCTGAAGTCGTCGATGCTGGCCTTGCCGAAGGCGAACAGGCCGTCGGCGGACAGCCGCTCCAGGAACGTCGACGCCAGCGGCGGCATGGTCGGCTCCGGCGGCTGCGGTGCCGGCTGCGGCGTGGTGTTGCATGCGGACAACATGACGGCCATCGCGGCGACGGCCGAAAACATCAGCTTGATATTCATTTCCCCTTCCCTTCCTCTGGATGCGGTTGCAAGACGACTTTCGACGACCATCGTTGCAGCAATCCTTGCCATGGTGCGGTCGGGCCCGCACGGCGGGCCGTTCCGGATCGTCGGCAGCGGACGGCTACAGCGACTTCCCCCTGGCGCCGAGCATAGCAGCCGCCGGATGATTCCGTTCAAGCGGTTTCGCGGCCGCGGCAGGGCGCCGCAGCAAGCCCTCAGCGGGCGAGTCCATCCAGCAGCGGGGCTGGCGCGGCGTGCGCGCCGGCGATGTCCAGCGGCACGTCCGGCAACTGCAGCGGCAGCACCGCGAGGGCTTCGCCGCCATGGCTGCAGACCACCTTGCCCAGTTCCTTGCCTTCGGTAGCGACCGGGTCGCCCGGCGCCGCGGCGGCGGCGGTCGTCAGCCGTGCCAGGCCGCGCTTGGCCTGCCCGAGGAAGTGCGTGCGCGCCACGATCTCCTGGCCGGGGTAGCAACCCTTCTTCACGCTGTAGGCGGCCAGGCGGTCGAGCGAAAGCTGCTGCGGCGTCCACTGTTCGACCTGCGAGCCGGACAGCCGCGGCAGGCCGTGGGCGAGGTCGAATGCGTTCCAGCGGACGAGGGCATCGGCATCGTCCTCGCCGGGCGCATTCGCGATCCGCAGCGTGCGCGGTCCGTCCGCGGCGCCCAGGTCGAGTTCGATCGCGCCATCGGCCGCCTCGGCAATCGCGGCACCGCGCGCCAGGGCGGGGGCGGCAAGGGCGCCGCCGGCATGCAGTCCATCGTCGACCCGGATCGTCAGCTTGCTGCGGAACACGAATCGCTGCAGCTGTGCCGCCAAGGCGGCCGGATCGGCGTCTGCCAGCAGCAGCCACAGCCGCTCGTCGTCGAACTTCAGCAGCGCGAACAGCGCGATCACCCGCCCCTTCGGCGTCAGGCAGCCGCTCCATTGCCAGTGCCCTGGCGCCAGCGCGGTGACGTCGTTCATGAACTGCGCCTGCGCGAACTTCGCCGCATCGCGCCCTTCCAGCACCAGCATGTGCCGGTCGGGAATGGCGAAAAAAGCGCCGTCGCTGGATGCCGACTTGTGGGACATGGGGGCGGGACTTAAACTTTCGGTGGTGAATGACCCGGCCATGATAGGCGAAAGCGCTCCCCCACCGGATCCGGCACAGGCGGAAAAGCCTGTTGCGGAACCGGCACCGGCGCCCGAGATCGGCGGCCGCGAAGGCCTCGAGCCGACGCGCTACGGCGACTGGGAAAAGAACGGCCGCTGCATCGATTTCTAGGCCGTCGATCATGATGCCTACCAGCCACGCGGCCGCCGGCCGCCCAGCGAGGAGCCCTGCCCAGCGATGACGAACCGCGAACGCCCCCTGTCGCCGCATCTGCAGGTCTACCGCTGGCAGATCACCATGACGATGTCGATCCTGCACCGGGTCACCGGCATGGCGCTGTCGGTCGGCGCCTTCGTGCTGCTGTGGTGGCTGCTGGCGGTGGCACAGGGCGGCGAGGCCTATGCCACCGTCGCCGCGTGCCTGGCCTCGCCGGTCGGCATGGTCGCCGCGTTCGGCTTCTCGCTGGCGCTGGTCTACCACCTGCTCAACGGCATCCGCCACCTGCTCTGGGACGCCGGCTGGGGCTTCGAGATCCCCGATGTCTACCGTTCCGGCTATGCCGTGTTCGGGCTGACCGTGGTGCTGACCGCGGCGATCTGGTTCGTCGCGCTGCGGGGTGGGGCATGAACGACACGAAGACCGTGGAGGCGCCGGCGCGGCGCGATTTCCGCACCCCGGTGGCGCGCGCGCGCGGCATGGGCTCGGCCAAGTCCGGCACCGGCCATTTCTGGCAGCAGCGGGTGACCGCGGTGGTGCTGGCGCTGCTGGTGCCGTGGCTGATCGGCACTTTGGTGTCGATGATCGGCGCTGACCTGGAGACGGTGCGCGAGACCCTGGCGCGGCCGTGGAACGCGATCCTGATGGCGGTGTTCGCGCTGTCGATGTTCTGGCACACCCAGATGGGCCTGCAGGTGGTGATCGAGGACTACGTGCACGCGCGCGCGGTCGAGGTCGCGTTGCAGTTCCTCGTCATCCTCGTCTGCGTCGTCGGCGCGTTCGCGTCGTTGTACGCGATCGCCCGCATCGCCGTGCTGGCCTGACGCCCCGTTGAAAAGAGTCCCGATGAGCACCGCCTACAAGATCACCGAACACAAGTACGACATGATCGTGGTCGGCGCCGGCGGCGCCGGGCTGCGCGCCACTTTCGGCCTCGCCGCCAAGGGCCTGCAGACCGCCTGCATCACCAAGGTGTTCCCGACCCGCTCGCACACGGTGGCGGCACAGGGCGGCATCTCCGCCGCGCTCGGCAACATGGGCGAGGACGACTGGCGCTATCACTTCTACGACACGATCAAGGGTTCCGACTGGCTGGGCGACCAGGACGCCATCCAGTACATGTGCCGCGAGGCGGTCCCGGCGATCATCGAGCTCGAGCACCAGGGCGTGCCGTTCTCGCGCACCGAGGACGGCAAGATCTACCAGCGCCCGTTCGGCGGCATGACCACGCACTACGGCAAGGGCACCGCGCAGCGCACCTGCGCCGCGGCCGACCGCACCGGCCATGCCATGCTGCACACGTTGTACCAGCAGTCGCTCAAGCACGATGCGCGCTTCTTCGTCGAGTACTTCGCGCTCGACCTGATCATGGACGAGGAGGGCGCCTGCCGCGGCGTGCTCGCGCTCGACATGGCCGAGGGCACGCTGCACCTGTTCCGCGCCCATGGCGTGGTGCTGGCCACCGGCGGCTACGGCCGCGCGTATTTCAGCTGCACCTCGGCGCATACCTGCACCGGCGATGGCGGCGGCATGGCGCTGCGCGCCGGGCTGGGCCTGCAGGACATGGAGTTCGTGCAGTTCCATCCCACCGGCATCTACGGCGCCGGCTGCCTGATCACCGAGGGCGTGCGCGGCGAGGGCGGGATCCTGCGCAACAGCGAGGGCGAGCGCTTCATGGAGCGCTACGCGCCCAACGCCAAGGACCTGGCCAGCCGCGACGTGGTCAGCCGGTCGATGACCATCGAGATCCGCGAGGGCCGCGGCGTCGGCGACCGCAAGGACCATATCCATCTCGACCTGACCCATCTGGATCCCAACGACATCCACGAGAAGCTGCCCGGCATCGCCGAGACCGCCAAGATCTTCGCCGGCGTCGACGTCACCCGGCAGCCGATCCCGGTGCTGCCCACGGTGCACTACAACATGGGCGGCATCCCCACCAACTACCACGGCGAAGTGGTGCAGCTGCACGACGGCGATCCGGACGCGGTGGTGCCCGGCCTGTACGCCATCGGCGAGGCGGCTTGCGTCTCCGTTCACGGCGCCAACCGGCTCGGCTCCAATTCGCTGCTCGACCTGGTGGTGTTCGGCCGCGCGGTCGCCGACCGCTGCGCCGCCACGATCCGGACCGGGCAATCGCACAAGCGCCTGGCCGACGACGCCTGCGACCGTGGGCTGGCCAACCTCGACCGTGTGCGCAACGCCAACGGCGACACGCCGACCGCGGTGATCCGCGACAACATGCAGCGCACCATGCAGGAGGACGCCGCCGTGTTCCGCACCGGCGAGACGCTCGCCGCCGGAGTGAAGAAGATCCGCGAGATCCACGCCTCCTTCGCCGACGTCAAGGTCAGCGACCGCTCGATGGTGTGGAACTCCGATCTGGTCGAGACCTTCGAGCTGCAGAACCTGCTCGGACAGGCGCTGGCCACGATCGTCTCGGCCGAAAACCGCACCGAATCGCGCGGCGCCCACGCGCGCGAGGATTTCGGCGACCGCGACGACACCGAGTGGCACAAGCACAGCCTGTGCTGGGTGAGCGACGAGGGCGAGACCCATATCGGCTATCGTCCGGTGCACATGTACACCCTCGACGACGAGGTCGAAGTGGTGCCGCCGAAGGCGCGGGTGTATTAGAGCCGGGAATCGGGAATCGGGAATGGAGAATCGCAAGTGCAAACGCAAAAGCGACGTTGAAGCATTCCCGGGTTTCCGCCCTTGCGATTCCCGATTCTCCATTCCCCATTCCCGGACGTAGTCCATGGCCGAATTCACCCTCCCCAAGAACTCGAAGATCCAGAAGGGCCGCCATTTCCCGGCGAAGTCCGGCGCCAAGCGCGTGCGCAGCTTCAAGGTGTACCGCTGGAATCCGGACGACGGCCGCAACCCGTGCACCGACACCTACGAGATCGATCTCGACGACTGCGGGCCGATGGTCCTGGACGCGTTGATCAAGATCAAGAACGAGGTCGATCCCACGCTCACGTTTCGCCGCTCCTGCCGCGAGGGCATCTGCGGCAGCTGCGCGATGAACATCGACGGCACCAACACGCTGGCCTGCACCAGGGCCATCGACGACTGCGGCAAGGGCAGGGGCGAGGTGCCGATCTATCCGTTGCCGCACATGGACGTGGTCAAGGACCTCGTCCCCGACATGACCCACTTCTACGCGCAGTACGCGTCGATCAAGCCGTGGCTGCGCACGCAGAGCGCGCCGCCGCCGGACCGCGAGCGGCTGCAGTCGAAGGACGATCGCGCCAAGCTCGACGGCCTGTACGAGTGCATCCTGTGCGCCTGCTGCACCACCAGCTGCCCGAGCTACTGGTGGAACGGCGACCGCTATCTCGGCCCGGCGGTCCTGCTGCAGGCCTACCGCTGGATCATCGACAGCCGCGACGAGGACACCGGCGCGCGCCTGGACGACCTCGAGGATCCGTTCAAGCTCTACCGTTGCCACACCATCATGAACTGCGCGCGCACCTGCCCGAAGGGCCTCAACCCGGCCAAGGCGATCGGCGAGATCAAGCAGATGATGCTGGCGCGGCGAGGCTGAAGAGCGAGGAACGAGTGGAGAGGAACGAGAAACGAGTGAGAGACGCACGGCACCCGTTCCTCGCCATCGGCAGCAAGCGCGGGACCGAATGAACGTCCAGTCGATCCTTCTGCCCGGCCTGGCCATGGTCGCGCTCACCTTCGTGGTGATGACGGTCATGTACCGGCGCCGGGTGGCGCAGATGCGGCGCGAGCGCATACGCCCGCAGGCGGTGGCAACCTCCACGCAGGCAGCGGCGAAGTTGACCGATTGCTCCGCCGCCGATAACTTCCGCAATCTGTTCGAACTGCCGGTGCTGTTCTATTTCGCGCTGGTCGTGGCGGCGCTGACCGCGCAGGTCACGCCGATGGTGCTGGGATTGGCCTGGGCGTTCGTCGCGCTGCGCATCGCCCACAGCGTTATCCAGTGCGGATACAACACGGTCATGCATCGCTTCTGGGTGTTCCTGCTTGGTGCGGTGGTCTTGTTGCTGCTGTGGCTGCGGCTGGCGTGGGGCCTGCTCGCAGCATGAATGCCGCCGACACGGCCGAACTGCGGCGCCTGCGCTGGAAGTGCCGCCGCGGCATGCGCGAGCTGGACGTCCTGTTCACCCGTTATCTCGATCGCGCATGGGCGGCGGCTTCCGATGGGGAACGCGGAGTTTTCCTACAGCTTCTGGATTGCGAGGACGATAGGCTCTGGCGCTGGTTCATGGGTTACGAGGCCGTTCCCGATGCCGCACTCGACGCGCTCGTCCGACGCATCCGCGAACTCCGCTGACCGCGACGCCACCGCCCACACCGCGGATCCGCCTGCGCATGCCCACCACGTCCGCCACGTGGTTCCTGCGCGCGCGGAGATCCCCTGGCGCCCATCGCGCTGGCTGCTGGCGATCCTGGCGGTAATGACGCCGCTGGCCGCGTTCGCCGTGCTCGCCTCGGAGATGCCACGCCTGGTCGCCTGGCCACTGGCGCTGGCCGCGCTCGGTCATGGCCTGGCGCTGCTGCGGCGCGAAGCGCGCAGGCCCGCACGCAGCTTCGTTTTCGCGGGCGCCGCCGCGCCGGTGTCGCTCGACGGCAAACCGGTCATGGACGTGACGCTGCGCTGGCGCGGCCCGCTCGCGTTCCTGCACTGGCGCGACCCCCGGGGCAGGGCGCAGCGCCTGGCCTGGTGGCCGGACACCCTGCCGCCGGCGCGACGACGTGAACTCCGGCTGGCCGCGCCCGATCCGCAGGCTGCGCGTCGGGCGGCTTCGATGGCACCATAGCGGCCTTCATGCCGGCTTCCCGGGCGGCATGCCGCCCGGAGCCAGCGAGAACCGATGTTCAAACCCCTTCCCGTCGCCATCGGCCTGCGCTACCTGCGCGCCAAGCGCCGCAACGGCTTCATTTCCTTCATTTCGCTCGCCTCGATCCTCGGCATCGCCATCGGCGTTACCGCGCTGATCACCACGCTGGCGGTGATGAGCGGCTTCCAGCGCGAGATCCGCGACCGCCTGCTGCAGATGTCGGCGCACGCGACCGTCAGCGCCGTCGGCGGCGCGATGGAGGACTGGCGGCACGCGGTCGACGAAGCCCTGCGCGACGAGCGCGTCGCCGGCGCCGCGCCCTACGTCGAGCGGCCGTCGATGATCAGCGGCAACACCTCCGAACCGCAGCCGGCCTTCCTCCAGGGTATCGTTCCCGAAGAGGAACGACACGTCTCGGTGATCGCTGACAAGATGGTGCAGGGCAGCCTGGACGACCTGCAGCCGGGCAGCTTCAACATCATCCTCGGCCGGGAGCTGGCGCTGTGGCTCGGCGTGTCCGTCGGCGACAAGGTCATCGTGACGACCGACTTCCAGACCACGCCGATGGGCGGCGTGCCGCAGCTCAAGCGCTACACTGTCAGCGGCCTGTTCGAGGCCGGCCACCAGCAGTTCGACAAGGGCCTGGCGGTGGTCAACATGCGGGACGCGCAGCGCGTGCTGCGCATCGGCGACGGCGTCACCGGCGTGCGCCTGCGGCTGCACGACATGAACCAGGCCTGGGAGGTGGCGCGCGATCTCGCGGTGCGCCTGCAGGGCCCGTACCGGGTCAGCGACTGGTCGAGCGAGAACGCCAACATGTTCCGCGCGCTGCGGCTGGAGAAGACCATGATCGCGATCCTGCTGTCGCTGATCATCGCGATGGGGGCCTTCAACCTGGTGTCCTCGCAGGTGATGCTGGTGACCGACAAGCAGGCCGACATCGCCATCCTGCGCACCCTCGGCCTCACGCCGCGCGGCGTGCTGCAGGTGTTCATGGTGCAGGGCACGCTGATCGGCGTCATCGGCACCGTGCTCGGCGTGCTCGGCGGCGTCCTGCTCACGTTCAACCTCGAGTACATCCTGCGCGCGATCGAAGGCGCCTTCGACGTCGTGCTGATCCCGCCCGACGTGTACTACATCACCGGCCTGCCGACCGAACTCAATCCCGACGACGTGACCATCATCGGACTGGTCGCGCTGGCGATGGCGTTCGTCGCCACCATCTACCCGGCCTGGCGCGCTGCGCGCACCGCGCCGGCGGAGGCGCTGCGTTATGAGTAGCCGGGTATCGGGAATCGGGAATCGGGAATCGGAAGAGCAAGCGCGAATGCATGGCGACGCGGTAGTGCGCGCGGAGAACCTGGGCAAGACCTATAGCGAGGGCAAGCTCGTCACGCCGGTGTTCGGCGGGCTCGATTTCGAGGTGCACGCCGGTGAAACCGTCGCCGTCCTCGGCGCGTCCGGCGCGGGCAAGAGCACCCTGCTGCACCTGCTCGGCGGGCTCGATACGCCCACTGCCGGCGAGGTGTACGTCGCCGGGCAGCGGATGAGCGCGCTGTCCGACGCCGCCCGCGGCCAGTTGCGCAACCGGGCGCTCGGCTTCGTCTACCAGTTCCATCACCTGCTGCCCGAGTTCACCGCGCTCGAGAACGTGATGCTGCCGGTCGTGCTCGCCGGCAGCGACGTGCCCGCGGCCAGGCAACGGGCGCAGGCGCTGCTGGAATCGGTCGGCCTCGGCCCCCGGCTCGAGCACAAGCCGGGCGAACTGTCCGGCGGCGAGCGCCAGCGCGCCGCGGTCGCCCGCGCGCTGGTCAACCATCCCGCCTGCGTGCTCGGCGACGAACCCACCGGCAACCTCGACGAGCGCACCGCCGCCACCGTCTTCGAGCAGATGCTGGAACTCAACCGCGCCCAGCGCACCAGCCTGGTGCTGGTCACCCACGACCGCCGGCTGGCGCGCAAGCTCGACCGCGTGCTGGAACTGCACGAAGGCAGGCTGCGCGAAGTGGCGGCCGCCGACGTCTGACTCGACCCTGCAATGTCGCCGGCTCGTGTCGGACCTGGGATCAATCGAGATGGGCACGTACCTGGGCCGCGTACCGGTCGCGGGTGTCCTTGTCGGGCAGGGCAGGCGCGTGCGGATAGATGCGCAGGAAGTCGTCGTCGAGCTTTCGCGGATGGACATGGATGTGCAGGTGCGGCACCTCCTGGAACGCCGCCTCGCCGATCGAATGCCACAGGCTGAGCCCCTGGTTGGGAAAGGCCAGCCCGACGGCGCGGGTGATGCGCGAAACCGTCGCCATCACCGCCGCGCCCGTTTCAGGATCGAGCTCGCGCACGTCGCGAAAATGCCCGCGCGGGATGACCAATGTGTGCCCGGCATGGAACTGCCGCGGACCGATGAAGGCCATCGTCATCTCGTCCTCGTACACCACGCTGGCCGGCGCATCGCCCCGCACGATCTCGCAGAAAACGCATTCGTCGCTCATTGGACCACTCCAGGTCTCGTTGCGCGGCAACCGGAGAGAGCCGCAGGCGGATGATCGTTCCCAGCCATCGGAACCGCGGCGGCGTCAGTCCGTCGGAGGGAACTCCGGAAACCTGGGCAACTCGTCCGCCATCTGCAGCCACGGCAGCTGCCGGGATGTCCAGTAATGAAACGCCGGCGGCATCCGCTCCGGTTCGTCCAGGCTCCCGATCGTGATGTCGATCATCCCCGGAATGTAGTCGGCCGCAAAGCCGATCTGGGTCCCGCAGCGGCCGCTGAAGCTCCGTCGCGCATCCGGTAAGGACGCGTAGACCGTCGGCGGACTTCCAAGGAACGTCACCTGCGACTCCTCGTACATCGCCCAGGCCACGGCCGGCGCCGCGTTCGCGCGCCGGCACATCGAGCAATGGCACAGCGCCGCCATGACCGGGCTGCCGGTGATGCGATAGCGAACAGCGCCGCATTGGCAGCCGCCTTCGAGCAGTGCTTCAGGCATGGGGTCGATTCCTCTCAGGAGAGCATTCGGCGTGCATTATGGCGGCTCGCATCACGGCAGGGCTTAATCCCCGTCGATCTCGTTCTTTACGACGGTTCCACCCTTCATCACGAACGGCACGGTTTCCAGTTGCCGGATGTCTGCCAACGGATTCGCCGGCACCGCGATCAGGTCGGCGTGCTTGCCGGTCTCGACCGTTCCGAGGTCCTCGCCTGCCCCGATCAGCTCCGCGGCGTCGCGGGTCGCCGCCTGCAATGCTTCGAGTGGCGACATCCCGAGCTGCACGTAGAGCGCGAACTGCCTCGCGTTCTCGCCATGGGGGAACACGCCCGCGTCGGTGCCGAAGGCGATCCTGACGCCCGCTGCCCGCGCCCGCCGGAAACTCTCACGAAGATGCCCGCTTGCAGCCTCGGCCTTGGCGAGATGTGCCGGATCGAGCCCGAGCGCGTCGCCGTGCATCAGCGAGTAGGCGTCCGCATACAGGTCCGCAACGAGGAACACGCCGCGCCGTGCCATCAATGCCGCAGTCTCGGCGTCCAGGTAGGTCCCATGCTCGACGGAGTGCACCCCGGCGTGCACCGCATTGCGTATGCCCTCCAGGCCGTGGGCATGCGCGGCAACCCGCTGCCCGCGCTTGCGGGCCTCGTCCACGGCGGCCTCGATCTCCTGGCGGGTGTACGAAGCGGCCGCCGGATCGGAGCGGTCTGTGAAGATGCCGCCGGTCGCGATCACCTTGATGAAGTCCACGCCGTACTTCTGGTGCAGGCGGACCGCCTTGCGGATCTCGTCGCTGCCGTCGGCCACCCGTGCGGCTGCGCTGCTGAGTTCCAGGTCCGGCGGCGCCCAGTTGCCGACGGCTGCATGCCCTCCGGTCATCGTGAGCACCGGGCCGCTGACGAACATGCGCGGCCCCTCGACCCTGCCGGCCGCGATAGCATCCCGCAGCGCGACATCCGCGTAGTGCGGTCCGCCCGGATCGCGCACCGTCGTAAATCCCGCCATCAGGGTGCGCCTGGCGTGAACGACGCCGAGGATGGCACTCGCAGGCCCCGAGATCTCGCCGTAGTCGAGCGCCGGATCGTGGCTCAGCGTGAGGTGGGCATGCACGTCGATCAGTCCCGGCAGGACGTGGAACCCGCTGAGGTCGAGCGCGGCCGGGTTTGCAGCGTCCTCCTGGACGGCATCACGTACCTCGGCGATACGGCCGTCCCGGACGACGATCGCCACGTTGTCCCTCGGCGAGCTGCCGGTCCCGTCGATCAATGTTCCGGCCAGGATGAGCGTGTGGTCGTGGTCAGGTTCCTGCGCTCGGCCCGGCATCCACACGCTCATCGCGAGCGTGAGCGTCAGCGTCAAAGCGGTGGCGGATCCCGGGGCGTGACAGGTCATCGCATGTCTCCGTTGAGGGCACCGGCCCCTGGGCCGGGCAGGGCCGGGAGAGGGCAGTGGCTCGGGCGAACGTGCGAGCCCAGCCTGCCGGCTGCATCTGAGATACGGGGCGTGCGTACGTTCTCCCCATGCCTGGAAGTGAACGCAATTGCCTCATTCGAACGGTCATGCTTGAGTTCGAGTTGCTGGTACCCGCTTCTTCATCTGGCCAACGCCTCGATTCCGGCGACGGTATGGCCTTGTCCAATTCGACGACATTGGTCGAGCTCCCCGCCTCGCGCGCTTGCTTGCACCAACGAGACAACATGAAAGGGTGATGTAAGGCGACTCGGCCACATCACGCACTGCCACGCCCGGAAGCTGGCTCAATCGAACGGCGGTCGCCTTGAAGGCGTTGCTTTATAGATAGGTTGTTCTGGGGCCTGGCTTGGGCATTGAAGACACTCCTGAAGTGAGATCAGGGCGTCCACTGAACCGTAGGAACTACCGGTTCGGCTTGAATGGGTTGTTAGGCCCCACACACGGTGGGCTTGATGGTTCCAACACGCAAGGTTGAAGGTCGCGCGGGCGGGTAAGTCCCATGTAGCCTACAACGCGGTGTGCAGGTCCAGGGGCACGGCCTGTTCAACGCTAGTGTGTCGAAACAGGCCGATGTTTCTTGCCGCGTAAAATCCGGTACCAAGCCACTGATTCCAGAACGAGGCCAACTACGACGAGTGCCGCGGCCCCCAGGGTGCTGCCCGCGATGTATGCGGCAATGGCGCCGACGAAGAGAAGCAAGGTGACGAGATGTCTCATAGCGGGTTCCTTCGATTTGTGGGGGCTAACGATCGCGCTCAGCCGCGTGCGTTTTGCACGTCGGCTGCAGCGCATTGCATTGTTGGGCAACTGTGTGCTCACGGTACGTCTAGGCACTCGAAGCTGGCGGTGTCTATCGCGCCAGTTTGCAAGACATACGTAAACCGAAGGATACGACCCCACCCTTCTTCAGATTTGGCTTTGCCAAAGGCCCACTCGCACTTGAGTGTACCTTCCCCGTCACACCTCAAATTCTCAAACGACTTCCATTCGCCCTCAAACCTAAAACCGCTCGAGCTGGCAATGAAGTCGCCGACCTTCGTAACTCCAGGACCATCTCCGGCGTGGGTGATTTCGCAATGATCCCTTTCCCTCGCAATCTGCGTCCCTGCTGAGGCAACGACGGCCTGCATAATGCGGTAGGTTTCACTCTGACTCACGCCGCTGTGGCTGTCTCGGACGAAGAAGCGATGGGTGAAGATGCCTCCCGCAAACGCCGCGATCACTGCCCCGCTTATCAAGATGTAGGTGGTGCGCGTCATACGTGTCGCTCTTCAGCTGCCCAACGCCTGAGTTAAGCCGAGCCGCGAAGCGGCTTCGGCTTGAACGAATGGTTGGCCGGCACTAGCCGATGTCGCCGGCCTACCACTGGTAAACCAGGATGAGCGCCAGCAGCAGTACTGAGATGCCTACGGCCATTGCCACATGACGGCGGCTGACGCCACCAAGTGCCTCCCGGCGCTTGCCATAGGCATAGAAGCGTGAAACCAGTGCGGCCAAGATGGTTGTGGCTACGATAGCAGCCAGCGCCATAAGGACAGTTCCAGCTGAATCGGGCCACTCACCATCGCCGTAAACGAACAGCCACAAGGCAGCGCTGCTAACGGTCGCAAAGGCGAATCCGGCAATACCGGCAGCCAGAGCGCAAGGTAGAAAAAAAATCAGCGGATAAGAGAGCCGAGCTTTCACCTTCTAGGGTCCCTTGTGACGGCTAACGCCTGAATTAAGCCGAC
Organism: Luteimonas salinilitoris; assembly: GCF_041300785.1. Taxonomy (NCBI): domain Bacteria; kingdom Pseudomonadati; phylum Pseudomonadota; class Gammaproteobacteria; order Lysobacterales; family Lysobacteraceae; genus Luteimonas; species Luteimonas salinilitoris. The sequence continues at coordinate 126,320 of NZ_JBFWIB010000011.1, forward strand.
CCGCGAAGCGGGTTCGGCTTGAATGAATTGTTAGCCCACACACGGTGGTGTTGAGGGTTCCAACACGCAAGGTTGAAGCTCGCGCGGGCGGGTAAGTCCCACGTAGCCTACAACGCGGCGTGCAGGTCCAGGTGCACGGCCTGTTCAACGCTAGTGTGTCGAAACAGGCCGATGTTTCTTGCCGCGTAAAAGCCGGTACCAAGCCACTGATTCCAGAACGAGGCCAGCCACGACGAGTGCCGCCGCCCCCAGGGTGCTGCCCGCGATGTATGCGGCAATGGCGCCGACGAAGAGAAGCAAGGTAACGAGATGTCTCATAGCGGATTCCTCCGATTTGTGGGGGCTAACGCCTGAATTAAGCCGAGCCGCGAAGCGGCTTCGGCTTGAGCGAACTGTTAGAGTTCACTGCGACGAAACCAAATCCAGAAACAGAAGCCCAACAATGCAATGCAGCATACAGCCACGAAAGCCCACATGCTCATGTACAACCAATACAACGTAGGGTCAACTGAAGCAAGAACGTGATCTTCGAAATTGCAGAAACGACGGCGGCGAAAACAAAGTGGGCGCACGATCGAGTACTGCCAGCCGTTAAATAGCTGGATGGATGCGTGGATGGCCGAAAAGAATGACGCAGCTAGGACGCAGGCAACTAGGATCCACCAGCGTCGCGAACCAGCGAAGCGAGCCCGACGCCATCCGAAGACGTGCCCCAGCAGTCGATCAAGCATGAGTGAGCT